>NZ_CP006992.1:2895173-3212707 GCF_001542815.1 Methylobacterium sp. AMS5
GATGCTGGTGTTCGAGCCCCTGACGGACCGAATCGACGACGCCAACGAGGCGGCCGCCCGGTTGCTCGGCCACGACCGCGCCGCCCTGCGGGCGATGCCGGTGAGCGCCCTGCATCCCGACCAGCGGCCTGCGCTCGTGTTGTTCACGCAGGCGGTTCTCGCCGAGGGGCAATGGTGGACGCACGCCCTCACCCCGTGCCACGGCGCCGGCAAGCCGTTGCGGCTCGAATTTTCCGGCTGCGTGCTGTCGGGTGAGCCGACGCGGCTCCTCGTCACCCTCTTCGATCTCGAGGAGCGCGAGCGCCGCCGCATCGACCGGGAGGCCGAGGAGCACATGCGCGCCGGCCTGCCGGAATGGCAGCGCATGGAGCGCATCTTTCGCGACATCGAACGCGGCAACCGGCTGATCCTGCGCGCGGCGGGGGAGGGGATCTACGGCGTCAACGCGGACGGGATCACCACCTTCGTCAACCCGGCCGCGGAGCGGATGCTGGGATGGGCCTCGGCCGATCTCGTCGGCAAAGACATGCACGCCACCGTGCACCATACCCGCGCGGGCGGTGCGCATTACCCGCATCACGACTGCCCGATCTACGCGGCCTTCCGCGACGGCGCCGTGCATCAGGTCGACGGCGAGGTGTTCTGGCGCAAGGACGGCACCTGCTTTCCGGTCGAGTACACTTCGACGCCGATCCGCGAGGGCGGGCAATTGCTTGGCGCGGTGATCGTGTTTCGCGATGTCAGCCAGCGCCGTGAGGATGAGGCCCGATTGCGGGCCGCGCTGGCCGAAGTCGATTCCCTGCGCGAGCGCCTGGAGCAGGAGAACGCCTACCTGAAGGAGGAAATCCGCGCCGAGAGCCACCATCAGGGCATCATCGGGCGTAGCCCGGCCATGGAGGCGTTGCTGCGCCAGATCGACGTGGTGGCAGGCACCGATGCCACCGTTCTCGTCGCCGGCGAATCCGGTACTGGGAAGGAGTTGATCGCCCGGGCCATCCACGAGGCAAGCCGCCGCCGCGAGCGGCCGCTGATCCGCGTGAACTGTGCAGCGATCCCGCGCGACCTGTTCGAGAGCGAGTTCTTCGGCCACGCGAAGGGCGCCTTCACCGGGGCTCTGCGCGACCGGATCGGGCGGTTCGAACTCGCCGACGGCGGCACGCTGTTCCTCGACGAGGTCGGAGAGATCCCGCTCGACCTTCAGGGCAAGCTGCTTCGCGTCCTCCAAGAGCGCCAGTTCGAGCGGGTCGGCGAGGAGCGCACCCGCGCGGTCGATATCCGGCTGATCGCCGCGACCAACCGCGACCTCAAGGAGGAGGTGCGCCGCGAGCGCTTTCGCGAGGATCTCTACTTCCGCCTCAACGTCTTCCCCCTGACCTCCGCGCCCCTGCGGGAACGCCGCGAGGACGTGCCGCTGATCGCGCAGCATGTCCTGAAGGCCGCCGCGCGGCGCCTCAACCGGACGGATCTGCGCCTGACCGAGGCCGACGCCCGCCGCCTGTCCCGCTACGATTGGCCGGGCAACGTGCGCGAGTTGGAGAACGTGATCGAGCGCGCCGCGATTCTCGCCGAGCGCGGGCGCCTGCGCTTCGATCTGCCGGAAACCCGCAGCACCGGTTCTGTCGCGCCCGCGCCGGAGCGCCCGCAGACTCTCGGCCGGCCGCTGTCCGAAGAGGAGCGCCGCGCCCGTGCCCGCAGCGAGATCGAGGCGGCGCTTCACATCAGTGGCGGAAAGGTCTTCGGTGCCGGCGGCGCGGCCGAGCTGCTCGGCCTCAAGCCGACGACGTTGCGCTCGCGGATGAAGGTGCTCGGGATCGAACCGCTCTGACGGGCGGTGATCCCCATCGAACGACGGCAGCGAGGGCGGCGCTTCGCAGAGCTGTCATTTGCGCCTGCTTGGATATCATCCGATATGTCCCGACCGGGCCGCCCCTCATGAGGGATCGCCACCTTACGGAAACACGCCTGTGTGCCGAGCCGAGCGATGCTGTGAGAGCGGAAACGACACGCCGCCGCGCGGCCCGAACGCTCCGGCTCCTCGCGAGCGGCGTCGCGGTCCTCGCCCTGTCCGCTCCGCTCGGCATCGCCCCGGTCCCGGCTGGTGCCCAATCGCTGCCCTCGCTCGTCTCACCCATGCCGCTCGGCCTTCCGCTGACGGGCGCAGGCGGCGACCCGCAGACCGCGATCGCGCAATCGCGGACATCGGATCAGGTGTCGGTAACGAACGAGGGCTCGATCCAGGATGCGCTCGGCCCCTATGGCGACCCGTTCGGCCTGCGTGCCGCGCTGGCGGCGCGGGGCGTCACCTACGTTCTCACCTATATCGGCGAGGGGCTTTCCAGCGCCTCCGGCGGATTGCGGCACGGGACGACCTTCGGCGGTCGCTTGGACGCCTCGCTCGACATCGATCTCGATAAGCTCGCCGGCTGGAGCGGCGCCCGGTTTCATACCGACTTCTTCCAGATCCACGGTCATGGCCTGTCTCGGCGCTTCGTCAACAACCTCACGACGGTCAGCGGCATCGAGGCTTTGCCGTCGACCCGGCTGTTCGAATTGTGGATCGAGCAGCGCTTCTTCGACGACCGGTTCTCGGTGAAGATCGGCCAGGTCTCGGCCGACACGGAGTTCGCCATCGCCCAGTCGGCGGTGGTTTTCATCAATGCCGGATTCGGCTGGCCGAATGTCGGTGCGGTCGTGATGCCGAGCGGCGGTCCGATCTATCCGTTGGCTACACCCGCCATCCGCCTGAAATACGAGCCGACCGCCGAACTCTCGCTGCAGGGCGGCTTGTTCAACGGCGACCCGGCGGGGACGCCGGCCGGCGACGAGACCGATCCGGAACGGCGCAACCGCACCGGCACGAGTTTCCGCGTCAACGATCCGGCACTGCTGATCGGCGAGGTGGCCTATGCCTATCCCAGCCTGCCCGGCGCCGAGCGGCTGCCCGGCACCGCGACCCTGGGCGGCTGGTACCATTTCGGCCGGTTCGACAGCCCCCGCCTCGACGAAGTCCGGGGGCGGCTCCTGGCCGATCCCGAGGCGAGCGGAATCGCCCGGCGCTTTCGCGGCAATGCGGGTCTCTACGCGATGCTCGACCAGACGATCTATCGCGAGCCCGGAACCGTGAACGAGGGTGCCTCGGCTTTCCTGCGGGTCTCCGCCGTGCCGGCCGACCGCAACCTGATCGATCTCTACGTCGATGCCGGCGTGGCCTATCGAGGCCTGTTCGAGGGCCGCCCCAACGATACGTTGGGCCTCGGGATGATCCATTCCCGCATCAGCCCGGCCGCCCGCGCCTTCGACCGCGACCAACGCGTTTTCGCGGACGGATCGGGGCCGCTGCGCAGCAGCGAGACCGTGTTCGAGGCGACGTATCAGGCCGAAGTGATTCCCGGCTTCACCCTTCAGCCGGATCTCCAATATGTCATGCGGCCCGGCGGCGGTCTGGCCGATGAGCGCGGACGCCGGCTGCGTAACGCCACGGTTCTGGGTCTGCGCGCAACCATCAACTACTGACGGACGCGCCGCGCGCCGCCCCCGGCATCCGTCACGGCCGCGGTGGCTCGGCTCCGATCGGCTGGTAGGCGGGCCCCTCGGCGCCGTCGTCGTTGAGGGTTTCCATGAAGGCGATGAGGTCGGCCTTCTCCTGCGCCGTCAGATGCAGCGGACGGATGTCGCGGGACCGGCTCGGCCGGTCGATGCCGCCGCGGTCGTAGAGGTCGATCACCTCGGACAACGTCCTCAGTGAACCGTCATGCATATAGGGCGGGCGCCGCGCGACGTTGCGCAGGGTCGGCGTCTTGAAAGCGTGGCGTAGAGCCGTCGAAGTCGGGAAGAACCGCCCCCGGCCGATCGCGCCATCCGTGGCGACGCCGATGTCGTGGAACGAGCCGTCCGTGAAGTTCCAGCCCGAATGGCACGCGGCGCAATTGGCCTTGTCGTTGAACAGATCGAAGCCGCGCTTGGCGGCAGGACCGAGCGCGCGCGCATCGCCCTCGACCCAGCGGTCGAACGGCGCCCGACCGGAGACGATCAGGCGCTGGAACGTGGCGAGTGCCTGCTCGATGCGCTCCTGGGTGATCGGCCCACCGTCCGGAGCGGGCCCAGGGAACCCTTTGTCGAAAGCCGTGACATATTTGGGATCGGCCGAGAGGCGCCGGACCATCTCCTCGGGCGGCATGTTCATGTTGCCGGGGGCGGTCAGCGGTGTGCGGGCCACGGATTCGAGACCGCGAAACTTACCGTCCCAGCCATAGATCGTATCGGTCCAGGCGACGTTGAGCAGCGTCGGCGTGCGGAAATCCATGAAACCGCCGTCGCTGCGCGGGGCGCGCGGATTCGAGTCGGTCCAGTCCTGCCCCGGCACGTGACAGGTGGCGCAGGTGCGGTCGCTCTCCCGTGAGAGAACAGGCTCGAAGAACAGCGCGCGGCCGAGTTCGGCCTTGACGGCCTGATACGGGTTGTCGTCGGGGAAGGGGATTGCGGCCGGGCGGCGGTACGCGGCGAGCGCAGCCGAACGGTCGGGCTCGCCGTTCGTCGCGATCGCCCAGCCTCCCAAAAGGATCGTCAGGAGGACTGTGGCGCCCTCCACGAATTTCCAAGCCATTCGAACCTCGATCGATCCGATCTTTGGGGCTTTGGCTTTAATTTTGGTTAAGGAAAGAACATAACATTGTTGCGAGCGACCCCTGTCGGTTCGAATTTAGATAGCTTGATAGGCCGATAGCCTCGGTAGCATATCGATTGCGCTCAGCCTCCCGTTGCTCCGCGCTTCTTTACTTCACCGAAACCGCGAGCTTCATCTTCGGATGAATGCCGCACAGGATCGTGAACTGCCCCGGTTTCGGAAAGAAGACGACGGTCTTGCTGCCCGGAATCTGCTCGCCCGTGTCGAAGCTGAAGTCCGGATTTTCGAGATAGGCGTGATGGACGAGTTCACCGTCGTCGTTCACGATCGCGATGGCCTCGCCAGCCAGCAGGGAGACCGCCCCCGGTGCGAAGGATCGGCCCTTCTGCGTGACGCGGTGGGACGCCGTATCGCCCGCCAGCGCAAGCGCCGTTCCGGATGCGATGAGGAATGTCAGCAACAGGACTGAACCTGTGCGCCGCGGCGTGGGGACACTTCTCATCCGGCACGCATCCGTCATGCCCGTCTCCTCTATTTCGAGGACGCCCCCGCGCACTCGATCATCTCAAATGAGCATCTATGAAGTTGCGTTCGCCTTAACGGCATCACCGAATTCAAGGGGTATGCTACCGAAATCGCTGGCGTCGTAGATTACCTTAACGATTGTCGGACATGCTGGCTGCGAAAAGCGAGCGTTTGCCCGATGAGTCTTACACGCCAACCCATTGGCTTTTCTGCGGGGCGCAGTGCCCTCGAGACCGTGCTGCGCGGTGGTCGCACGATTCGCGGCCGCATCTTCCTCGCCTTCCTGATGCTGAGCGCGATCACGGCGGCGCTCGGCGGTTACGCCGCCTTCGGCATCATGACGACGGGTGCGCTGGTCGATAAGACCTACGACCGCTCTCTGATGGCGATCAATTACGCCCGGGCCGCCGCGGCCGACCTCGCGATGCTCCAGGCTGCAGTCGCCCGAGCCCGCCTGGCGGGCGATAGCGCCGAGCGGCGCACGCTCGAGGCGCGGATCGAGGCGTTGACGGAATCGTTCGAGGAAGATCTGGAGATCGCGGCGGACCGAGCCCAATCGGAGCGTGCGACGCGGGAAGCCGCCGCCGCAAAGGACGCCGTCACGCAGTGGCTGGCGGCCCGCAGGGAGTTCGGCCCCGATCAGCAGACGGCGGATGTCTGGCAGGCGCTCGACGCCCACGCGGCGGTGGCCGAGCAGCATATCGACCTGCTGATCAACTTCACCGCCGGGGATGGCTTCTCCTATCGGCAGACGGCTCGCGCGGACGTAGCCCGCGACGTGCGGCTCAGCATCTTCGCGACCTCGCTCGCAATCGTTCTCTCGGGCATCGTCGCCTTGCTTCTGTTGCGGCAGATCGTTCGGCCGGTGGCCGACGCCTCGACGGTCGCGAGCCGCATCGCCGCCGGTGAGTTGACCGTCCGAGTGCCCGAGGGCGGCGACGACGAGTTCGGTGTCCTGCTGCGCGCCATGGCGGTCATGCGCGACAACATCGCGGCGATGATGCAGGAGGAGGTCGCTCAGCGCCGCTCCGCCCAAAGCCTGCTGGCCGACGCGGTGCAGGGGTCGATCGAAGGGATCGTCGTCGTCGATGCCGGGGGCCGCATCGTGCTCGCGAACGCGCGGGCGGCAGCCTTGCTCGGGATCGATGAGGCCGAGTCCGGCCATCGCCATCTCTCGGACGCGCGGGGTTCGGCCGTCGCCGATGCCCTGCTCGCCATGCCCGGCAACGCCACCCTGACCGCCGAGACGCATGCCGCCGACGGGCGCTGGCTGCGCATCAGCCGCAGTCCCACACGAGAGGGCGGGTTCGTCGCCGTCTGCAGCGATGTGTCCCTGCTCAAGGAGCAGGAGGATCAGCTCAAGCGCAGCAATGCGCAGCTCGACGCGGCTCTCAGCAACATGCTCCAGGGGCTCTGCCTCTACGATGCCGAAGGCGGCCTCCTCGTCTACAATCGCCGCTTTTGCGATATGTTCGGCGTCGATGCCGCCGCGCTGCGGCCGGGCATGAGCATCCGCGACGTGGCCCGCCTCGTCGAAGCCTCGTCCGATAGCGGCCGCGCAATCGATCTTCTCATCGAACAGGAGGCCCTGCTTCAACACGGGTTGAGCGCGTCGCTCTGTTGCCCGATCCGGACGGATTGTATCGTCGCGCTGAAGCAGCAGCCGACGGCGGAGGGTGGTTGGATCGCCACCTACGAGGATGTCACCCAGCGCTACGAAGCGGAAGCGCGGATCATCACCATGGCGCGCAAGGACGCGCTGACGGGGCTTGCCAACCGCATGGTCTTCGGCGAGCGCCTGGAAGAGGCCGCCGCGCATCTCGTCGAGGGAGCCGGTGCCGGCTTCGCCACGCTCTGCCTCGATCTCGACCGGTTCAAGGAAGTCAACGACACGCTCGGCCATCCCATCGGCGACGGGTTGCTGCGCAGCGTTGCGGAGCGGCTGCAAGGCTGCCTGCGCGACACCGACCTCGTGGCGCGTCTGGGGGGCGACGAGTTCGCCATCGTCCAAGCCGGCGTCCAGGCCGGCGCGCATGCGCGGCGGGATGCGAGCGCCCTGGCCAAGCGCCTGATCACCGCCTTCCAGCAGCCCTTCCTCCTCGACGGGCACACCGTGACGGTGGGGATCAGCATCGGCATCTCGCTCGCACCGGAACACGGAACGAGCCCGGAGAAGCTGCTGAAGAGCGCCGATCTGGCACTCTACCGCGCCAAGGCGACCGGACGGGGCTGCTGGTCATTCTTCGACGAGGGGATGGACGTCGAGCTGCGCAAGCGCCGGGCCCTGGAAAGCGATCTCAGGAAGGCCGTGGGCAACGGCGAGTTCGAACTCGTGTTCCAGCCGATCGTCAAGCTCGACCGGCAGCGGATCTCCAGTTGCGAAGCGCTGCTGCGCTGGCGGCACCCCGAGCGCGGCTATGTCTCTCCCGCGGATTTCATCCCCCTGGCGGAAGAGACGGGCACCATCGGCGAAATCGGCGAATGGGTGCTGCGCAAGGCTTGCAGCGAGGCCGCGAGCTGGCCCGCTGGCATCGGCGTCGCCGTCAATGTCTCCGCCGCGCAGTTCAAGAACGCGGCGGTCGTCCGGGCGGTGATGGATGCGCTCGCCGCGAGCGGGTTGCCGGCGCATCGGCTGGAACTGGAAATCACCGAATCGGTCCTGCTCAACGACAGCGTGACGACGCTGGCGACGCTCCACACCCTGAAGCGTCTGGGCGTGCGGGTGGCGATGGACGATTTCGGCACCGGCTTCTCGTCGTTGAGCTACCTACAGAGCTTTCCCTTCGACAAGATCAAGATCGACCAGTCCTTCGTGCGCAACCTCGCCGAGCCCGGCAATGCGCGGCTGATCGTGCGCTCCGTGGTCGGCCTCGGCCGCAGCCTCGGCATCACGACCACGGCGGAGGGAATCGAGACCGAGGCCCAACTCGACCAGCTTCGGCTCGAAGGATGCGACGAGGGTCAAGGCTACCTGTTCAGCCGCCCTGTCCCCTCGGCCACGATTCGTGAATTGGTGACGGCACTCGGCCGCAACGCGGCCTGAACGGCGACGCGATCGGCGCAAGTTTCTGCTGAACAAGGCGCGCACACGGCAATTTCCCTGACACAAGAGCTGAAGCGCAGCCAGTCGAAAGACCTGGCCGTGCTCGGCCATGTGAGCTGTGTGCCGAGCGGTAGCCTGACGGGCTTCCGCCAATCCCTGCAGGAGGAAGAGGCGATGGCGCGTCGGGTGCGTGAACGGATCGGCCCGACGACCAAGCATTGCCTCGATCTCACCGCCGCGGGCGAGAAGGCGGACCGCTGACCCACAGGTGAGCTCGGCAGTCGCCCGGACGAGCGACACGACATCGCGCACGGGGCCGAACGATTCGGGCCCGGTGCGCGAATCTCGTTCCGCGCAAGCCGCTCACCGAACCGTCAGGGCGGCGTTGCGAGCCAGATGACATGGCGGGGACCGCTCGAACCGCTGGCCGGCCGACGAACCTCCGCGACGGTGAAACCGAGACGCTGGAGCCGCGCCTTGAACTTCCGGTCGGGCGTCCCCGACCAGACCCCGAGCGTGCCGCCGGGCTTGAGCGCCCATTGCGCCCGCTTCAGGCCCCACTCGTCGTAGAGCCGGTTGTTCGCGCGTCGCAGCAGACCCTCGGGGCCGTTATCCACATCCAAAAGGATCGCATCCCACCCGGCAGCCTCGGATTGGATCAGGCGGGTCACGTCCGTCTCGCGCAGCTCGACGCGTGGATCATCCAGGCAGCCGGCGAAGATGGAAGCGAGCGGTCCCCTTGCCCAGGCAGCCACAGCCGGCACGAGTTCGGCGACGACGATGCGCGCGTCCGGACCCAGCTCCCGCAAAGCGGCGCGAAGCGTGAAGCCCATGCCGAGGCCGCCGATCAGGATGCGCGGCGCCGGCCGGTCCGTCAGCCGCGCGCAGGTCAGCGAGGCCAGCGCTTCCTCCGAGGTGCCGCGCGTGCTGTTCATCAGTTCGATGTTGCCGACGACGATGGAGAATTCACCGCCGCGCTGCATCAAGGCGAGGCTCTTGCCGCCGCCGGGCACGTCGCTGGTTTCGAGGTGCACCCACTCGTTCATCGCAGCCTTTCCGGGCCGGGCGCCGGGTGCGACCCCGCATGCGTCCGTCGCCATTGCTCTTTCCGCTGAAGGCCGCCTATCAGCGGGCATGTCTAAACGCACCAAATCCCTCCCGCAGCAGCGCGGCTTCGTTCTCTTCGACGTTGTCTTCGAAGACGGCACACGCGCCTCGAACCGGCGTGTCCCGATGGAAATCCTCGGTGGCCTCGACGGCGACGAGCCGGCGCGTCAACTCATCGCCGAGCAGGAAGCGGAAATCGCGCAGAAGGCCGGCCGGGCACCGCGCGAAATCCAGCAGCTCACGCGCTCGCCGATCGCCAAGCCGGTGATCGCCACCTGATGCCATGGCGCTGCCCCCTGCTCGCTCGTGGCGGCAGGGGAAGCCCGGCTCGTCCCGCAATCGGGTCACAGGCGCCGACCGATCGGCCGGGCCCAAACGAAGAAGGGGCCGGCTCAGCGCCAACCCCTTCCCAACCATACGAAATTCGATGGTACCACCGCCCCGGCTCGAACGGGGGACCCCTAGATCCACAATCTAGTGCTCTAACCAACTGAGCTACGGCGGCACGTGAGGGGGGACTTATCCCGAGGCTCGCGGCATTTCAAGCGCCTTGACGGCACCTCTTCACGGTTCGCACCCTCGATCCACCGATGCTAGACGGCGGGCGCATGGCCGCTATGGCCTGCGATCCGGACCCAGCCTCCGCGAGTGCGATGAGCCCGTCTCCGTCTCCGCCCACCACCGCCCCGCTCGTCCAGGCTCCGGTGCGACTTCGGGCCTGGGTGCGGGGGAACGAGATCGCCCTCGTGGGGCTCGCCGCGGTCACGGGATGCATCGGGGGGCTCGTCGTCGTCGCCATGAGCGGCGCCAGCCAGTTCCTGCGCGAAATCCTCTATCGGCTTCCCGCGGGCCAGCGCCTCAGCAGCCTGTCGGATCTTCCGACCGAGGGGCTGATGGGGGCCCCGTTCCTGGCTCCGGCGCTCGGCGGCGCGATCCTCGGCCTCCTGCTCCTGATCTCGACGAGGGGGCGGGGCAAGGCCAAGCGCGCGGTGGTCGATCCGATCGAGGCCAACGCACTGCACGGTGGGCGGATGTCGCTGCGCGGCTCTCTCGACGTGGCGGCACAGAACGTGGTCTCGAACGGCTGCGGCGCCTCGGTCGGGCTTGAGGCCGGCTACACCCAGGTCGCGGCGGGGATCGCCTCGCGGCTCGGCATCGCCTTCGAAATGCGGCGTTCCGACCTGCGCACCCTGGTCGGCTGCGGCTCGGCAGCCGCCATTGCCGCCGCGTTCGGCTCGCCACTGACCGGCGCCTTCTACGCGTTCGAACTCATCATCGGCACCTACACCATCGCGACGCTCGCCCCCGTCGTCGTCGCGGCCCTGTGCGGCAGCCTCGTGGCGCGGGCGCTCGCCCCCCAGCCGGCCTTGGTCGATGTCGGCGCTCTGGCGCTGGCCAAAAATACCACTTTGAATACGGCTTTGGGGGCGGGCGACACGCTGCCCTGCCTCGTCCTCGGTCTCGTCTGCGCCGGCCTCGCGGTGTTGCTGATGCGCGGCGTCACGCTGGTGGAGCAAGGCTTTCGCGCCTCGCGCCTGCCCGCGCCCCTGCGGCCCGTCCTCGGTGGCCTGTGCGTCGGCGGGCTCGCACTCGCGACGACTCCCCAGGTGCTCTCGGCCGGGCACGGCGCGCTCCACATCACCCTCGCGCCCGAGGCGGCGGCCGGGCTCGGTGCGCTCGCAGGCCTCATCGTCGCCAAGGCCGCGGCCTCCGCGATGTCGATCGGATCGGGCTTTCGCGGCGGCCTGTTCTTCGCCTCGCTGTTCCTCGGCGCGCTGGTGGGCCGTCTGTTCGCCGGGCTGGCGCCGCTGGTCTGGCCAGGCTTCGAGGGGTTCGGCCTCGCGCCGGTCGGCTATGCCGTGATCGGCATGAGCGCCTTCGCCGTCGCCATCGTCGGCGGCCCGCTCACCATGACCTTCCTCGCCTTGGAGATGACGGGCAGCTTCCCCGTGACCGGGCTCGTGCTCGCCTCGGTGATCGCCTCCTCGCTCACGGTGCGGAAGACCTTCGGCTACTCCTTCGCCACATGGCGCTTCCACCTGCGCGGCGAAAGCATCCGCAGCGCCCACGATGTCGGCTGGATGCGCTCCCTGACGGTCGGGCGGATGATGCGCAAGGACATCCGGCCGGTTTCCCTCGACACGCCGATGGCGACGTTCCTGCGCGCGCATCCCCTCGGCTCGCCGTCGCGGGTGGTCGTGGTGGACGAGCACGATCGCTATGCCGGAATCGTCCTCGTGCCGGAGGCCCATGCGCGTGCGGCCGAGAATGGTGGGGTGACGCCGCACCTCGCCGACGTCGTGCGTTACCCGGGGTCGTTTCTGCTGGCCGACATGACCGTCAAGCAGGCCGCCGAAGCTTTCGACGAGGCCGAGAGCGAAGAACTCGCCGTGCTCAGCGATCGGCAGAGCCGCCGCGTGATCGGGTTGCTGACCGAGAGCCACACGCTGAAGCGCTACAGCGAAGAGCTGGACCGGCAACGACGCGCCATGCTCGGTGAAGCGGCTTGAACGGCGCGCCCGTGCTATGGGTCGCGGCATGACCCTGCGCGCCCTTTTCGCCGGCCTTGGCCTCGTTCTCGCCCTCGGCACGGCGGCGCACGCGGATTCCTGCGATGGGCTGACCGTACGGTTGATCCGGGGAACGGGCGTCGCCCTGGCCGGACGCAGCGGCGCCGCCGTCGTGTTCCGCGCCGCCGACGCCGACCGGATGAGCCTCGATTGTGCGACGCCGCGGCGGCTCGCGTTCCGCTCGAATCTCCGCGAGCCGCCGCGCGGGTTCTTTGTCCTGATCGGGCTCGCCGCGCGGACGCTGGCCGGCGCACCGGCCGATTCCGTCGAGACACTTGCCCAACGCGTGCACCAGGACAGCCTGCTCACCGGCGCGCCGCAGATCGGCCGCGTCGGGGGCGCGGTGATCCGCTGCGATCCCGGCGACCGGCCGGACGGCTTCGGTGTCGGCACCCTGTGCCGCCTGGCGGCGGACCGGCCCCGCCGCGGTCTTTCCCGCACGGCCCGGCCGGGCTAGAGCGGGCGCCATGCCCGAGACCGCACAGACTTCCGGTTCCGTCGTCCAGACCGGCGGCGTTGCCTTCGCCAACCATCTGCCGCTGGCGCTGATCGCCGGCCCCTGCCAGCTCGAAGGGCGAACCCATGCCCTCGAGATCGCTGCCGCTCTCAAGGAGATGGCGGCCAAGCTCGGCATCGGCCTCGTGTTCAAGTCGTCCTTCGACAAGGCCAACCGGACCTCCGGCCGCACCGCCCGGGGCGTCGGCCTCGACGAGGCGCTTCCGGTCTTCGCCGAGATCCGCGAGAGCCTCGGGCTTCCCGTGCTCACCGACGTGCACGAGGCCGAGCACTGTGCGCGGGCGGCGCAAGCCGTCGATATCCTGCAGATCCCGGCCTTCCTCTGTCGCCAGACCGACCTCTTGCTCGCCGCCGCCGCCACCGGGCGGGCGGTCAACGTCAAGAAGGGCCAGTTCCTCGCGCCCTGGGACATGGCCCATGTCGCGGCCAAGGTGACGGAGGCCGGCAACCCCAACGTCATCGTCACCGAGCGCGGCGCCTCCTTCGGCTACAACACACTCGTCTCCGACATGCGCTCGCTGCCGATCATGGCCCGCGTCACCGGCGGCGCACCGGTGGTGTTCGACGCGACGCACTCGGTGCAGCAGCCGGGCGGGCAGGGCGCCACCTCCGGCGGGCAGAGGGAGTTCGTCGCGGTGCTCGCCCGCGCCGCGGTGGCGGTCGGCGTGGCGGGCGTGTTCATCGAGACCCATCCCGATCCCGACCGCGCGCCCTCCGACGGGCCGAACATGGTGGCGCTGGCCGACTTGCCCGCTTTGATCGAGACGCTCATGGCGTTCGATCGTCTCGCCAAGGCGTAGGCCGGCGTGGACGCACCGGCTTCAGATTTCATTCAGGCGACCGGGGGGATATTCGGCTGCAATCGAGAACAACGCGGCTCCGCGTGAGACTTCGACCCTGATCGGAGCGCGCGGGAACTTCCGGCAAAGCTCGGGTGTTTGACCGCCAAGACGCTTCTGGATTGGAAAGGACGCTATGCGTAAGCTTGCCCTTGTGACCGCCGCCCTGATCTCCGTCGGCACGCTCACCGCCACATCCGCCGATGCGCGCCCCTACGGCCGCGGCTACGGCCACCATCACGGTCATTATCATGGCGGCGGCTACGGCCCGCGCGCCTATTACGGCGGTCGCCGCCGCGGCATCGGCACCGGCGCGGCCGTGGGCCTCGGTATTGCGGGTCTCGCAGCCGGCGCGATCGCCGCCGGCGCGGCGCGCGACGCCTATGCCCGCGACAGCTACTACGGCCGTCCGGCCTACGGCGGCGGCTATTACGACTACGGCTACTGAGGCTGGAGCCTTCTCTGACGTGAACAGGCGGCCGGGCAACCGGCCGCCTTTTTCATGCCCGGCGACGCCTGAGATCGAACGAGAATCCGCGGCAAACGAGAATCGGAAGACACGCTGGGATTGCACCCCCGCCGCCGATGCGACACGCTACCGCATCGCAACAGTTTAGGGGGAATCATGCCTGTCATCGCAGCCGTCGTCGGGGCGTTCATGACCGGGCTGATGTACTACTTCATCTACGGCAACGGGATGGCGCAGCTCGACCACGTCCTCGGCGACCGACGCAACGCGAAGCTGCGAGCGAAGAGCGAGGCCGCCTTCCGAGCCGCGCCGCTGCGTGCGATCCGCGATCCGGCCGACGCGGCAGGCGTGCTGATGATGCTCGTGGCCCTCGCCCGCGGCACCCCCACCCCGGAGCAGGAGGCGGCCATCGAGGCCGAGATGCGAACAATCACCGCGCCCGACGACGACCACGGGACGCGCATGGCCTATATCCGTCACGCCGCGTCCCAGGCCGCCGACGCCAACACGGCCGTCGATCACCTCGCGCCGCTTCTGCGGGACAAGCTCGCCGCCTCCGAGCGCGATGATCTGGAGCGGATGCTGGAAGCCGTCGCCGTCATCCATGGCGGGCCGATCGAGGCACAGGAGCGCTTCATCGCGCGCACCGTCCGCGTGCTGGCCGAGCAGCACTGACGGCCCAGGCGCGGTCGCTCAGCCCCGGCCGCGATAGGGCGCGACCCCCTGGTCCGGCAGCCAGACGGATTTCAGGGGCTCACCCGTTTGCCAGAACACGTCGATCGGAATGCCGCCGCGCGGATACCAGTAGCCGCCGATGCGCAGCCAACGCGGTTCGAGCCGTTCGACGAGCCGCCGCCCGATGCCGACGGTGCAATCCTCGTGGAAGGCGCCGTGGTTGCGGAAGGCGCCGAGGTAGAGCTTCAGCGATTTCGATTCCACGAGCCAGCGATCCGGCACGTAGTCGATGACGAGCGTCGCGAAATCCGGCTGGCCCGTCACCGGGCAGAGCGAGGTGAATTCCGGCGCGGTGAAGCGGGCGAGGTAATCGGTATCGGCGTGAGGGTTGGGCACGCGGTCGAGCTGCGCGGCCTCGGGCGAGGCCGGCAGCGGCGTCTGCTGTCCGAGTTGCTTGGCGTGGGTCTCGATCGAATCCATAGGGGCCTATACCCGGCAACCGCCGTTGCGCCTATGGCGCCGGGAGAATGCCAGGGATTCTCCCCGATCAACCGAACCGGACCAGAGGCCGCTCCCGGGCGCTGTGCCACCCAAAAAAATTATGGTGCCGGACGGATTTTGTGAAAGCTGTTTGACCCTTGGAGCCGGCCGGGTGCTTGCCCGTATCCCGAGGTTGGCGGATAAGCCCGCAACGCAGAGCGTCGCAGGACGCGCGGGCCTCGAACGGCATCCGCGAGACGACCCCGCCGCGACGCGCCGCCAAGGAGCGCTCATGACCGCGATCACCAATATCGCCGCCCGCGAAATTCTCGACAGCCGTGGCAACCCCACCGTCGAGGTCGATGTCCTTCTGGAGGACGGCTCCTTCGGTCGCGCCGCGGTCCCCTCCGGCGCCTCCACCGGCGCCCATGAGGCGGTCGAGCTGCGGGACGGCGACAAGAGCCGCTACAACGGCAAGGGCGTGCTCAAGGCCATCGATGCGGTACAGAGCGAAATCCTCGACGCGATCGGCGGCATGGATGCCGAGGATCAGGTCGCCGTCGACGAGGCGATGATCGCGCTCGACGGCACCCCCAACAAGGCGCGGCTCGGCGCCAACGCCATCCTCGGGGTCTCGCTCGCGGTCGCCAAAGCGGCAGCCGAGACCGCCGGCCTGCCGCTCTACCGCTATGTCGGCGGCGTGCAGGGCCGGGTGCTCCCGGTGCCGATGATGAACATCGTCAACGGCGGGGCCCACGCCGACAACCCGATCGACTTCCAGGAATTCATGGTGATGCCGGTCGGCGCCACCTCGCTCTCCGACGCGGTGCGGATGGGCGCCGAGATTTTCCATACCCTCAAGAGCGCCCTGAAGAAGGCCGGCCACAACACGAATGTCGGCGACGAGGGCGGCTTCGCCCCGAACCTGCCGTCGGCCGAGGCCGCGCTCGATTTCGTCATGGAATCGATCAATGCCGCCGGGTTCAAGCCCGGCAGCGACGTAGTGCTGGCGCTCGACTGCGCCGCGACCGAGTTCTTCAAGGACGGCGCCTACCGCTACGAGGGCGAGGGCCAGACCCGCTCCATCGAAGCCCAGGTCGATTACCTCGCCAAGCTGACCGAGGCCTATCCGATTCTCTCCATCGAGGACGGCATGTCGGAGGATGATTGGGAGGGCTGGAAGCTCCTCACCGACCGGATCGGCAGCCGCGTGCAGCTCGTCGGCGACGACCTGTTCGTCACCAATGTCGAGCGTCTCGCCCGCGGCATCGAGACGGGGACCGGCAACTCGATTCTCGTGAAGGTCAACCAGATCGGCTCGCTCACCGAGACCCTGGCCGCCGTCGATATGGCCCAGCGCGCCGGCTACACCGCGGTGATGTCGCACCGCTCCGGCGAGACCGAGGATTCGACGATCGCCGACCTCGCGGTCGCGACGAATTGCGGGCAGATCAAGACCGGCTCGCTCGCCCGTTCGGATAGACTGGCCAAGTACAACCAACTCATCCGCATCGAGGAGGGCCTCGGCGCCCAGGCGCTCTATGCCGGCCGCAGCGCGATCCGCCAGCTCGCCGGGCGCTGATCGCACCTGACGGATCGACGCGCGGCAGGCCGGAAGGGTCCGCCGCGCGTTTTCGTATCTGGGGACCAAGGGCGCGCGATCGCGCCGCGCGGAAACGCTTTCTTCACCTTGTTCGGGCGAAGCTCCTGACTGCCATGGTCATTCGTCGCCGCGTCCGCGCCATCGTCGTTCCCGCCGTCCTCTGGACGGTCTCGGCTCTCGTCGTGGGCTACTTCGTGCATCAGGCCGAGAGCGGTAGCCGCGGCCTCGAAGCCAAACGGCTCCTGAAGGTCGAGGCCTACGGGCTCACGCAGGAGTTGAACGCCGCCAAGGCCGAGCGGGCGACCTGGGAGCACCGCGTCTCCCTGCTCCGGAGTGAACAGATCGACCGCGATCTTCTGGAAGAGCGGGCCCGGGTCGTGCTCGGCCGCGTCCATGCCAATGACCTCGTCATCATCGGCCCATAAATTTTTATTTCAGCAACACTAAACTCGATAAATATTCATTTTCACTGTCCTTGCGATTTATCCACCGGTACAACCGTGACGGTAACAGCATTTGAAGGCTGTCAGCCCGCCCCTCGATTTCCGTAATTCGCTGCCCTAGAACCCTCTCCAACAACGCGATTGCGGGAGGACACCGATGGGTGCGGGCAGCGAGGCGGGGAAACCTGCGGCGGAAACAGACGCGCCGCAACATCGGCCGGCACCGAATATTCCGCAGTTCACGAAGGACGAAGACCTTCACGCTTACCGTGAGATGCTGAGTATCCGTCGCTTCGAGGAGAAGGCGGGCCAGCTCTACGGCATGGGCCTGATCGGCGGCTTCTGCCACCTCTATATCGGCCAGGAAGCGGTCGTCGTCGGCATGCAGATGGCCGGCGAGGACGGTGACCAGAACATCACCGGCTATCGCGACCACGGCCACATGCTCGCCTGCGGCATGGACCCCAAGGGCGTGATGGCCGAGTTGACCGGACGCCGCGGAGGCTATTCCCGCGGCAAGGGCGGCTCGATGCACATGTTCAGCCGCGAGAAGCAGTTCTTCGGCGGCCACGGCATCGTCGGCGCGCAGGTCGCGCTCGGCACCGGCCTCGCCTTCGCCGACGCCTACCTCAAGAACGGCAAGGTCAGCTTCACCTATATGGGCGACGGCGCGGCCAACCAGGGCCAGGTCTACGAGAGCTTCAACATGGCGGCTCTTTGGAAGCTGCCGGTCGTCTACGTGATCGAGAACAACCGCTACGCCATGGGCACGTCGGTGGCCCGCGCCTCCGCTCAGACGGACTTCTCCAAGCGCGGCCTCTCGTTCGGCATCCCCGGCGAGCAGGTGGACGGCATGGACGTGCGGACGGTTCGCGAGGCCGCTTCGCGTGCCATCAACCACGCCCGTTCGGGCGAGGGCCCCTACATCCTCGAGATGCAGACCTACCGCTATCGCGGCCACTCGATGTCCGATCCGGCCAAGTACCGGACCAAGGACGAGGTCTCGAAGATGCGCGACGAGCACGATCCGATCGAGATGGTGCGCAAGCGCCTGCTCGAGGCGCACGGCGTGCCCGAGGCGGAGCTGAAGAGCATCGACGCCAAGGTCCGCGAGGTCGTCAACGAGTCGGCGGATTTCGCGACTCACGATCCCGAGCCCGATCCGTCGGAACTCTGGACCGACATCCTTCTCGAAGCCCGCGCCTGACTGTGTCCCTGACACGCTCCCGAGCCGTCGAGGCCCGGGGGTCCTGAGCGACGCCTTCGATAAAAATACACGCCCGACCGTCGACGCACCCGGATCGATAGAGCAGCGCATATGGCGACCGACATCCTGATGCCCGCCCTCTCTCCGACCATGGAGGAGGGAAAGCTCGCCAAATGGCTGAAAAAGGAGGGCGATCCGGTCAAGGCCGGCGACATCCTGGCCGAGATCGAAACCGATAAGGCGACGATGGAGGTCGAGGCGATCGACGAGGGTGTCCTCGCCAAGATCCTCGTTGCGGACGGCACCGAGAACGTCGCCGTCAACACGCCGATCGCCATCATCGCCGAAGAGGGCGAGGACGTGGCAGCGGCGGCCGCGAGCGGCGGCAAGGGCAAGCCCGACGGTGCCTCCGGCGGTTCGCCCGCTCCGACCCCCGATATGCAGGCCGAAGGCATGGCCGACAAGTCGGCCGCCACCGCCAAGACCGACGACGACGCGCAGAAGGCTCCGGCCTCGCCCGCCATCATCACCAACAAGGCGCCGGACCCGGTGATGGAGGAGTTCCCGGCCGACTCGCCGATGAAGACCACGACCGTGCGCGAAGCCCTGCGCGACGCCATGGCCGAGGAGATGCGCAAGGACGACAAGGTCCTGGTGATGGGTGAGGAGGTCGCCGAGTACCAGGGCGCCTACAAGATCACGCAAGGCTTGCTTCAGGAATTCGGCGCGCGCCGCGTGGTCGATACCCCGATCACCGAGCACGGCTTTGCCGGCATCGGCGTCGGTGCGGCCTTCATGGGCCTCAAGCCCATCGTCGAGTTCATGACCTTCAACTTCGCCATGCAGGCGATCGATCACATCATCAACTCGGCGGCCAAGACGCTCTACATGTCCGGCGGCCAGCTCGGTTGCCCGATCGTGTTCCGCGGCCCCAACGGCGCGGCTGCCCGCGTCGGTGCCCAGCACAGCCACGACTACGCCGCGTGGTACTCGAACGTACCGGGCCTCAAGGTGATCGCGCCCTACACCGCCTCCGACGCCAAGGGCCTGCTCAAGGCGGCGATCCGCGACCCCAACCCGGTGATCTTCCTCGAGAATGAGATTCTCTACGGCCAGTCGTTCCCGGTGCCGGAGATCGAGGATTTCGTCCTGCCGATCGGCAAGGCGCGCATCCACCGCCCCGGCAAGGACGTCACCATCGTTTCTTTCTCGATCGGCATGACCTACGCGCTCAAGGCGGCCCAGGCGCTGGCCGAGGAAGGCATCGAGGCGGAGGTGATCGATCTTCGCACGATCCGCCCGATGGACAGTGCCACGGTGGTCGAATCGGTCAAGAAGACCGGCCGCTGCGTCTGCGTGGAAGAGGGCTTCCCGCAATCGGGCGTCGGCGCCGAGATCGTCGCCCGCCTGATGGTCGATGCCTTCGACTATCTCGATGCGCCCGTCCTGCGGGTCACCGGGAAAGACGTACCGATGCCCTACGCGGCCAACCTTGAGAAACTGGCTCTGCCGAGCGTGGCGGAAGTCATCGAGGCGGTCAAAAGCGTCTGCTACAAATAAATACAGGTAAATGTCGGAAACGTTCGAAGAACTCGAGATCCCGCCCGACGCCCTGGAACAGGGCGGGATCGAGATCGTGCGCGCTTCCATCGTCGATGGTGCGGTGAGCGTAGCGCTCCGGCGGGCCTTCGAGGACCCGGCGACGTGGGGCCGCCTGCTCATCGACCTCGCGCGGCAAGCGGCTCGCGCCTACGCGAAGGAAACGGACATCTCGGAGGAGGAAGCCTTCGAGCGCATCCGTGCCGGGTGGGAGGCCGAAAGCCTCGATCCCAACAACGCCCTCAACTGACCCTCCCTCTCAAGGCCGCTCGGGAACGATACGATGCCGATCAACGTCCTGATGCCCGCGCTCTCCCCGACCATGGAGAAGGGCAACCTCGCCAAGTGGCTCAAGAAGGAGGGCGACGCCATCAAGTCCGGCGACGTCATCGCCGAGATCGAGACCGACAAGGCGACCATGGAGGTCGAGGCGGTCGATGAGGGCGTGCTCGCCAAGATCCTCGTAGCCGAAGGCACGGCCGACGTTCCGGTCAACGAGCTGATCGCGCTGATCGCCGAGGAGGGCGAGGATCCGGGCAGTGTCCAGGCTCCGAAGGGTGGGGCCGAGGCGAAGACCGCCCCCGTCGAGCCGAAGGGCACGCCCGACCAGAACGCCGCGCCCGACGGTGCTCACGCTTCCTACGCGCGCGTCGATCAAGCGCCCGAGGGTGCCAAGCCGAACGGCGCCGCGCAGCCGGCGGGCTCCGGCGACCGCGTCTTCGCCTCGCCGCTCGCGCGCCGCATCGCCAAGCAGGAGGGCGTCGATCTTTCGGCGGTGAAGGGCTCGGGTCCGCATGGCCGCGTGATCCAGCGCGACGTGCAGGCGGCGATCGAAGGCGGCACGGCGAAAGCCGGTGCGGCGGCCAAGCCCGAGGCCAAAAGCGCCCCCGCGCCCGAGAAACCCGCGCCGAAGGCGGCCTCCGGCGGCGCACCGGCCGGGCTCAGCCTCGATCAGGTCAGGGGCTTCTACGAGAAGGGCAGCTTCGAGGAAGTGCCGCTCGACGGTATGCGCAAGACCATCGCCAAGCGCCTCACCGAGGCGATGCAGGTCGCGCCGCACTTCTACCTCACCGTCGATTGCGAACTCGATGCGCTGATGAAGCTGCGCGAGACGCTCAACGGCTCGGCCGGCAAGGACAAGGACGGCAAGCCGCTGTTCAAGCTTTCGGTGAACGACTTCGTCATCAAGGCGATGGGCCTCGCGCTCACCCGCGTTCCCGCCGCCAACGCCGTCTGGGCGGAAGACCGTATCCTGCGCTTCAAGCACGCCGAGGTCGGCGTCGCGGTGGCGATCGATGGCGGCCTGTTCACCCCGGTGATCCGCAAGGCCGACCAGAAGACGCTCTCCGCCATCTCCAATGAGATGAAGGATTTCGCAGGCCGCGCGCGCGCCAAGAAGCTGAAGCCGGAAGAGTACCAGGGCGGCGTCACCTCGGTGTCGAACCT
Source organism: Methylobacterium sp. AMS5 (assembly GCF_001542815.1). Taxonomy (GTDB): domain Bacteria; phylum Pseudomonadota; class Alphaproteobacteria; order Rhizobiales; family Beijerinckiaceae; genus Methylobacterium. The sequence continues at coordinate 2,916,320 of NZ_CP006992.1, forward strand.
CGGCATGTTCGGCATCAAGCACTTCACGGCGGTGATCAACCCGCCGCAATCGAGCATCCTCGCGGTCGGCGCAGGTGAGAAGCGCGTCGTCGTGAAGGATGGGCAGCCGACCGTTGCCCAGGTGATGACGGCGACCCTCTCCTGCGACCACCGCGTCCTCGACGGCGCGCTCGGTGCCGAGCTGATCGCGGCCTTCAAGGGGCTGATCGAGAACCCGATGGGGATGCTCGTCTAAGGGCCGTCAACGCGCACCTTCGCCCACGGTGCGGAGCCGGGCGGGAAGGCGAATCGGCTCGAGCCGGCCGCTCTCGTGATCCCGTCCGTCACCGCCGGCCAAGCCGCCCGATCCTCATTCTCACCCCTTCCCCACAAGCGGGAGGGGAGCAGGAGGCCTTGATGTCCGAAACCTATGACGTCCTCATCATCGGCGCGGGGCCCGGCGGCTACGTGACCGCAATCCGCTCGGCACAGCTCGGTTTCAAGACCGCCGTGATCGACCGCGAACATCTCGGCGGCATCTGCCTGAACTGGGGCTGCATTCCCACCAAGGCCCTGCTGCGCTCGGCCGAGATCTACCACTACATGCAGCACGCCTCCGATTACGGTCTCTCCGCCAAGGAGGTCAGCTTCGACGCGGCGGCGATCGTCAAGCGCTCGCGCGGGGTATCGGGCCGGCTCAACGGCGGCGTCGGCATGCTGCTCAAGAAGAACAAGGTCGATGTGATCTGGGGCGAGGCCTCGATCGACTCGGCGGCCAAGGGCAACGAGCCCGGCAAGGTCACGGTCAAGGAGACCAAGCGCGCCGAACCGCCGAAGGGCGCCAAGGGTGCGGGCACCTACTCGGCCAAGCACATCATTGTCGCGACCGGCGCCCGCCCGCGCGTACTGCCCGGCATCGAGCCCGACAAGAAGCAGATCTGGACCTATTACGAGGCGATGGTCCCGGAGAAGATGCCCAAGAGCCTGCTGGTGATGGGCTCCGGCGCGATCGGCATCGAGTTCGCCTCGTTCTACCGCACGATGGGCGCCGACGTGACGGTCATCGAGCTGCTGCCGCAGATCCTTCCGGTGGAGGATGCGGAGATCGCCGGTCTCGCCCGCAAGCGTTTCGAGAAGCAGGGCATCAAGATTCTCACCAGCGCCAAGGTGACGAAGGTCGAGAAGGGCGCCGACTCGGTCACCGCCACGGTCGAGGACGACAAGGGCAAGACGCAGCAGCTCACCGCAGAGAAGTTGATCTCGGCCGTCGGCGTCGTCGGCAATATCGAGAATCTGGGTCTTGAGAAGATCGGGGTGAAGATCGAGCGCGGTGTCGTCGTGACCGACGGGCTCGGACGCACCAACGTGCCGGGCGTCTACGCCATCGGCGATGTGGCCGGCCCGCCGATGCTTGCCCATAAGGCCGAGCACGAGGGTGTCATCTGCATCGAGACCATCAAGGGCCTGCATACCCATCCGATGGACAAGGCCAAGATTCCGGGCTGCACCTATTGCCATCCGCAGATCGCCAGCGTCGGCGTCACCGAGGGGAAGGCGAAGGAACTTGGTCTCTCGATCAAGGTCGGCCGCTTCCCCTTCGCGGGCAACGGCAAAGCGATCGCGCTCGGCGAGCCGGACGGTCTCATCAAGACGATCTTCGACGCCAAGTCCGGACAGTTGCTCGGCGCCCACATGATCGGTGCCGAAGTCACCGAGCTGATCCAGGGCTACGTCGTCGCGATGACCCTGGAATCGACCGAGGAAGAGCTGATGCACACGGTCTTCCCGCATCCGACGCTCTCCGAGATGATGCACGAGAGCGTGCTCGATGCGTATGGTCGCGTGATCCACACCTGACCCGGAGCGATCGCTCCCTGCGAAGTTAGCAGTGCCTCACTAAACCCCCGGTCCCCGACCGTTCTCGTTCCGGCGATGACAGCGCGGCGGGAGTTTTGTGAGGGACACTAATAACGTCGATGGGTGTGCAGGATCGGGCTCGTTGCCCCGGCCCTGCGCGCCCACTTTGTTTTTCACGCGCCTCCACGCTCGTTCGCCTCCGCGGCGTGCCGTGCCGGCGCAAAGAATTTTCCGGTGGAATTCGGTAAGGATGCCGGATGAATCCGTTCGTTTGAACTTCTGGAGTCGAGGCGTGCCGTATACCAGCGTTGGTGCGCCCTTGATGCGGAAGCTCACCCCTTCATGATCCTACGAGTTCTTCTACTCGGCCTCGGGCTCGGAGCTGTCTACGCTGCGCTGACGTCGCTGCGCGTCCACCTCTACGTCACTCTTCTGCTCCTGTTTTTGAGTGCAGGGCCGTTGAGCTACCTCGTCTTCCGGGAAGAGCACGAATAGGCGTCGCCAGGCACTCCGGAGCCCCTTCGATCGGCAAAGGGCGTGTTCGCTTCGGCGGACACGCCCTTTTTGCATGGATCAGACAGTGTGGTGAGAGCGCATTCCGACGAAGTGGCTGCCGGTTCGTCGAAAGAATGCGCGTCACAATCAAAGGCCAAGAGACGTTGGCTTGGTGTCATCAGGTCGGATACGGCTCTCCGTCAGCGCGGGCCGCCGCCGCGGCGCATGGCGATCTCCTGACCTTCCTGATTCACCGCGCCCGAGGGGGCGTTCCGCTCGTTGGGGACCGGATTCATGCCCTCGTTTGCGGTCCGCGAGGACGGTCGGCTGTCGGCCGGGTTTCCGGCCGCGCGTTTCAGAGCGAGGGCACGCCGGGCCCCGGAGACCGTCCGGCCGCGGGCATCGGCGTTGCGGCGGCGCTCATGCTCCTTGCTGACGCGCTTCACGGCCGCGGCGAGCAAGGCTGCCTTCTCGCGGGTGCCGGAGTTGTCGGAGGCCCGATTTGCTCCGGATGGGGCGGCCTTGCCACGCAGCTCGCGCCTTTGGCGGCGAGACACATCGCGAGCGCGGTCGCGCCGTTCGCGGAGCAGGCGGATCAAATCGGGTAGCGCCTTATCATCTTCCGCATCCAACTCGGGGTGATGCGAGCGCTTCACCAACTCGGTCTCACCGGCATCCAGCAGCCGTTCCTCACGGCGTCGCGATACGGACATGGTTACTCCCGGTTCCTTCAGGTTGCCTGCGACATGAGCGGCCCAGCGCGAGGCGCCGACGCTCGAACGCCAACACCTCCGTTCCGCGAAGGTTGCCTCGGTCGGCACTCGAGGATCGCGTCAGCGCCATCTCGGCGTCCCTGCCACGCCCCCCCCGCTTCTTCGCCGTCGCGCCGGGTGCGGTGGGCCGGCAGCGTCGATTCCGTAGGGCTCGCAACGCGCGGCGCCACGGGGAAACCCGGGCACCCGGGCGGCGTTGAGGTTGCACACCCATACGAAGGCCGGCGCGAAAGCGGGAAACCACCATGACCATGATGCGCACGGTGTGGGTTGGCCTTTTGGTCTCGGGGGTCGGCCTTGGCAGCGTGCCCGCTCTTGCCCAGACATCCGGCAGCGCAGGATTGCCCTCCGGCTTCACTGCACCCGGCCTTCCCTTCGGCCCGACTTCGTCGGTCGCAACAGTGGCGGCGCCGAGTCCGACGATGGCCCTCGCCAATCCCGGCGGCTTGAGTTTCGGCGGCGCCTCCCGCGTCTCGGGGCTCGGCGCCTCGACACCGTCCGGTGGCAATGCCGGAGGTTTGAGCTTCGGTGGCGCGGCCGCGACGGCCGTCGGCGGCTCCGGATTGCGTTCGACCGGCGGCGGGACCAGTGCCGTCGGGCGCCGCCCCCTCGACGACGTGGCCGCCAGTCCCGGATCGGGCGGGGGAGGGGGTGCGCCTGCAGGCGCCGGCATCGCCGGTAGCGCAGGCTTCTCCCGCAGACCGACCGATGCCTATTTCGATCCGCTCTCCGGCTCCGGTCTGCGCTGACGGCAAGGGAACGTGCACCGCGCCGGGCTGTCCACAGTCTGAGTCAGCCTCGGTAAGCTCTCGCTCACCACTTCGATATGTTCTATCTTCGTTCTCATGCCGAGTCGGAGAAGGATGATGCCTGAGCCTCAGATTGCCGAGCGGAGCCGAAGCACGGTCTCATCCGCAGCAGATCTCGGGGAGGAGCGGGCCGCCTCCTGCCCCGTAGAGGAGCTTGCCCAGGCCTATCTCAGTAGCACGGGTGGCGATGCAGGCATCGCGCTGCGTTGCGCGATCACCGACGCCTTGTCCGACCTGATGGAGGCCGAGCGGCGAGACCGTGAGAACAGCCGTCTCATCTCGCGTGGCTTTGTCCGCAACACACGGCCACGTTGGTAGCGATTTGGGGCGTGGCGGTGAGACGCACCGCTTGAAGCGGGGGCGGTGGGGCGCATCTTCGAAGGGACGTTGTCCGGGATGACCGATATGCGCCTGTCTTTCCTCACGATTCTTGCGGGGCTCGCCTTCGTCGCCGCGTCACCGGCGGCGCGGGCCGAACTTCTCATCGCCATCGACAAGGATGCGCAGCGGATGAGCGTGGTGGTCGATGGCTCACCGCGCTACGAGTGGCCGGTCTCGACCGGGGTCGCGGGTCACGATACGCCAAACGGCAGCCATCGCCCGTTCCGCATGGAGAAGACGCATTTCTCCCGCGAATGGGACAACGCGCCGATGCCGCACGCGATTTTCTTCACGCAGGTCGGCCACGCGATCCACGGCACTACGCACACCCGCCGTCTTGGCCGCGCCGCCTCGCATGGCTGCGTCCGCCTCTCGCAACGCAACGCCGCGACGCTCTTCACCCTGGTGAAGCAGCAGAAGATGGCCAACACCCGCGTTGTCATCGAGGGTAGTGTCGGCGATGCCCCGGTCGCCGATGCCCAGCGCCCCGGCCGAGCGCGCTCGACCGGGCGCGGCTATGACGGCGGCGAGGGTGTGGTCGCCGTGCGCTCCCGGGGAGGGGCCTGGGAGGATGAAACGTACGGCGCGCCCGTGCGCCGCCGCTACCCGGATGTGTTCGACGACGGCTATGGTTCGGGCGTCGGGTACGGCGATCTGTATTGAGCGTCAGGCAACATAGCCCCCGACGGTCGAATGAGCCCGGCACCGGCTATTGCGTAAGGTCGGCGATCCTCGGCCAGTCGATGTTGCCCCAACCCCGCCTCGCGATGACGAGAGAATGAATCCCATCCTCGTCGCGTGTCGGTCAGGCCGGAAAGTCCCGGCCATCGATCAGTTCGACGCCGCCGCGCCGGTTACCCGCCACACCGCATTGCCGACATCGTCCGTCACGAGAAGCGCGCCGGCCTTGTCGATCGCGACGCCGACGGGCCGCCCCTGGGCCTTTTCATCGGCGTTGAGGAAGCCGGTCAGCACGTCAACCGGGGCACCGGATGGCTGTCCATCCTTGAAGGGCACGTAGATCACCTTATAGCCGCTCTTCGGCCGACGGTTCCACGAACCGTGCTGAGCGACGAAGAGGCCGCTCTTCCAGGCATCCGGCAGGCTCGACCCCGTTGCGAAAGCGATGCCCAGCGAGGCCGTATGGGTCCCGACGGCGTAGTCGGGGGCGATCGCCTGCTTCACCTTTTCCGGCCGCGCCGGCTGCACCCGTTCGTCCACGTGCTGACCCCAGTAGCTCCACGGCCAGCCATAGAAGGCGCCCTCCTTCGCGCGGGTGATGTAGTCCGGCACGAGATCGCTGCCGATCTCGTCACGTTCGTTCACCGCGGTCCACAGGTCGCCGGTCACCGGCTCGAAGGCGAGACCGTTGGGGTTGCGCAGGCCGGTGGCGTATTCGCGCATCGCCTTGGTGGCGATCGTATATTGCCAGATCGCGGCCCGGCCCTTCTCGATGTCGAGGCCGTTCTCGCCGACATTGCTGTTCGAGCCCACGGTGATGAAGAGCTTTCGTCCGTCCGGGCTCGCGACCACGTTCTTGGTCCAGTGGTGGTTGATGCCGGCAGGCAGATCGACGACCTTTTCGGGGGTCGCCGTGATCTCGGTCTGCCCTTCCGCGTAGGGCACGCGGACCAGCGCGTCGGCGTTGGCCACGTAGAGGTCGGAGCCGACAAGCGCCATACCGAAGGGTGAGGTGAGCCCCTTGAGGAGGACGTGGCGCTCCTCGGCCACGCCGTCCCCGTCCCGATCGCGCAGGAGCACGATGCGGTCCGGACTCGCGCCGCCGGCTCCGGCGAGGCTTTTCACCCTGTCGGCCACCCAATCGGTGACGCTGGTCGAGTGGTCGCCGGATTTCGGTGCCTGGCTCTCGGCGACGAGCACGTCGCCGTTGGGCAGCACGACAGGCCAGCGCGGATGGTCGAGCCCGGTGGCGAAGGCGGCGACGCTCAGGCCCTCCGCAGCTTTCGGCTTGGCGCCCTCCGCCCAGCGCACCACGCGGGCAATGTTGACAGTCGGCATCAGCGTCGGGTTCGGCGCCGGCAGGGCCGGACTCGACCCGCTGCTCGCCGCCACGTCGAGCGAGGCGGATTCCGGATAGACGACGAAACGCAGGAACGCCGCCCCACCGAGCAGCAGGACGGCGAGTGCGGCAAGGCCGACCTTCGCAGGGGTGCGCATCGAAAACTCCGCGAGACCCGATCAGGCGGTCGTGGCGACCCGTTGCACGGCCGCCCCGTCGGCACCCGGATGGCGGCGGCTCGTATAATAGAGCCCGATCGCGTTCCAGAATGCGTCGCGCTGCTCCTGTGGGAAGCGTTGGAGCGAGGCCTCCAACGCGGTACGCCCGGCCGCGGCCGCCTCCTCGCGCATGCGCTCTTCGAAAGCGGCGGGCGTTTCCGAACGCGTTTCCATCATGGCCCGGCCCTTCGCTGACGTTGCTCCAATGTCATCAACGTCCGTGCTCGCCACTCCGTTCAATGCCGGTCGCGGGTGTGCGGGAAGGTGAGCGTGTGCCAAAGGACACACCACCCCGGTTTCGATGCCCAGGCTTAACAGTTTCTTTGCACCTGTGGGCAGAATGGTCCAGCTTGGCTACCCAGCGTCGTTAGCCTTCAGGAGCCTGCATGCGAGCCGACCGGACCCTCCGTCTCCTCTGCCTTTTTGGGCTAGCGCTGACCGGTTCGGGTCTTGGGGGATGCGGTCTGTTTCCGCATCAGGCTGAGCTGACCACCGGCTCGATCGCAATGAACGCCAAAGTCGTGCAGCCGCCGACCCCTGTCGACAAGGAATGCCTCGCCCGGGCGATGTACTTCGAATCGAACCGCAGCGACGAGGATGGACTGCTCGCCGTCGGCACGGTGGTGATGAACCGCCTGGACGCGCCGGCCTATCCCGGCCGGATCTGCGAAGTCGTCGGTCAGAAGCGGCAGTTCGCCAACGGCGTGCTGACGAAGCCCGTCCGTGACCAGGACCGGCCGCGGCTGGAGCGGGTCGCCGACGCACTGCTCTCGGGCAAGCGCCACGACGGGGTGGGGCCGGCGCTGCACTTCCACACCGCAGGCTACAAGTTCCCGTACAACAACATGCACTACGTCGTCGCGGCCGGCGGCAACGTCTTCTACGAGAAGAGCGACCGCGAAGGTTATCTCCCGGCGGTCCAGCCCCGCGCCGTGGTGCAGACGGCCACCGGCCGCCTGATGCCGCTCCAAGTCGCCGCCGCGAGTTCGGGCATGATCGGGCTTCCGCTCACCGGTCGCGTCCAGCCGACGTTGACCGCCGAGTACACCGCCCCGACGGCACCCGAGCTGCGCATCCCCGGTCCGGCCCGCTACGCCTCGGCCCCCGGCCGCGACAAGCAGTAGGGGAGCCGTCCAGCGACGGGGTTACGGCCGGGGCGGGTTGTCGCCCCCGCCCTAGGCGCAGCCACCGCAAGGCCTTAAGTCAGAGATGCGGCCGGGTTGCCCGGTCCGGCTCCCGTGAGGCTCACCCCGCATCGCCATGGCCGTTGTCCTCGATCTCCTGAACAAAGACACCCGGCCCAAGCTGGATGCGCCCGCGCGTCCGCGCCATCCCGAGAAGGCGCACCGGCCGGACACCGCCATCCAGCGCAAGCCGGACTGGATCCGGGTGAAGGCGCCGGGCTCCAAGCTCTGGGCCGAAACCAAGGACATCGTCCGCGCCAACAACCTCGTCACGGTCTGCGAGGAGGCGGGCTGCCCCAATATCGGCGAGTGCTGGGAAAAGCGGCACGCCACCTTCATGATCATGGGGGACACCTGCACCCGCGCCTGCTCGTTCTGCAACGTGCGTACGGGCCTGCCGGCGGCGCTTGACGAGGCCGAGCCGGAGAAGGTCGCCGAGGCGGTGGCCAAGCTCGGACTGCACCATGTCGTCGTCACCTCGGTCGATCGTGACGACCTCAAGGATGGCGGCGCCGAGCATTTCTCGCGCACGATCGCCGCGATCCGCCGGGCAAGCCCCGGTACCACCGTCGAGATCCTGACGCCCGACTTCCTGCGCAAGCCCGGCGCCCTCGAAGTGGTGGTCGCGGCCAAGCCCGACGTGTTCAACCACAATATGGAGACCGTGCCCGGCAAGTACGTCACCGTGCGGCCCGGTGCCCGCTACTTCCACTCGGTGCGCCTGCTCCAGCGGGTGAAGGAACTCGATCCGACGATCTTCACCAAGTCCGGCATCATGGTCGGCCTCGGCGAGGAGCGGAACGAAGTCGTGCAACTCATGGACGATCTGCGTTCGGCAGAGGTCGACTTCCTCACCATCGGCCAATATCTGCAACCGACCCGCAAGCACCATGAGGTCGTGCGCTTCGTGCCGCCGGACGAGTTCAAAGCCTACGAGACCACGGCCTATGCCAAGGGCTTCCTGCTGGTCTCGGCGACGCCGCTCACGCGCTCGTCGCATCACGCCGGCGAGGATTTCGCCCGGCTGAAGGCGGCTCGTCTGGCCAAGCTCGGGCCCGTACCGGTGGCTGCCAGCATCCGCGCCGTCAACGCCTGAGCCCGAATGCCATCCTTCCGCATCACGAGGAAAGTGCGTCACACGGCGACGCAGATGTATGACCTCGTCGCCGATATCGAGCGCTATCCCGAGTTCCTGCCGCTCTGCGAATCGCTGCGGGTGCTGCGCGACGCGGAGGGGCCGAACGGCTCGACGGTGCGGGTCGCGGAGATGGGTGTCGGCTACAAGGCGATCCGCGAGCGGTTCACCACCCGCGTGAGTCTCGACCGCGAGAACCGCAAGATCGTCGCCGAATATATCGACGGTCCATTCAGGCATCTGGAGAACCGCTGGTCCTTCCGCGATGCCGAGGGCGGTGGCTGCGAGGTCGATTTCTTCATCACCTACGAGTTCAAGAGCCGGACCCTCGGCCTCCTTATGGGCACGATGTTCGACCGCGCCTTCCGCAAATTCACCGATGCGTTCGAGGCCCGCGCCAACGCGATCTACGGCGTGCCGGCTTAGAGTGACTGACAAAACTCCCGGTCCCTGACCGTTCTCGCTCTGGCGATGACAGCGCGGCAGGCGTTGTGTGTGAGACACGCAGGCGCCACGGACGGAATTCCCTCCGCGCCTTCGTCGCCGGGCCGAGAACGATGCGTGAACGGGCACTTCAATCTGTGCCCCCGGCTCATCCACCCTTCCGGGCCGCGAGCAGGATACTGGTCTCGGAATTGGCGATCCCGTCGAACTGACGGATCGTGCGCAGGAGCGCGTCGAAATCGCCGAGCGTCGGCACCTCGATCTCGGCGACGATATCCCAGCGGCCATTGGTGGTGTGAAGCGCCCGGATCTCCGGCAGGCCGGACAGGCGGCGGATCACGCTCTCCGCATGGCGCCCATCCACCTCGATCAGCGTCACCGCCCGCAAGCCCCCGGGCTCCGGGTTCCGCACCGTGATGGTGAAGCCGGTGATGATTCCGGACATCACAAGACGGTCGAGCCGGGCCCGCACCGTCGCCCGCGTGACGCCGAGCGCCGCGGCGAGCTTGGCCACCGGCATCCGCGCCTCGGTTCGCAGCAGGGCGATGAGCTGACGATCGGTCGCGTCGAGCATGGTCTTTCCACTTTGAGCAGTTCAGCTTAGCAGATCGGACGATTGTCTGTCCCGATCGAGCAATTCTCCCGCTGTCGATTATCCGCTTGTCTCAGCCATGCTTGCGCCACGGAAGATTCGGGAGACGGACGTGACGCGCTACATCGGCAGTGGTGAGATGGCGGCTCTGCTGCGCCGGGAGGGGCCGGAGCCGATCCTGCGTCGTCTCATCGACGAACTCCGCGCCGATTTCCTGCGCTGGCCCGAATTCGATCTCGCCCCGCGCCTCGCGAGCCACTCGGCCGGCGGGGTGATCGAGCTGATGCCGATCGCGGATGCGCGGCTCTATACATTCAAGTTCGTCAACGGTCATCCCGGCAACACACGGCTGGGCAAGCAGACTGTCGTCGCCTTCGGCATGCTCGCGGACGTGGCGACGGGTTATCCGCTGCTGATCTGCGAGATGAGCGTGCTGACGGCCCTGCGCACGGCGGCGACCTCGGCGCTCGCGGCGTCCGTTCTCGCACGGCCCGAGAGCCGCTCCATGGCGCTGATCGGCACCGGCGCGCAGGCCGAGTTCCAGGCCCTCGCTTTCAAAATGGCACTCGGCATCAGCGAGATTCGGCTGTTCGACGTCGATCCCGCGGCGATGGCGAAGGCGCGGGCCAACCTCGACGGCCATGGGTTGCGGCTCGTCTGCGCCCGCTCCATCGGTGAGGCGGTGGCGGGTGCCGACATCGTGACTACGGCGACCGCCGATAAGACCCGCGCCACGATCCTCACCCCCGGCCTCGTGGAGCCGGGCCAGCATCTCAACGCCATCGGCGGCGACTGCCCCGGCAAGACCGAGTTGCACCCGGACATCGTGGCCCGGGCCCGCACGATCGTGGAATACGAACCGCAATCGCGCATCGAGGGCGAGATCCAGCAGATGCCTGCGGACTATCCCGTCACCGAATTGTGGCGCGTGCTGCGCGGCGACGCGCCGGGCCGCGTCGGCTGCGACGAGATCACCCTGTTCGACTCGGTCGGCTTTGCGCTGGAGGACTTTTCGGCCTTGCGCTGCCTGAAGGACATCGCCGGCCCCGGCCCGGGGCTCGATCTCATCCCCGAGCCGAAGGACCCGAAGGATCTGTTCGGGTCGGTCTTTTCACCGGGCATCGGGTACGAGCAAGCGGCGTAACTGGCTCGTACAGAGAGTCGGTGGCCCGTGCGACGCGTTCTTCGAAACCGAGGCCGCATCACCATCAGTCTCCGGGAGAAACCAGGGGCCCAGGTTGTGAAAGGCGAATACCCACGCACAAGCTCGGCACAAGCCACGTGGTTCTGTATGATGCCTCCAGAGAATAAGACGCCATGATGCCGACAGGCCAAAGATTCTCGGAATGAGGACTGTGCACTTTTTGTCGTAGGCCGATGATTTCTGCCATTCAATCCGAAGGCCGGACCGTCGGCGCGCGTATCGCCGCGATCGCGACGCATCTCCCCGAGCGTGTCCTCACGAACGAACATCTCGCCGAACTCTATCCAGATTGGTCCTCCGAGAAGATTCTCGACAAGACCGGCATCCGCGAACGTCGTGTGGCTGCAGAGTACGAGACGGCAGGCGACCTGGCCTTTCATGCCGCCGAGAAGTTATTTGCGGCAGGCGATTGCGCGCGCGAGGATATCGATTTCCTCATTTTCTGCACCCAGGCGCCCGACTATCTGCTGCCAACCACGGCCTGCCTCCTCCAAGACCGGCTCGGCTTGGGTCGGCATGTCGGCGCGCTCGACGTGAATCTCGGGTGCTCCGGCTTCGTCTACGGTCTCGCTTTGGCAACCGGGCTGATCGCGGCGGGCGCAGCGCGCAACGTGCTTCTCCTGACGGCCGACACCTATTCCAAGTTCATCCATGAAGGCGACAAGAGCGTCCGCACGTTGTTCGGTGACGGTTCCGCAGCAACACTGATCACGGCGAGCAGCAAGTCCGTAATCGGCCCTTTTGTGTTCGGCACCGATGGCGCGGGCGGCAAGGATCTGATCGTCGAAGCGGGTGGCTTTCGCACTCCTCGGGGGCCGGAGACTGGTCTGGCAGGAGAGGATTCACACGGCAATGTTCGTTCGCCCGAACACCTATACATGAATGGTGCCAATGTGATGAGCTTTTCCTTGCGGGAGGTGCCGCGCACCTTTGCGCGCCTGCTGGAGGCAAGCGGCCTAACCCAAGCGGACGTGGATCACGTCGTCCTTCATCAAGCGAACAAGCTTATGTTGAACGCGCTGCAGCGCAAGATGGGCCTCCCCGCCGAAAAGGTGCCCCACCACTACGAGGACATCGGTAACACCGTGTCGTCGACCATCCCCTTCGTTCTGGCAAACCTGCGGGATAAGGGGCAAATGGCACTCGGTCGCCGCCTCGTCGTGATCGGGTTCGGCGTCGGACTCTCGTGGGCCGGGGCTTCGATCGTCTGCTGAGCTTCATGAAGGGATGACAATGAGCGGCTTTTACGAAGAACTCGCTGAAATCCTTGAGGTCGAGCCGGACCAAATGACGGCCGACCTGCGCCTGGAAAATACGTCGTGGGACTCGCTGGCTGTGGTCTCCACCATTGCCCTGATCGATGAGCAGTATGACAGGGCTGTCAACGCCACGGCCCTCGCTGCGTGCGAGACAGTCGGCGACATCGAGCGCTTGATTGCAGCACGCCCGACCGAGAGCGAGGCGTAGATGGCCTCGAGCGGGCAGACCGCGCGCACGTCGGGATCCCGAATCGCCGGGGTCGTCTCCTGTCTGCCCTCACGTCGAATCGAGAACGAGGACTTCCTCGATCGTTTCGGCGACAAGGTCCACGAGGTGGTCAAGATGACCGGCGTCAGGACCCGCTATTGGGTCGAGGACGGCACCACGACCTCCGACTTGTGCGCCGCCGCTGCCGAATGCTTGCTTGACCGTCTCGGCTGGGAACGCGGGAGCGTCGACGGCATCATCTTCGTCTCGCAGACGCCGGATTACCGGCTGCCGGCGACATCCTGCGTGCTGCAGCATCGGCTCGGCCTACGCACGGGCATTCTCGCCTTCGACGTGTCGCTGGGCTGCTCGGGTTATCCCTACGGCCTCTGGATGGCGATGATGATGGTCCAGACCGGCGCGGCCAAGCGGATCCTCCTCGCCGTCGGCGACACCAGCAGTATCATGAACGATCCCGACGATCGCGGCACCGCCCTTCTGTTCGGCGATGCCGGAACCGTGACCGCGATCGAAGCGACCGTTCCCGACGCCGATCCTGCTTGGTTCATTCTCGGTACCGACGGCCAGGGGGCCGACAACCTCATCGTCCCCCAGGGTGCCTTCCGCAAACGCGAGGCCACCGGCCGATTGGAGGGCCATCCCCTCGACAAGCTGTTCATGGATGGCGGTGAGGTGTTCAACTTCACGCTCAAGGCCGTGCCGTCGCTGATCAGGGACACCATGGCCGCGGCGGGCGAGGAGTTCGAGGATTACGACATGTTCCTCCTCCATCAGGCGAACGCGTTCATGATCCGACACCTCGCCAAGAAAGCGAAGCTGCCGCCGGAGAAGGTGCCGATCAACATCGACCGCTACGGCAACACCAGCAGCGCGACCTTGCCGCTGCTCATGACCACCGACCGGGCGGATGCGCTGATGACAGGCGATTGCCAGGTGGCCCTGTTCGGCTTCGGGGTCGGCTACTCGTGGGCAGCGGCCTCGATGCGGATCGGCCCGCTCCGCTGCTGCGAGACGATTTCGCTGTGATCTTCTCCCGCGAAGCCTTCGAGGGACGTCACTTCCTGATCACCGGAGCCTCATCGGGAATAGGTCAGCATACGGCGGTGCGGCTGGCAGAGGCCGGAGCGCGGGTGGCCCTGATCGGCCGCAACACCGAACGCCTTGCCGCGATCGCTGCCTTGCTCGCTGGCAACGGCCATTCCAGCCATTCCGCCGATCTGAGCGACGCCGAGGTAACCGCGGACCTCGTTCAGGGGATCGCCAAGCAGCACGGTCGTTTCTGCGGCATTTTCCATTCTGCGGGCACGGCACTGATCCTTCCGGCGCGGGCCACCAAGAACCGCCATCTCGACGATGTCTTCGCGGCGGGCGTCCGCGGCGCGTTCGGAGTCGCTCGGGCGGCTGCGAAGAAGGACGTCGTGATGGATGGCGGATCTCTGGTGTTCATGTCGTCGGTGTCGTCGATGCGCGGGCGCCCCGGCATGAGCGCCTATTCGGCTGCCAAGGCTGCGGTGGACGGCATGGTGCGCGTACTGGCGTCGGAAATGGCCGACCGTCGCATCCGGGTGAATTCAATCGTTGCAGGCGGGATCGAGACGGCGATGCACCGTGATTTCACGGAATCCGTCGGCAGCGAAATGGTGCGGAACTACGAGGCGCTGCACATGCTCGGTTTTGGCCGACCCGACGATGTCGCCCATGCTGCGATGTTTCTACTCAGCGATGCTTCGCGCTGGATCACAGGCAGCAATATGGTCGTCGACGGGGGGTATACCGCCAAGTGAGCCGCCACCGATGAGGTGTGTGTAGGCGCGCATGAACGCGGCGATCCGGATCTCGTCGCGACCGATCACGCCGGGCTTCTCCGACAGTTCGACGCCCCGCTGAACATTCTCTAGGATCGCGCGGTCCTCGTCGATCACCGCGCGACCCAGCGCTTTGCCCGACTGATTGATCATATCCTGTGCCGCTCGCTGCGCGCGGGTCAGGTCGAGCTTCGGTTCGAAAAGCCGAAAGCGCAGTCCGGTTTCCGTTGCCGACAGAGGCAAAGCGTGGCCGACATAGAAAGACAGACCCTGCGTCGATGAGATGAACAGGTTGGGAAAGATGTGAATGTGAAAAAAGGAGTCGTGGGTGAACGCGCGCGTATCGAGGTAGGCGAGCGCCTTCTGTCGCCGGGCCTCTCCGGCCGTCGCGGTGCGCGGGAAGTGGCTACTGGAATGCGGTCCGTCGAACCGTTCCTGCTCGATGCCTGCCCTGCCAATCCCGAGCGTTTTCACAAAGGTGTCCTGATGGACGACGGAGCAATGGTAGCATTCGAGAACGTTCTCGACGAGCAGCTTCCAATTTGCTGCATGGATGAGCGTTCCGGTATCGATCTCCGGCCCGAAACAGGAACCGATCTGCTCGAGCAGTGGATAGAATGCACCCAGATACTCGCGCAGAGACGGCCCGCCGCTCCGCTTACGAAAAAATACGAAAATCCCACACGTCTCAATTTCGTAACGGGTCAGGCATAACCGCTCGCGATCATCGAGCGCGAATCCGTCGCGGCGCGGCATGCCATGCGGGAAACCGGTGCTGTCGAAGCTCCAGCCATGATAGGCACACATCAGCGGCCGGTTGCCGCGCTCGCCCGGCTGGATGCGGTTGAACCGATGGCTGCACACATTGGCGAATGCCCGGATCTCGCCGCGGAAGTTCTGCAGGACGGTCGCCGTGTTCTTGTAATCGACGCAGACGAAATCGCGATCCGCGGCGAGTTCTCCTGCCAGCGCTCCGAATTGCCAAAGTGGATCGAACAGAGTGTTCAGTTCGTCGCCGAGGATCTCGGGACGGTAGTAATTTGCGCAAGGCAGCATTGGCGTTTCGTTCTCGAACCAGCCTTCTCACAACTCTCTCGACATTCTCGCCTCTCTTTCGAGGTCACGCGGCGACCATGCCGAAGGAGTTTTCCCCGCACCACTCAAGTTCGTGGCGGCGAAGGAGGAGCGAAACAGGATTATGATGACCATCAGTTGATGTAAAGTAGCGCACTAGGTCGCCCTATGTCGACGACCCGAGGCAAGGCCCGTCCGTACGGTGAAATGCAATGCCAACCTAACAAAATAGCTTAGCATGCGAATGTTTACACCTCGAATATCGGGGAAAACACATAGAGTCAAAGAAGGGTCGGCAAAATGGCAGCGCGGGAACGCCTTATTCTGGTCGGCGCCGGCGGATTCGGGCGGGAAGTGTACTTCTGGGCAGGAGACTGCCACGCGGCAGGGACGTTGCCTCCCCTCGCCGGGTACATCGATGACGTGGTCCAACAATTGCCCGGCTATGACCTACCCCGAATTTCAAGCCTGCAGGACTACACGCCGACACCGGGCGATCTGTTCGTGGTCGCGTTGGGCGCGCCTGCCAAGAAGCGCCGCGTGGTCGAGTTGCTTCAGTCGCGTGGCGCCCGTTTCGCGACGTTGCGCCATCCGACCGCGACCGTCGTGCGCACGGCGTCGATTGCTGAGGGCGTCATCATGTGCCCCTATACCATGGCGCTGCCCGACACCCGTATCGAGCGCTTCGTGACGCTGAACAATTATTCGGGCTTTGGCCATGACAGCGTGTGCGGCGAGTTCACGACGCTGAGTTCGATGGTCGATGTCACGGGCTATGTGCGGATTGGCAGGGATGTCCTGATCGGTTCGGGGGCACGTCTCTTGCCGAAGGTGACAATCGGCGACGGTGCGACGATCGGGGCAGGTTCGATCGTGGTCCGCTCGGTTAAACCGAACATGACGGTGTTCGCCGCTCCTGCCAAGCAGCTCTCGATGAAGCCAAAAAGCTGAGCGGCAGCGGGAATTCGAAATCCGAAAATTTCGGACAGAGCGATTTCTGATCGAATCAATTCTTGCGCTGACAATTCTTCGCTTCTCAACGCCGTGCGCTGAATGGGATTTTTGCCCGCCTTCTAATGCCCCGGCTCAAGCGCTGGTTAACAAAATTATTCACGCAAAGGGATCAAGACCGCACCCGGCTCACGCGGAGCGGTGCGTCTCGAGCCAACCTTTCCACATGGAGCGGAAAGCGTCGCCCATGTCCCGCGCGAAGCGCGCATGGTCCATGACCGGACCATCGAACATGCGCTCGCGCAGGTTCGTGCGGATGGCGCGGAGGCGATCCGGATTATGTGCGAGTTCCAGCGCGCGGGTCGCATAACCGTCGGGCGTGTCGCCTACGAGTTCTTCCAGTCCAATCGCCTCCAGCAGCGATGAACCGACCCGCGAGACCGCTTGGCTGCCCCGCAGCGCGATGAAGGGGACGCCCATGCAGAGCGTGTCGCAACTCGTCGTCCCACCGTTGTAGGGAAACGAATCGAGGGCGATGTCGAACTCGTGGTAGAGGTCGAAATATGTCGTCGTGACGCGCGGACGCAGCCGCAGACGGTCGAGCGGTATCCCGGCCATCGACAGACGTGCACTGACCTGTTCCCGAATGACGGCCGTCTCGACATCGGCCACGACCACGAACAGACGCGCGTCGGGAAGCGCCTGCAGGATGGCGGCCCAGGTCTTCAAAGCGCCGTCGCTGATCTTCTCGAAGCGGTTCATGACACCGAAGGTGACGAAGCCGTTGTCTTCGAAGGGCGGTCGCTCCCGCACGGGCGGGATATCGTGATGCGCCTCGTAGGTGGCGGAGACGCCCGGCAGCCACCACACCGTCTCCGTGTGCAGGCTTTCCGTCTGGCCGGGCACGTCGAGACGGGCATCGGTCAGGCGGTAATCCATGGCGCGCAGCCCCGTGGTCGCCGGGTGGCCCATCCACGTGACCTGAACCGGTGCCGGCTTCCGAGCGAAGACAAGCAAACGGTGGCCGGCGCTGTGGCCGGACAGATCGACGAGGATATCGATCTTCTCCGACTCGATGAGGTCTGCGGCCTCGTCGTCGTTGAGGCCGGCGATGTTGTGCCAACCATCGAACAGAGTCCGCAGGCGGGCCGAAACGGCGTCTTCCGCCGCCTGGGTCATGTAGGCGCGCGCCTCGAACTGCCTCCGATCCAAGTGGCGCAGGAACGGCTCGATGAAGCGGGCGACGGCGTGGGTGCAGAGGTCGCCCGAGACGAATCCGATTCGCAGGCGGCGGTCGGGATCACGATCGTTGGCGAAGGGGCGCCTGCGCAGCAGCGGATCGGCGAAACGTGCGCCGAAGCTGCGCGCGTCGGCCGCGTAGTCGGTGTGCGGAACGCCCTCGGCATAGAGCTTGGTGAACAGCCGGTTGGAATGGGCGGTGATATGCCTGGGATCGGTCGCGAGCGCCCGGTCGAAACTTGCGAGCGCCTCGGGCAAGTGGCCGAGACTCTTCAGGCTGCAACCGAGATTGTTGTGCGCGTTGGAGAGGCCGGGATCGAGCGCGACGGCACGCCGCGCATGGGTCACGGCCGCGCTGTGATGACTGACGCGCTGATAGACACCGGACAGATTCGAATGCGCGATCGCGAGGTTGGGATTGAGGGAGACCGCCCGCTCCAAAGCCGAGATGGCGCCGGTGTAGTCGCCCAGCGTGATCAGGACCGCACCGAGGCTGCTGAAATAGCCGGCGTTGTCGGGGTCGCGGTAGATCGCGATGCTGAACAGGTCGAACGCCTGCTGGTGTCGGCCCTTCCCCGCGGCGATGGCGCCCGCGAGATGGGTCGCGTTGGCGTGGGTTTCGTCCAGGCCAATGACGAGGTCGGCCAGGGTCTCCGCAGCGGCGAGGTCGCCCGCGATGTAGCGCTCCTGTCCCCGCGCGAAGGCATGGTCGGCGAAATCCTTGAGGATCGCGCGTGATGCATCGTCGGCGATGTCCCGATTCCGGAATTGCTCCATCAGGGCACGCGCCTCGTCGAGCCGGTTCAGCACGAGGAGCGTCACGGCCAGAGCCAGCCAATGGCGTGGCTGCTCGGGCTCAGCCCTCAGGGCGGCGACGAAATGCGGGACCGCCGGTCCGGGTCCGTCCGCTTTGCTGGTCAGGAGGCCGAGTTCGTGGTGCGTGCCCGCGTGATGCGGCACCGCGTCCAGCACGCGCTGAAGGTTGCGGCGGGCTTTCTCGTAACGTCCGGCGGTGCGGTGGGCGATGGCCTTGGCGAGGGTGCGCTCGACCGAATCCGCGGCGTGAGCGTGCTCGATCGTCCGCGATTTTCGATGTTCGCGCATGCCCGACGCTCCTTGAGAAGGCAGCACGGTAAGGACTCTATGCTCAACAAATTATTAATATCGGCTCTCATTCAGGCTGGCGCGAGACCGATCCAAGCCCTGGGAAACTGCCCCGTTCAAGGATGATCCGCCTCTCACCGTGCTGCGCTGCGGCGGCTGCAGGGCAGCTCACATGAGGGCGGGATCAAACACCGGGCGTGCTTCACACAAAACTTCCGGTGGTGAGTGTTCGCGCTCCGGCGACGAAAGCGCGGCGCGGGTTCTGTGGGCGAAGCTCAACCGGGCTTGCATCCGGGCGGCAGGAACCGCCCCGCCCGCGCTTCGAGCAGGCGCACCAGCGCCGGCTCCATGAAGGCGTCGTCATCGCGCACATCGAGGCAGACGATCCGGGCGTGCCGGAGCGCCGGCCGGAAGCGGCGCATCAGCTTGCGCCGATGCGCGCGCTCCATCACCACGATGATCTCCGCCCAGGCGAGGTGATCGGCCTCCACGGGCTTGTCCGCGTCGTCCGAGACACCCGCCGAAGCCGTCTCCAGGCCGGGCCACAGCGAAAACACCTGCTCCGCGGTCGGGCTGCGGGCGCGCGCCCGGCCGCAGACGAACAGGATCCTCACGCGTTCTCCGCCAGTTCCGATTGCCGCTCGAACAGGGCGCGGTAGGCCCCGTTCGGGCGCCGCATCAGCGCGGCGTGCGCCCCGTCCTCGACGATGCGGCCCCGGTCGAACACGAGGATGCGGTCGAGGGCGCGCACCGTCGAGAGACGGTGAGCGATCACGATCGCGGTGCGCCCGCGCATCAGCCGCTCCATCGCCTCCTGCACCAGCGCTTCCGATTCCGAATCGAGACTGGACGTCGCCTCGTCCAGGATCAGGATCGGCGCATCCGCGAGGAAGGCGCGGGCCAGCGCCACCCGCTGCCGCTCGCCGCCGGACAGCTTGACGCCGCGCTCGCCCACCAGCGTGGCATAGCCCTTCGGCAGCCGCGCGATGAAGTCGTGCGCGTTGGCGAGCCGCGCCGCCCGCTCGATCTCTTCGAGCGAGGCGCCGGGCCGGGCATAGGCGATGTTCTCGGCAAGCGAGCGGTGGAACAGCACCGGCTCCTGCGGGACGATGGCGACCTGCGCCCGCAGGCTCGCCTGCGTCGCGCCCGCCACGTCCTGCCCATCGATGCGCACGTGCCCGCCGCTCACGTCGTAGAGCCGCTGGATCAGCTTGACGAAGGTCGTCTTGCCCGACCCGGAGCGCCCGACGAGGCCGACGCGCTGGCCGGCGGGAATCGTCACCGACAGCCCGTCGTAGAGTGGCGTGCCGTGGGTGCCGTAGTGGAAGCGCACCGCGTCGAATCGGATCGCGCCGCCACTCACAGCGAGCGGCACCGCGCCCGGACGGTCGGCGACGCCCAAGGACTCGGCTTCGAGGGCGACCAGTTCCTCCATCTCGTTGACCGAGCGTTGCAGGTGGTTGATGTGCCCGCCGATGTCGCGGAGATAGCCATGCACCACGAAGTAGGTGGTGAGCACGTAGGCGACTTCGCCGGGGCTCGCTTGGCCCTGCCACCACAGCCATAGGGCCGTGGCGACGATGGCGCTGCGGAAGGCCAGCAGCAGCCCGAGCTGAATGGTGCCGCTCCACGTCACGATCATCCAGGTGCGCCGGGTGCGCCGCCGCCACTTCGACAGGACGCGCGCGAGCCGCTCGTCCTCCCGCGCCTCGGCGCCGAACGCCTTCACCACCGCGTTGTTGCCGATCGTGTCGCTGAGCGCGCCGCCGAGCCAAGTGTCGAGGGCGTTCGAGAGCGTCGCCGCAGGGGCGATCACCCGCGTCGCCAGGAACACGGCGGTGCCGACATAGGCGAGCGTGCCGAACCCGATCACCGCGCCCATCGCCGGCCAATGCAGGCCGAGCACCACGGTCGTGCCCATGAGCACGACGACGGAGGGCAGGATCGAGAGCAGGAGGACGTCGTTGAGCCCGTCGAGCGCCCACATCCCCCGCGAGATCTTGCGCACGGTGGAGCCGGAGAAGGTGTTGGCGTGCCACTCGGTCGAGAAGCGCTGGACGCGTGCGAAGCTCTGGCTCGCGACGTCGGACATCGTGCCGAGCGTCAGCGGCACCACGAGGCTCCAGGCGACATGGCGCAATAGCACCGTCGCGAGGCTCAGCGCGGTCATGATGGCGAAAGCCGGCAACGCAGCCTCAAGGGCGGCGTGTCGCTCGGCACCGGCGAGCGCATCGACGAGGCGCCCGGCATAGAGTGGCAGCATCACGTCGGCCAGCGTGGCGAGCGTGATCGCGGCCACGAGGGCGGAGACGAGGCCGAGGCGCCGGCGCCAGCCACGGACGACGAAGGCAAGGACGCGGCGGACAACATCCGCGCGCCGGGGAGAAGACAGGGACATGGCAGTGCCCGACGACGAAGCGTCGGCTCCGAAAGACGCGGGCGCCGCGGATTGGAACGCGCGGTCCGGCGAGGTCAGATCGGGGAGGGTGCGCGAGCCGCGCGGGCCTTCAGGCCGGGCGGCGGGGGAATGCGCCTAGGCGATTCCGGCAGGCGCTACAGCGATTCCTGCACGACGGAAGACGATGCCGACAACCATGCTGCGTCTCCCTGTTCGAACGCGACCGGCTCGATCGATAACGATCGGGGTTTCGATTCGCAACGTCCAATACCGCTCCGCCCGACCGTCCACTTGTCGGAGGGCGGCACCGGCGAAGTCCAGGAAGGCACGCATCGCTCGTTCGTTATGCAACATCTTCGCGCTTTGCGACTTCCCGTGTCGCGCCGTACTTGCCTGGCATGACAGAGCCGACGCCGTCTCGGCCAAAGGCAGGACGAAGACAGCGCTCAGCAAGCAGGCAAACAGCAGTGCAGAAGGCGATACGTCATGATCGAGGTCACTGCCTCGCCATGACGAGATGGAGTGCCGATGACGCTACCCGCAGGTCCCCCGTCGAACCTGACCTGGCAGGTGCTGCAACCGCGTGAGAGACGTTGGGCGCAGATGGGACAGCGCCCGGCCATCGCATGGCTGACGGGTCTGTCCGGTGCCGGCAAATCGACCATTGCCGATGCGGTCGATCGCGCGCTGACGGAGGCGGGCCGTTGCACGATGGTGCTCGATGGCGACAACCTGCGTCAGGGCCTCAATCGCGGCCTCGGCTTCACCGCGGACGACCGGATCGAGAACATCCGCCGCGCCGCCGAGGCCGCCCGCCTCATGGCAGAGGCCGGCCTCGTGGTGATCGTCTCCCTGATCTCGCCGTTTCGCGCGGAACGCGCGGCGGCCCGGGCGATTGCGGGCGACATCCCCTTCCTCGAAGTGTTCATCGACACGCCGCTCTCGGTCTGTGAAGCCCGCGATCCCAAGGGCCTCTACGATCGGGCGAGGGCGGGCAAGATTCCCAACTTCACCGGGATTTCGGCTCCGTACGAGGCACCGACCGAACCGGACCTCGCGCTCCAGACCCGTGACCACGCCGTCGCAGACTCCGCCCAGCCGCTCATCGCCGCGCTGCTACGCCTGAGTGTCCATGCGCCGGGCGGACCGGCCTAGGGCGCTCGTTGCTGCGGCGCGCGCCCAGGAAGGGGGGTGGCATCGGGGTTGAAGGCGGGCATGGAAGGTGGACGTGACGGTCGGTTCCGTCGCATCCCCTGGTCGCGCGCAGCGGCCGGGCTAATTGAAACGCTTCCAGACAGGATGCGAGCCTGGGAGCCGTCTCCGCATGACGTTTCGTCTGACGCTGACCGTCAACGGTGAACCGCGCGCGATCGAACTCGACGATCCGCGCGTCACCCTCCTCGATCTCCTTCGTGAACGGCTCGGCCTCACCGGCTCGAAGAAGGGCTGCGATCGGGGCCAATGCGGCGCCTGCACCGTTCTGCTGAACGGGCGGCGGATCAATTCCTGCCTCGCGCTCGCCGTGAGCCTGGACGGGGCCGAGGTTCTGACCATCGAGGGTCTGGCGGTCGGCGAGCAGCTTCACCCGGTCCAGGCCGCCTTCATCGAGCATGACGGCTTCCAGTGCGGCTTCTGCACCCCGGGACAGATCATGAGCGCCGTCGGACTGATCCGCGAGGGCCGTGCGGGCGATGATCCCGAGCGGGTGCGCGAGAGCATGAGCGGCAATCTCTGCCGTTGCGGCGCCTATATCGGCATCACCGAGGCCGTGCTCGACGCCCAGGCCCGCAGCGCCGGCGTCGATCAGGGAGACGCCGCGTGAACCGCTTCGACTATATCCGCGCCGGCAGCATTGCCGAAGCCGTCGCCGCGGCCGCCGAGCCGGGCGCGACCTATCTCGCTGCCGGCACCAACCTGCTCGACCTGATGAAGGGCGGCATCACCCGCCCCGGCCGCCTTGTGGATGTCACGCATCTTCCCGGCCTCGACCGGATCGAGCACTTGCCGGATGGAGGCATCCGTATCGGTGCGCTCGTGCGCAACAGCGACCTCGCCTACGATCCGCACGTCTCGAAAGCGCATCCCGCCGTGGCCGAAGCCCTGCTATCGGGGGCCTCGGCGCAACTGCGCAACGCGGCGACGGTGGCTGGCAACCTGCTGCAGCGGACCCGCTGCCCCTACTTCTACGACCCGGCCAGCGCCTGCAACAAACGCGATCCCGGCGCCGGCTGCGAGGCGCGCGGCGGAGAGACGCGGCTCCACGCCGTGCTCGGCTGGAGCGAGCACTGCATCGCCACCCACCCCTCCGACTTCTGCGTGCCCCTGGTTTCACTCGACGCCACCGTCGAGATCGAGGGCCGAGCCGGCGCCCGCGAGGTGCCGCTCGACGCACTCTACCGCCTGCCGGAAGAGCGGCCGGACCGGGAGACCGTGCTGGAACCCGGCGACCTCATCGTCGCCCTGCGCCTGCCGGCGGAAGCTGCGGGCTTTGCCGGGAATTCCCGCTACCTCAAGGTCCGCGACCGCACCTCCTATGCCTTCGCCGTAGTTTCGGCCGCGGCCTCGCTGCGCTTCGATGGGGGGCGGGTCGGCGAGGCGCGGATCGCTCTGGGCGGCGTCGCGCTGAAGCCTTGGCGCGCCCGCGCGGCCGAGGCGGCGCTGGCCGGCGCGGAACTGAGCGAGCGGAGTTTTCGGGAGGCGGCCGATGCGGCCCTGGCCGAGGCTGGGCCTTCCGGCGACAACGCCTACAAGATCGAGCTGGCCCGCCGCCTGATCGTGCGGGCGCTGACCCTTGCCGCCGCCGGCACCCCGGAGCGCATGCCGGCGCTTCCGGCCTCCGCCTTCTCGGGAGACGCGCTCCATGCCTGACATTGCCTACGAGCAGGCCCGGCACGGGTCGAGCATCGGCCAGCCGCTCACCCGCCGCGACGGCCTCCTGAAGGTCACCGGGCAGGCGACCTACGCCGCCGACAACCGGCCGGAGAGCTTGCTTCACGCGGTGGTGGCGGTGAGCCGGATCGCCCGCGGCCGGGTCGCCGGCCTCGACGTTGCGGCGGCCAAGGCCCATCCCGGCGTGGTCGAGGTGATGACGGGCGCCAACGCGCCGCGGCTCGCCCAGGACCCGGACGCGAAGGACAACCCCTTCATGTTCCGGCTCGATCTGTTGCAGAACGACCGCGTCCGCTACGCACACCAGCCGATCGCGGTGGTGATCGCCGAGACCCTGGAGGCCGCGACCGAGGGCGCCGCGTTGCTAGCCCCGCGTTACGAGGTGGATTCGCCGCGTATCGGGCTCGATGCCGAGGCGCCGCAGGAGCCCGAGGGCGTCGGTGCCGGCGACAAGGCGATCGTGTCGCGCGGCGATGTCGAGGCCGGGCTGGGACAGGCGCAGCGCCGGGTCGAGGCGACCTACGAAACACCGGCGCAGTATCACAACGCGCTCGAACCCCACGCCATCGTGGCGCAGTGGGACGGCGACCGGCTCGTCGTCGACACGCCGAGCCAGGGGCTCGCCATGGCCAAGATGCGGCTTGCCGGCCTGTTCGGGCTCAACCCGAAGAACATTCTCGTCCGCTCCCCCTTTCTCGGCGGCGGCTTCGGCTCGAAGGGCTTCCTGTCCGGGCCGCAGGTTCTCGGCGTGATGGCAGCCAAACTCGTCGGCCGTCCGGTGAAGCTCGTGCTGCGTCGGGAGCAGATGTTCGGCCCCGTCGGCCACCGCGCCGAGACGCGGCAGACGCTGCGGCTCGGCACCGATGCGTCGGGCGCACTCACCGCCCTCGACCACCACACACTGACGGCGACGAGCCGCTTCGACGAATTCTACGAGCCGGCCAGCGCCATCTCCCGCTACCTCTACGCCGCGCCCGCGGTCTCGACGCGCCATTCCGGCGTGCGGGTCGATACCGGCACGCCGCTCTTCATGCGTGCGCCCGGCGAGGCTTCGGGCAGCGTCGCCCTGGAGGGCGCGATCGACGAGATGGCGGAAGCCTGCGGCCTCGATCCGCTCGAATTCCGCCTGAGGAACTATGCCGAGGTCGAGCCGATCTCCGGCCGGCCCTTCTCCTCCAAGGCCCTGCGTGCGTGCTACGCCCAAGGCGCCGCCCGCTTCGGCTGGGACCGACGTGCCCCGGTGCCCCGATCGATGCGCGATTCGGCCGGGCACCTCGTCGGCTATGGCATGGGCACGGCCCTGTTCCCGGCTCTGATGATGCAGGCGGAGGCGCGGGCCGAGATTCGCGCCGACGGCACCGGCACCGTCGCGCTCGGCGCCCATGATATGGGGCAAGGCGCGTGGACCGCGCTGGCGCAGATCGCCGCCGACGGTCTCGGGATTGGCCTTGCGCAACTCGATTTCCAGAGCGGCACGTCGGACCTGCCGAATGCCGGCATCGCCGGCGGCTCGGCCCACACCGCCACCGCCGGCACGGCGATCCATTCCGCCGCTGCCGCGGTGCTGGCGCAACTCGCCGACCTCGCGACCAACGACGAACGATCGGCCCTGTATGGCGCCGGTAATGCCGGCGTCTACGCAAGCGGCGGTCGACTGATCCGACGGGACGACGAGGGACGCAGCGAGTCGTTCACCGAGATCCTGAACCGGGCCGGCCGCGCATCGGTCTCGGCGCAAGGGCAGGGCGCCCCCGATCCGGCGGCACGCGAGGCCTACGCGATGCACGCCCACGGCGCGGTCTTCGCCGAGGTCACCGTCGATCCCGATCTCGGCCAGATCCGCGTCACCCGGCTCGTCGGTGCTTTCGCCGCCGGCCGGATCGTCAACCCGCGCCTCGTCACGAGCCAGTACTACGGCGGGATGATCTGGGGCGTGTCCTTCGCGCTCCACGAAAACGCCGCGGTCGATCCCCGCTCGGGCCGGGTGATGAACGCCAATCTCGGCGAGTACCATGTGCCCGTGAACGCCGACGTGCCGTCGATCGAGGCGATCCTCGTCGACGAGCACGACCCGCACGTGAACCCGCTCGGCATCAAGGGCGTCGGCGAGATCGGTATCACCGGTACAGCGGGCGCCATCGCCAACGCGGTGTATCACGCGACGGGGATCAGGGTGCGCAAGACGCCGATCACGCTGGACCGATTGCTGGGTTGATCGGCGCTTCCAAGACACCGCCCTCATCCTGAGGTGCCGCGAAGCGGCCTCGAAGGATCCTCCAGATCCCGCGCGATCCCTGGAAGATCCTTCGAGGCCCGCTGACGCGGGCACCTCAGGATGAGGATCAGGATGGGAGAAGTGGGGTCAGATGGTTTCGCCTGACGGCGAGCCGGGGCGATGCAAATCGACGGCTTCCTCCAGAAGCGTCAGTGCCTCCGCCACCGACAACCGCCGGATCTCGGCCCGGCCCGGATCGCCGAAACGCCGCTCGACGTGGCGGGTGGAGCCGCCCTTCACGGCGAGCCCGAAATGCACGAGGCCGACCGGCTTGGCGTCACTGCCGCCGCCCGGCCCGGCGATGCCGGTCACCGAGACCGCCACGTCCGCGTGTGACGCGGCGAGCGCGCCTTCCGCCATGGCGCGGGCGACCGGCTCGCTCACCGCGCCGTGCGCCGCGATGAGGTCCATCGGCACGCCGATCGATTCGGCCTTCGCCTCGTTGGAATAGGTGACGAAGCCGCGCTCCACCACCGCCGAGGAACCGGGCACTGCCGTGAGCAGCCCGGCCACGAGACCGCCGGTGCAGGACTCGGCGGTCGCGATGCGTTGGCCCGCTGCCGCGTAGGCCCGCACCAGCGCCTCGGCGCGGGCCAGCAAAGCGGCGTCTTCGATCACGAACGGCGCTCGTTGGTCTCCGCCTCGGTCTCCAGCTCCGCGCAGACCTCCGGCAGCCGCACCGTCGCGGCGGCTTGGGCGGCGAGGCCCTCGGCGCGCCCGACGAAGCCGAGCTTTTCCGTGGTGGTCGCCTTGATCGAAACAGAGGAGAGCGGCACGCCTGCGATCTCGGCGATGCGGGCGCGGATGGCCTCGCGGTGCTGGCCGATGCGGGGGGCTTCCGCGAGCACCGTGATGTCGAGATGGTCGATCTTGCCGCCGCGCGCGCGCACCAATTCGCAGGCATGGGCCAGGAACTGATCGGAGGCCGCCCCGCGCCACTTCTCGTCGGAGGGCGGGAAATGCGTGCCGATGTCGCCGTCGGCGATGGCGCCGAGCAGCGCGTCGGTGAGCGCGTGCAGAGCCACGTCGCCGTCGGAATGGGCGAGCACGCCCCGGTCGGCGGGGATCTTCACGCCACCGAGCCAGACATGGTCGCCCTCCGTGAAGGCGTGGACGTCGAAGCCGGTGCCGAGGCGGGTCACGTAGGTGGTCATGGGGTCATCCGATATCGCGGGCGCAGGTTCAGAGAAAGACCGTCCGGAGAATGCCCGATCGGCCTCGATCAGGTCCGCGGCCTGGGTGATCTTGCGGTTTCGCGCGTCGCCCTCGAACACCACGACCGGCAGCCCGGCCCATTCGGCGAGCGCCCCGTCATCGGTGAAGCCATCGCGGCCCTCGGCGACGGCTCGGCGATGCGCATCGAGAAGCAGACCGAAGCGGAAGCTCTGCGGGGTCTGCACGGCGCGAAGATTTTCGCGAGCCGGGGTTTCGTGGACGCGGCCGATGCCCGGCGCGATCTCCGCCACGAGCTTGATCGTGTCGGAGACCGCGATGCCCGGCACCGATGCGCCGTGCTCGGAGCCGGCTGCGACCGCGCGGGCGATCAACGCCTCGTCCACGAAGGGCCGCGCCGCGTCGTGGACGAGCACGAGATCGGGCGCGCCTAAGCGGGCGAGCCCTTCGAGCCCGGCCGCCACCGATTGCTGGCGCGTCGCCCCGCCCGGCACCGGCTCGGCGAGTTTTTCACGCTGCGCCGGCTCGAGATCGGCAAGGCATTCGCGATAGAAGTCCTGCGCATCCGGCGCGATCACCGGCTGGATGCGGGTGATGCGGGGCGATTGCGCCAGCGCCGCAAGCGTCCGCGTCAGGACGGCTCGGCCGCCGACGCGGCGATATTGCTTGGGTAAATCGCCGCCGACGCGCAGGCCCTTGCCGGCCGCCACCACGACCGCCGCCACCGATTTACGCCCCGATCCCTGCCCAGGCGGCCGCGCGGCTTGGTCGGACATGCTGGGCCTCGAATGGAAATCATCTGGGGATGGATGGGGATCACCGCGTCCTTATGCGTCAAGATGCGCGAAGGCAAACGCAGCAGGCGCTTGCGTCCGCCCGCCATTTGGCTACTTATTGAGCACAATGACACGTGACCATTATTTGAGCGCACTGCGTGGGGCTGACGATCCGGGGGCGAAGAGCCCGCCGGTCCTGCTGGCACCGCTGTCGGGCGTCACCGACCTCCATATGCGCCGTCTCGCCCAGCGGCTCGGTGCCAGCGCGGTGGTCTCCGAGATGGTCGCGGCGGCCGAACTGGCGAAGGGTGACGCCGAATCGCAGGTCCGGGCCGAGGGCGCGGGGGTGGACCCGCATGTGGTGCAGCTCGCCGGCTGCGCGCCCGAACCGATGGCCGAGGCCGCCCGCATCGCCGTGGCGAACGGCGCGGACGCCATCGACATCAACATGGGCTGCCCGGCCAAGACCGTGACGGGCGGCGAATCGGGTTCGGCCCTGATGCGCGACCTCGACCACGCCGCGCGCCTCCTCGCGGCGGTGCGCGGCGCGGTCGACGTGCCCGTCACCGTGAAGATGCGGCTCGGCTGGGATCACGCGAGCCTCAACGCCGCCGAACTGGCACGGCGCGCCGAAGCGCTCGGGCTCGACGGCGTGACGGTTCACGGCCGCACCCGGCAGCAATTCTACAAGGGCCGGGCCGATTGGTCGGAGATCCGTTCCGTGGTCGAGGCGGTGCGCATCCCCGTCATCGCCAACGGCGACATCACCGGCCTGGAGGAGGCCCGCGCCTGCCTCAGCCAATCCGGTGCGGCGGGCGTGATGGTCGGGCGCGCGGCGGTCGGGCGCCCCTGGCTCGTCGGCGAGATCGCCGCCGGCCTCGCCGGGCGCGTGGCGCCGCCGCTCTCGGCCGAGCAGCGGGCGGCGGTCGCGGCCGAGCATTACCAGGGTTTGATCGCGCTCTACGGCGCGGCGATGGGCGTGCGCCACGCCCGCAAGCATCTCGCGGCCTATGCCGATGCGGCCGGCGGACTGACCCCGGACGACCGGCGCCGTCTCGTCACCACGCACGATCCGGCGGAGGCGCTCCGCCTCTTGCAACGCGCGTTCCTCGAACCGGCCGGGGTGGCGACCACGCCCCTCGGCGAGGCGGCCTGATGCCCTTTTCCGACGAGCCCAATCCTGAATCCCTGCCGCCGGCCGAGGCGGTGCTGAACTCGCTGCCGCTGCCGGTCCTCACCATCGGGCCGGACGAGCGGATCCTGCGGGTCAACCACGCCGCCGAACTGTTCTTCGACGCCTCGGCCCGGCTGATGCTGCGGGGGCGGCTGCGCGACATCATCCCGTTCTCCTCGCCGATCATCGCGCTGGTGACCGAGGTGCGCCGCCGCCGCTCCTCCGTGTCGGAATACCGGGTCGAGCTGGTCCAGCCGCGCTCGGGGACCGAGCGCAGCGTCGACGTCTTCGCCACGCCCCTGCGGGACGAGGACGATTCGGTGGTGCTGATGCTGCAAGAGCGCACCATCGCCGACAAGATGAACCGGCAGCTTACCCATCGCGGCGCCGCGCGCTCGATGGTGGCGCTCGGCGCGATGCTCGCTCACGAGATCAAGAACCCGCTCGCCGGCATCCGCGGCGCGGCGCAGCTTCTCGAACAGGAGAGCGACGAAGAGGACCGGCTACTGACCCGCCTGATCTGCGACGAGTCGGACCGGATCGTGCGCATCGTCGAGCGGATGGAGTTGTTCGGCGACGAGCGGCCGGTGGAGCGCGGCCCCGTCAACGTCCATGGCGTGCTCGATCAGGTGAAGCGCTCGGCCCAGTCCGGCTTTGCCCGTCACATCCGTTTCGTCGAGAACTACGATCCCTCGCTGCCGCCCGTCCTCGGCAACAGGGACCAGTTGATCCAGGTGATCCTGAACCTCGTGAAGAACGCGGCCGAGGCGATCGGCACGGACACGGTCGAGGGCGAGATCACCCTCTCGACCGCCTTCCGCACCGGCCTGCGCCTCCAGATCCCCGGATCGCGCGAGCGCGTCAGCCTGCCGATCGAAGTCGCGGTGCGCGACAACGGGCCGGGTATCCCGACCGACATGCTGTCGGACCTGTTCGACCCCTTCGTCACCACCAAGGTGCAGGGCTCCGGCCTCGGACTTGCATTGGTGGCCAAGATCGTCGGCGACCATGGGGGCATCGTCGAATGCGATCCCGTACCCCGCCGCACCGCCTTCCGGATCCTCCTTCCCATGTCGAGCGCCCGCGACGGGCGTGAATCGGCCGCGGAGCGCTGAGTCGAGAGCTATGCCCAACGGCCACATCATCGTCGCGGACGACGACGCCGCGATCCGCACCGTGCTCAACCAGGCCCTGTCCCGGGCCGGCTACGAGGTTCGAACCACCTCGAACTGCTCCACGCTCTGGCGCTGGGTCGCGCAGGGCGAGGGCGACCTCGTCATCACCGACGTGATGATGCCGGACGAGAACGTGTTCGACCTGCTGCCGCGCATCAAGCGCGTTCGGCCGGAACTGCCGATCATCGTGATGAGCGCGCAGAACACCTTCATGACCGCGATCCGCGCCTCCGAGCGCGGCGCCTACGAGTACCTGCCCAAGCCCTTCGACCTGAAGGAGCTGATCGCGATCGTCGGCCGGGCGCTGTCACGCCCCCGCGGGACGCCCGCGCCCGGCGCCGGGCCGGAGAACGAGGACATCCCGCTGGTCGGCCGCTCGCCGGCCATGCAGGAGATCTACCGGGCGCTGGCCCGGCTGATGCCGACCGACCTCACGGTGATGATCACGGGCGAGTCCGGCACCGGCAAGGAGTTGGTCGCCCGGGCGCTGCACGATTACGGCCGCCGCCGCACCGGACCGTTCGTGCCCGTGAACATGGCGGCGATCCCCCGCGACCTCATCGAATCCGAGCTGTTCGGCCACGAGAAGGGCGCCTTCACCGGCGCGCTCTCGCGCTCGGCCGGGCGGTTCGAGCAGGCCGAGGGCGGCACGCTGTTCCTCGACGAGATCGGTGACATGCCGATGGAGGCGCAGACCCGGCTGCTGCGGGTGCTTCAGCAGGGCGAGTACACCACCGTCGGCGGGCGGGTGCCGATCAAGACCAACGTGCGCATCATCGCCGCGACCAACAAGGATCTGCGCGTCTCGATCCAGCAGGGCATCTTCCGCGAGGACCTGTTCTTCCGGCTCAACGTCGTGCCGCTGCGGCTGCCGGCCCTGCGCGAGCGGGCCGAGGACGTGCCGGACCTGATCCGCCACTTCTTCGTGCTGGTGGAGCGCGAGGGGCTGACCCGCAAGACGCTGGACGGCGACGCCATGGAGCGGCTCAAGCGCTACCGCTGGCCCGGCAACGTACGCGAACTCGAAAACCTCGTCCGGCGCCTGGCGGCGCTCTACCCGCAGGAGACCATCACCGGCCCGGTGATCGAGGCGGAACTCGACACCCTGCCGCTCGCCCAGCCCGCGGCCAACGGCAACGGTGCGGCCCGCAAGAACGCAAACGGCGCCTCCGACAGCGAGACCCTATCCGGCGCGGTCGAGCGGCACCTCGCGGACTACTTCTCGGGCTACCGCGACGCCCTTCCCCCGCCCGGCCTCTACCACCGCATCCTGCGCGAGATCGAAGGCCCCCTGATCGGTGCGGCGCTCGCCGCCACCCGCGGCAATCAGATCCGCGCGGCGGAACTGCTGGGGGTCAACCGCAACACCCTGCGCAAGAAGGTGCGGGATCTCGATCTGCAAGTGTTCCGCACTTCGCGGTGAGGCGTCCGCGTTCGGTTGCGTATCCGGGTCAGACGCAACGGCGGCCCTGAGACGTGATCCGATCTTTCAGGATCGGTCACGTCTCTCGATGGCAACGGTCTCGCCATCCGCCAAGCGTCCCGTCGAGGCAGGTCCAACTCCACACCGAGATCGAACGTATGATTTTCCAATATATCTATAAATCTCTCTCTGACATTCTTATTTCCATCCATACATCCTCTCCCAAGCAGAAGCCAATCGATAGATATATCGAGGCACTCGGCTAGCCGGCAGATGTTTTCGATGCTGATATTCTTGCCAGATTTCCATCGCGTCAAAGCGCTTTTATTCACACCGATTTCATCGGCGAAAGCGTACAACTTGCGGATACCTCGTGCCGCTAGAGCTTGTTGTAGTCGCTCCGGGAACGATTCTGACATTTCAGCAGAGAACGGGTCCGAAGCGAGCTGACCACCACCCTACATGAAATCCACCTGCCGAGACTATTACCCTAGGTTGTTCATAGGCATAGTGCGCCGACTCCCGGACGCTGCGGGCGGTTTGCGGCGCGGCGACGCGGATCGCCATGGCCCCTTGCATCGCGACCGGCAGCGGCTCCTGTTCCAGGCTCGCCAACTCCGCTAAAGGCGCGCCATGCTGCGCCTTCGCGAGTACCAGCGCGCCGCCCTCGACGCGCTCGATTGTCATTGGGACCAGGGCGGCGGGCCCGGCCTCGTCGTGCTGCCGACCGGCGCCGGCAAGGCGCTCGTCATCGCCGCGCTGATCCGCGAATGGCTGGATCGGGCGCCGGAGGCGCGGATCTGCGTTCTCACCCATGTCCGCGAACTCGTCGTGCAGAACCACGGCGAGTTATTGGCCTACTGGCCCGAGGCGCCCGCCGGCATCGTCTCCGCCGGCATCGGCCGGCGGGATGTTCACGCGCAGGTCACCTTCTGCTCGATCCAATCCGTGCGTGACCGGGCCGCGTTGTTCGGCGCCATCGACCTCATCGTGATCGACGAGGCCCATCTCGTGCCGCGTGCGAGCGAGACGGGATACGGCCGCTTCCTCGCCGCAGCGCGGGCCGGCAACCCGGATCTCAAGGTCGCGGGCTTCACCGCCACGCCTTACCGGCTCGATTCCGGCCGGCTCGACGAGGGCGAGGGCCGCGTGTTCGAGCGGATCGTTTACGAATCGCTGGTCGGCGACCTGATCCATCAGGGCTTTCTGGCGCCCCTGGTCTGCAAGGCGACCGCGCTCGCCCTCGACGTGTCGGGGGTGCCGAAGCGCGGCGGCGACTACATCCCCTCGGCGCTGGAGGCGGCGGTCAACCGCGAATGGATCACCCGCGCGGCGGTCGAGGAGATGGTAGGCTATGGCCGCGAGCGGCGGGCCTGGCTCGCCTTCTGCGCCGGGCTCGCACACGCCGCCTCCGTGCGCGATGCGATCCGGGCGGAAGGAATCTCCTGTGAGACCGTCACCGGCGAGATGGGAAAGCGCGAGCGTGACCGCATCGTGCGCGACTTCCGCGCCGGAAAGATCCGCTGCCTCGTCTCGGTCGGCGTGCTCTCCACCGGCTTCAACGTGCCGGAAGTCGATCTCATCGCCCTGCTGCGCCCGACCCAATCGGCCGGGCTCTACGTGCAGCAGGTTGGCCGGGCCTTGCGCCGGGCGCCGGGCAAGTCGGATGCGATCGTGCTCGATTATGCCGGACTGGTGCGGATGCACGGCCCCGTGGACGCGGTGACCGCCCGCAGCGTCGCGCTCGGCCCGGCGGCGTTGGGAATGGCGCGGGCCAAACCCTGCCCCGGCTGTGGCGCGCTGATCGCGCTCAACGCCAGCACCTGCGAAGCCTGCTGGGTGGAGCCCGAACCGGAGGACGAGGAGGCACCTCACGCCGCGACCGCGGAGGACGCCATGCCGATCCTGTCCGAATCGATCTGCCCCTGGCGCGAGGTGACCGGCTGGTGCCTCGACCGCGGTCCCAGCGGCTCCGGCCCGGACCGGCTCGTCGTCGCCCTGCGCTGGCGAGGCGGCGGCTGCCGGGTCGAGGTCTGCCTGGAGCATTCCGGCCATGCCCGCGAGAAGGCGGTGCAATGGTGGCGCGCGTTCGGCGGCGCCGATCCGGTGCCGATGTCGGTCGCCGCAGCGCTGCAACGGACGGACGAGTTGGAGCGGCCGGAGACCCTCCGGGTGGAGGCCGCCGGCCGGCTTTCCGAGAGCGTGACGGTGCGTTTTTCCGACGGGCGGCGGTTCCGCGACCTGCGCCGCTGGGGCACCCTGGCCGCCTGATCGGATCCTCGTAGGTGCCGATTCGTATTAATTTCGCCACACTGATGTGGCCCCGCATCAGTGATGCCGCTTCTGTCGCGACGTTCTGAAAACGTGCCGTCCGATGCCCCGTCCCCCGAGGACGGCGCCGAGGCGGTCGCGCGCCGGTTCGACTCGCCCCCGCGCGGGCCAGGCTGGATCGGGGCGGCGGTGGTGCTCACGGCGCTGATTTCCGCCTCGGTCACTTTCCTCATCCTCGCCGGCATCATCCAGATCACGCGGACGCCGACGACCGGCGTGGCCTTGCTCTCGGTCAACGCCGCGCTGGTTCTCGCGCTGGTCGTCGTGATCGCCTGGGAGGCGCGGGTCTTCCTGCATGCCCGGCGCACCCACGCCTCGGTGGCGCGGCTGCACACCCGCATCGTCGGCCTGTTCAGCCTGATCGCGATCCTGCCGACGATCCTGCTCGCCATCGTCGCCTCGGTGACGATCGATGTCGGCTTGTCGCTCGGCTTCACCGACCGCGTCCGTGACGTGGTGCTCAAATCGGTGCAGGTCGCCGACGCCTATCAGGAGAATCACTGCCAGTCGCTCGCCCGCGAAATCCGCATCTTCGCCGACGACCTGACGCGGGCGCGGCCGAATTTCGATGTGAACCGCGAGTGGTTCGAGGGCTTCATGACTACCCGCGCCCAGGCGCTCGGCCTGCCGATCGTCAAGATCATGCGCGGGCCGAACGAGGTGGTGGCACGTGCCAATATCGACGTGCTCAAGCAGACGCGCCTGCCCTCGGCCGCCGCCTTCGAGGATGCGGCGAAGTCGAGCGACCCGATCTGCCTGCTGCCGAACGAGGGCCGGGTCTTCGCCGCCCTGATGCGGATGCCGGCCTACGACAACGCCGTGCTGCTGGTGCAGCGCGAGGTAAGCCAGCTCGCGATCGACTTTCCCGGTGTCGCCCGCGCCGCGGCGGCCGAGTACCTGACCTTCGACGAACTGCGCCGTTACGTGCAGATCGCCTTCGCCTCGGTCTTCATCCTGATCGCCCTGATCACGCTGCTCTCGGCGGTGTGGTTCGGGCTGAACTTCGCCAACCGTTTCGTCGCCCCGATCCGCCGGCTCATCAACGCCGCCGACGAAGTCGCCGCGGGCAATTTCTACGCCCGCGTTCCGGCGCGCAAATCCGACGGCGACCTCGCCCATCTCGGCGAGAGCTTCAACACGATGACGCAGGAGCTGCGCCGCCAGCACGATGGCCTGCGCGCCGCCAACGACCTGATCGACCGCCGCCGCCGCTTCACCGAGGCCGTGTTGTCGGGCGTCTCGCCCGGCGTGCTCGGCGTCGATGCCGACGGCGTCATCACCATCGCCAATCCCGGCGCGGAACGGACGCTGGGCCTCACGGCCAAGGAACTCGTCGGGCAGCCGTTGACGAATGTCGTGCCGGAGATCGCCGCTCTGTTCCCGGAGGCGGAGGGACGCCACCGCGCCCTGCAGCAGCAGATCCAGCTCGTGCGCGGCGGCCGCGAGCGCACGATCGCGGTCCGCGTCACCAGCGAGCAGGCGCAGGGCGAGGCGCGGGGCTACGTCGTCACGCTGGACGACATCACCGATCTCGTCACGGCGCAGCGCACCTCGGCCTGGGCGGATGTGGCCCGCCGCATCGCCCACGAGATCAAGAACCCGCTGACCCCGATCCAGCTCTCGGCCGAGCGCATTCGGCGCAAATACGGAAAAGTGATCACGACCGACAAGGACGTGTTCGAGCAGTGCACCGCCACGATCGTGCGGCAGGTGGACGAGATCAAGCGGATGGTGGACGAGTTCTCCTCGTTTGCCCGGATGCCGAAGCCGGCGATCACGCAGCAGGATCTGGCCGAGATCGCGCGCCAGAATCTGTTCATGCTGCGCATGGCGCATCCCGACCTCGATTTCCCCTTCGAAACGGTCGGTGCCGACGAGAAGGGCCGCGTCGTCGCCGCCTTCGACGTGCGGCTGTTCTCCCAGGCGCTCACCAACATCCTCAAGAACGCCGTCGAGGCGGTTCAGGCGGTGCCGGAGGACGTGCTGACGGCCGATGGCGGCAAGGGTCGGGTCGCCCTGACGCTGGTCGTCGAAGAGGCATTCGTGGTGATCGAGGTCACCGATAACGGAAAAGGCTTTCCGGCAGAGGGGCGCCAGCGCTTGCTCGAACCCTATATGACGACCCGCGAGGGCGGGACCGGCCTCGGACTCGCGATCGTTTCCAAGGTGCTCGAAGAGCATGGCGGGGGGATCGAGCTGAACGACAACCCGGAGGGGCGCGGCGGACAGGTCCGCATGCGGCTGCCGCGGGAAGTCGGGCGGCCGGACGAACGGAATTCCGGGACCGGTGCGGGACAGGAGCGGGAGCGCTCCGCCACACCGGACACGCGTGACAGGACAACGATGGATAAGAATACGGAGGACGCCATGGAAGCGCGACGCGTCGCGGAGGTGCAGCCATGAGCGCCGATATCCTGATCGTCGACGACGAGGCCGACATCCGCGATCTGGTCGCGGGCATCCTGGACGACGAGGGGCACCGCACCCGAACCGCCGCCGGGTCCGACGAGGCGCTGGCGGCGATCGAATCACGCCGGCCCCACCTCGTTTTCCTCGATATCTGGCTCCAGGGCTCGCGCCTCGACGGGTTGCAGGTGCTCGACCTGATCAAGGCGGGCCACCCGGATCTGCCGGTGGTGATGATCTCGGGCCACGGCAATATCGAGACCGCGGTGGCGGCGATCAAATCCGGCGCCTACGACTTCATCGAGAAGCCGTTCAAGGCCGACCGCCTGATCCTCGTCGCCGAGCGGGCGCTCGAAGCCTCGCGCCTCAAGCGCGAGGTGCGCGACCTCAAGGTCCGCTCGGGCCAAGCCAGCCGCATCGTCGGCGGCTCGGTCGCGGTCAACCAGCTCCGCCAGACCATCGAACGCGTGGCGCCGACCAACGCGCGAGTGATGATCTCGGGGGCGCCGGGCGCCGGCAAGGAGCTCTCGGCGCGCACGCTGCACGCCGCCTCCTCGCGGGCGAGCGGGCCCTTCGTCGTCATCAACGCCGCGACGATCACGCCGGACACGATGGAAGCCGAGTTGTTCGGCGTCGAGGGCGGCGAGGGGCGGGTGCGGCGCGTCGGTGCGCTGGAGGAGGCGCATGGCGGCTCGCTCTACATCGACGAAGTCGCTGACATGCCGAAGGAAACGCAGAGCCGGATTCTACGCGTCCTCGTCGATCAGAATTTCCAGCGCGTCGGCGGCACGGCCCGCGTCCATGTCGATGTGCGCATCATCTCCTCCTCGTCCCGCGACCTGACGGAGGAGATCGCCGCCGGGCGCTTCCGCGAGGATCTCTTCCACCGCCTCTCGGTGGTGCCGATCCGCATTCCCTCGCTGGCCGAACGGCGTGAGGACGTGCCGGAGCTCATCACCTTCTTCATGGAGCAGATCTCGGCCGCCACCGGCCTGCCGCGGCGGCGCATCGCCGAGGACGCGATGGCGGTGCTCCAGTCGCACGACTGGCCCGGCAACGTCCGCCAGTTGCGCAACAACGTCGAGCGGCTGATGATCCTGACCCAGAGCGATCCGGAGCAGGACGTCACCTCCGAGATGCTGCCGACCGAGATCGGCGCGCTGGTGCCGACGACGCCGACGGGTGCCGGCGGCGAGAAGCTGATGAGCCTGGCCCTGCGCGAGGCCCGCGAGATCTTCGAGCGGGAATACCTCATCGCGCAGATCGCCCGCTTCTCCGGCAACATCTCCCGCACGGCCGAATTCATCGGCATGGAGCGCTCGGCCCTCCACCGGAAGCTGAAGTCGCTCGGCATCGGCCCGTAGGACGTCCCTCGCGAAACGCCCGCTCGCCGATCGTCTGCCCTCCGGGCACGGCGGCTCGGCGGGCGAATCGGCGGCGCGAGCGGTTGCAAGGGGTGGATATTGACGCTTTGCGCTGTGGGGGGCCTCTTGCATCGCGGCAAGCTTCGCCCTGTAATAGAAATGGCCCGGCAGAGCGGTCCCAACACGTGAGAGCGCCGCCCCGCGCTTCAGCCACGGGACCCTGCTGATCCGTGGCGCGAGTCTCGAACTAAGGATAAAAAGAAATGGCGGGCGAGCGCGCTCAGAACCTCCAGGACACGTTCCTGAATCATGTCCGTAAGAACAAGATCCCGCTGACGATCTTCCTCGTCAATGGGGTCAAGCTTCAAGGTGTCGTGACCTGGTTCGACAACTTCTGCGTCCTGCTCCGTCGGGACGGGCACTCGCAGCTCGTCTACAAGCACGCGATCTCGACGATCATGCCGGGTCATCCGGTGCAGCTGTTCGAGCCGGACGAAACGGCGCCTGAAAAGGCCTGAGCGCGCGAAGCGGGCCGGCTCCCCTTATTTGCGGCAGCCAGCGGATGTAAAATGGCGTCATCGTTCCGACATAAGGGAACGATGACACGGAGACGCCATGACTGAAATCCTTCCGCCCGGCGAAGCGCGCCTGCAGGCGAAGGCCGCCCCCGAGGGCGAGATTGCCGCCGCGACCCGCACGCTGGTTCTCGGCCCCTATCTCACACGCGCCGCTCAGCGGCTCGCCCCCGGACAGACGGAAACCGTGCGCTCAGACGAGGCGCGGCTCGACGAAGCGGTCGGATTGGCGGCCGCCATCGAGCTCGACGTCACCCAGGCGATCTCGGTGCATCTCCAGCGCCCGCGTCCCTCGACCTATCTCGGCAAGGGCCGGGTCGAGGAGATCGCCGGGCTCATCAAGGCCGAGGAGATCGGCCTCGTGGTGATGGATTGCGCGCTCTCGCCGGTGCAGCAGCGCAATCTCGAAAAGGCTTGGGGCGCCAAGGTCATCGACCGCACCGGCTTGATCCTCGAGATTTTCGGCCGGCGCGCCTCGACCCGCGAGGGCACGCTTCAGGTCGAGCACGCCCATCTCGCCTATCAGAAGTCCCGTCTCGTGCGGTCGTGGACTCACTTGGAGCGGCAGCGCGGCGGCTTCGGCTTCCTCGGCGGCCCCGGTGAGACCCAGATCGAGGCTGATCGGCGGATGATTCAGGAGCGGATGACCCGGATCGAGCGCGATCTCGAAGCCGTCACCCGTACCCGCGGTCTCCACCGCAAGAGCCGGGCGCGGGTGCCTTATCCGATCGTGGCGCTGGTCGGTTACACCAATGCCGGCAAGTCGACGCTGTTCAATGCCCTGACCAAGGCCGAGGTGCGGGCGCAGGACATGTTGTTCGCCACCCTCGATCCAACCGCGCGGGCGACCAAGCTGCCGCACGGCGAGACGGTGATTCTCTCCGACACGGTGGGCTTCATCTCCGACCTTCCGACCTCCCTGATCGCCGCCTTCCGCGCCACACTGGAAGACGTGATCGAGGCGGACATCCTGCTGCACGTGCGCGACGTCTCGCATGGCGATACCCAGGCCCAGGCCGAGGATGTCGAGGGCGTGCTGCGCGAACTCGGAATCGAGGCGGATGCGGAGCGGATCATCGAGGTGTGGAACAAGGCCGACCTCCTCGACGAGGGCGAGCGCACCCGTCTGCTCAATCTCAGCGCCGCGCATCGCGGTGCCGGGCCGGCCCCGATTCTCATCTCAGCCCTGACGGGGGAAGGTCTTCCGGAACTCACCGAGCGGATCGAGGGGCAGGTGGCGCGGGCGCGCTCGACCTTCGCGGTGACGCTTCCGCCCGAGGACGGCGCCGCTCTCAACTGGCTCTACGAGAACGCCGAGGTCCTCGATCGCCAATCCGAGACCGGCGGCGCGATCGCCCTGACGATCCGCATCGCGCCGGAGAAGGAACCCCGCTTTCTCAACCGGTTCGAGGCGGCCCAGCGCGTCGGCGGTCCGCAGAGTTCTCCGGCCGCGTAGGGCCTCGTCCGCTTGCGGGTGGCAATTCGGCGCAGAGAAGATTCCAGCAAACGAAAAGGCCGGTGCCGCCCATCGCGGCACCGGCCTTTTCCTGTTCCGGAGCTTCGTCCCGAAAGCCGGTCGCCGGCTTTCGGGTCGCGTCTCTGCGCTTGCCGTCAGTCCTTCGGCGCAGCGTGGGCGACCATCGCGAGGCTGTGGTGCAGGCCGCTCGCGCCGCCGCCGACGACCTCGACCCTGGACCCGGTCTTCGCCCGCCGCGTCGCCCATTCCCGGATCATCTCCAGGCAGGTGTGATCGACGTGGCGCAGATCCTGCGCTTCGAGCCGGACCGGCGAGCCTTCCGGCGTCCGCTCCAGCGCCGCAGTGAGGTGCGGCAGTTGGAGGAAGGTCGCCGAGCCCGAGAGCCGCAGTTCCGGCACCGCCTGAAGCGCTCCGCCCTGCATGGTCTGCGCCGCGCCACCCTCGATCTTGAGCGGACCACGCAGGTAGTGCGGGATCACCTGAACGAGGCTGAGCGCGAGGCCCGTGAGAACACCGGTCAACAGGTCGGTGGCGACGACCATCACCATGGTAGCCAACCAGATCGCGGCGGTCGGCAGGCCGTAACGCTCGTGCAGGTGGAAGGCGTGGGCGGGGCTCACGAGGCGCCAGCCCGTCACGACGAGGATGCCGGCGAGGGAGGCGGTCGGCACGACCTTCAGCACCATCGGCAGGACCAGCAGGAAGGCGAGGATCCAGCTCCCGTGCAGGATGGTGGAGGCTCGCGTCGCCGCGCCCGCCTGGACGTTGGCCGAGGAGCGGACGATCACGCCGGTCATCGGCAGGCCGCCCGCGAGGCCGCAGAGGATGTTGCCGATACCCTGCGCCCCGAGTTCGCGGTTGTACTGCGTGCGCGGGCCGTCATGCATCCGGTCCACCGCCGCCGCCGAGAGCAGGCTCTCCGCGCTGGCGATGACCGCAAGGGTGACCGCCATCAGGATCATCGCCGGCTCGGCCAGACGGCTCCAGTCGCCCATCCCCGGCATGGTCACGGCGGAGAAGATGTTCTCCGGCACCTCGACGCGCTTGACATCCATGCTGCCGACGGCCGCGACGAGCGTGCCGGCCAGGACGCCCATCAGCGCACCGGGGATCAGCTTGAGCTTGGCCGGACGGACCTTCTCCCAACCGATCATCGCAACGATGGTGGCGAGGCCGACGATCACGGCGCCGGGGCGGTTGCCGTCCGGACCGGAGACGAAGTTGAAGAACGCGGCGGGGATGGCGACGAGGTTGTCGAGGCCGCTGGCCTTGGGTAGCGCGTCCGTCAACACGTGGATCTGGGCCAGCACGATCAGGATGCCGATGCCGGCGAGCATGCCGTGCACGACCGCCGGGGAGATCGCCCGGAACCAGCCGCCGACCCGGAGCGCCCCGGCAAGAAGCTGGATGGCGCCGGCCGCGACGAGGACCGGCCCGAGCGCGTCGATACCGTGCTCACGCACGAACTCGAAGACGATGACGGCAAGGCCCGCGGCCGGGCCGCTGACCTGAAGCGGCGAGCCGGCGAGGAAGCCGACGACGATGCCGCCGATCATGCCGGTGATGAGACCGCGCTCGGCTGGAACACCGGAGGCCATGGCAATGCCCATGCAGAGGGGCATCGCCACGAGGAAGACGACGAAGGAGGCCGGAAGATCCCGGCCGATGGTCGACGGCATCAGCCGGGCGAGGGAGGCGCGCATGGCGAGATCTACTCCGCTGCGATGGCGTGGGGGACGGCTTCGGGGCCGGCGAATTCGGGGGTGGCGATCCGCGACGCCGAAGCCTGGGCGACGGGGACCCCCGTGGCTTCGTCGATGGGGATGAAGCGGCTGCGCTCGCCGCAATAGGCGAGCACCTGGCCACTCTCGATTTCGAAGAACCAGCCGTGCAGTCTGAGCTTGCCGCGGGCCAAAGCTGTCGCCACGCTCGGGTGGGTGCGAAGATTGCTGAGCTGCACCACGACGTTTTCGAGGGCGACGGCGCGGTGGCGCTCCTTCGGGTCCATGCCCTCGGGATAGGCTTCG
The DNA here is from genome assembly GCF_001542815.1 of Methylobacterium sp. AMS5. Classification (GTDB taxonomy): domain Bacteria; phylum Pseudomonadota; class Alphaproteobacteria; order Rhizobiales; family Beijerinckiaceae; genus Methylobacterium. The sequence goes on from NZ_CP006992.1 coordinate 2,958,535, forward strand.
CAGACGATCTGTTTCGCCGCATGGCTGTGGCGCAGCCACGCCGCCACGTTGGGCATGTTGCTTAGCGCCTCGGGATTCATAAGTCCCTTCATGGCGCCGCAATCGGAATGACCGCAGATCACGATGTCGAGCACGCCGAGTGCGACGACCGCGTACTCGATCGCGGAGGACACGCCGCCGTTCTGCTGCGAGAAGGGCGGCACGATGTTGCCGGCGTTCCGGCATACGAACAGGTCGCCCGGACCGGCCTGCGTGATGTGCTCGGGCGAAACGCGGGAATCGGCGCAGGCGATGATGAGCGCCTGCGGCTGCTGGCCGTCGCGCACCAGCCGCTGATACATCTGCTGCTGGCCCGGAAAGACCGTTCCCCGGAAGTTCGAGAGGCCTTGGATGATGCCGTCCACGTCAAACCCCGCTGTCCGTCACCACGCGTGAGCCGACACGCCGGGACGCATGAGATGTTGGCTGGATGACAGGCGCAGCCCGCCTGTCGCTCCGCGAAGTCCGATCAGGCGAGACGCGGTGATGCCGACGCCTCCGTCAGGCATAAGGCCGCCCGCGCCGCCGCAAGGATTGCGACGACGTGTGAGCCGGTACGGTGTCGTCCGGGATACCCGGTCGGCCCGAAGCGGGGCGGCCGGAGTCGGATGGCGGGGACGTGGCCGGCAGCGGGGGTTGAGCGCCGCCGGCGGACAAGCCTTGCTTAGCGCGCCCGGCGCGGAGCGGTGCCGGCGGACCAGCGCGACTCGACCGAGCCCATGCGTGCGGCGGGGCGAATGTCGCCGCCCTTGGCGCCGGCGTTCTCGCTGAGCATCGGCGCGCCGAGGATCTGGCCCGAGCCCGAACGCTGCGAGTGAAGCGAGCGGGGGTCGTGGTAGGGATCGTCCACGTAGCTACTCATGAAGCCGCCGCCCGCCTGCTGGCGGCTGCCATTTCCACCGTCCTGAGCCTGCGCCGTGAGCGGCAAAGCAACGGCCGCAGCCGCCAGGAAACCGAGTGTCACAATGCGCTTCATATCGAACATCCTCTCGTAATCCCTGAGTTGCGAATTATTTTTCGTCTTCTTCAGGTGTCGCAATGAGACAGTAATTCCACGAATTATATTTGGAAAGTGCGTTTTATCACCGGAATATACTCATGATTTAATCCTGGCAGATTGTTTGCCCGGTGCGCAACGGCACATTTCAACGATAAACTAGACGTGATCGAGGGATGAAAATTGATTGCGATTGGTCAGGATTAAATCCGACGGCACTTCGCTGAACTACCTAATCATAGATCGACGATAAGAGCAGCGGTCGATCATCAAGGTCGCCCACCCCGCGAGACAGCGCAGCGCCTGAACCAGGGCGGCGGCCTCCATCGCGAACCGATCAAGCCGTCGCCAGACGGCCGGATCGGAGCGGCGGACTTGGAACGACTGACGTTTCGTCGGAGCAGAGCGGTGAGCTGCAAAGAGCAGCCGCGCCGGCGAGGGGCATTTTCAAAGAGCGGACGAGGATATCAGCAGCGACGCTTGATCGATCGTCCGTCGATCGAAATGTCTTCAAGCCGAGCGGACACCTTCAGAGCGGAGTGATCTCCGTCGATTTTCAATCCGCGCCGTTGCTTGGCCTCGATATGATCGAAAAAAAATACAGTCGTCGAAGCACGGCGCGCGCTCCGACGATCGTTGCGCCACGATCACTCAGTGCTTTCGCTTGCTCTCGCCGTGAGGTCCCGCGCGAAAGCTCGGCCTCGAAGCATCCCGCAGGGTCGATCCCGTGGCATCGCTTCTGCGGGGACGCGCTGCGCCGTGCTTCGAAGCTCAGCGATTCAACCGGCAGAACTGTCATGGTCCCCGGAGGAGAGCGGCAACGGCCTCTCAGCGGTGCCTGGCCGCTTGCTTGCGCTTGAGGAAGGCTTCCATCTGCGCGATTTCCGTATCCTGCGCCTTCACGATGTCTTCGGCGAGCTTGCGGATCTCGGGATCCCTCGAGTGTTCGAGGGCGATCTTCGCCATCTCGATCGCACCGCGATGATGCGGGATCATCCCGCGCACGAAATCGAGATCGATGTCGTTGGTGTAGCGGATGTCCATCTCGCGGTGCATGCGGGCGTCGGCCTCGCGAAACGCCTTGGTCGCCGCGCTGTCCTGCACCGCGGCCTTCGGGTCCGGTTGACCGTGCCCGTGATGGTGGTGCGGGTCCTGAGCGAGGGCTGTGCCGGCCAAAATACTGGCGACGAGAACCGCGAGGATTGTTTTCGACATCGAGAATGCTCCTGGTATCGCGGATGGGAAATCAGTCGAAGCGGGCGCTGGCTGTGACGCCGCCCGGCCCGGTGATGCGCACCGCGCCGCCGGGACGGTCCCCCAGGGCGGCCTCGGCCGTTCCGGCGAGCCGATTGCCCGCTGGACTGAGGAGTATGCGGGCCGTCTTGGCTCCGGATTTGAGGATGGCGACCGCCTTGAACCCCTCGGCCGGCAGGGGCTTGCCGTCACCGTCGCTGAGATAGACCGAGACGGTCTCGGCCCGTGTCACGAGTTCGGCGTGCCACGCGCCCGCATCCTCGACGCGACCGCCATTGGGGCCGGGCGGATGGTCATGGGCGTGCTGGCCGCTCGCGGGTGCGGCCAGCAGAAGCAAAGCCAGCACGGCGCAGGACATCGCGCGGTTCATCGATCGTCTCCTGGAATGCGGTTGGATCAAAAGGCTTCACGCACGGGTGCGTGCAGCGCGTCGGCTCCGGCCGGAGCATGAAGCCGAGCAAAGGCACCTCGCCCGAACAACAGGACGAGAACGGGAGTGAGCACGGCGTCGAGCAGGGTCGCGCTCATCAAGCCGCCGAAGATCGTCACGGCAACGGGGTGCAGGATCTCCTTGCCCGGCGCCGTGCCATCGATCAGCAGCGGCACCAGGGCGATGCCGGCCGACAAAGCCGTCATCAGCACCGGCGTCATCCGCTCCAGGCTTGCCCGGGTCACCAGGGCAGGGCCAAGGGTCAGCCCTTCGTCGCGGGCGAGGTTCAGCATGTGGCTGATCTTGAGGATGCCGTTGCGGGCAACGATGCCGGTGAGCGTGACGAACCCGATCATCGAGGCGACCGACAGCGGCAGGTCGGCCATCCAGAGTGCCAGAACGCTGCCGATCAAGGCCAGCGGCACGTTGCCCATGACGATCAGGGCCAGCGGCACCGAGCGGTAGCGCCCGTGCAGCAGGGCGAAGACGAGGGCGAGCGACACGAGGCTGAGCCCGCCGATGGTGCGCGCAGCCTCCCCTTGCGCCTCGTAGCTGCCCTCCAGCCGCGCACTCACCCCCTCGGGCAGGGGCGTCTCGGCCAGCACGCGGCGGATACCGGCGACGATGGCCGCCATATCGGTGCGGCCGTCGGAATTGGCCTGCACCACGATTCGCCGCCGCCCGTTCTCGCGCAGGATCTGGTTCGGCCCGTCGGTCTCGCGGATGTCGGCGATCTCGCGGGCCGGCACCCAGCCCGACGGCGTCTCGATCAGGAGGTCGCCCAGCGCCTGCGGGCTGCGCCGGGCCTCGGGCAGGCGCAGGGTGACGTCGAAGCGGCGCGGTCCGTCGGCGATGGTCGAAAGCGTTCGTCCGTTGGCGAGCCGGGCGATAGTCTCGACCACAGTCGAGGGCGAGACGCCGTAGAGCGCGGCGCGGCCGTAATCGATCCGGATGTCGAGTTGCGGGATGCGCACCTGCCGCTCGACCTGAAGGTCGGTGACGCCGGGCACCGCTGCCGCGATCCGCTCGCGGATGCCTTCGGCCGCGGCGCGCAGGCTATCGAGGTCGTCGCCGAACAGTTTCAGGGCGATCTCGGCGCGCACGCCCGAGAGCATATGGTCGAGCCGGTGCGAGATCGGCTGGCCGACATTGACCGTCACCGGCAGAACCGCGAGGCGCTCGCGGATCTCGGCGATCACCGTTTCGCGGGGGCGGCCGGCTTTCAGCCGCACTTCGAGATCGGAGGAGTGGACACCTTCCGCATGCTCGTCGAGTTCGGCGCGGCCGGTTCGGCGCCCGACGGTGGCGACTTCCGGCACGTCGAGCACCAGCCGTTCGGCGATGGCGCCGACGCGGCTGCTCTCGGCGAGGGAGATGCCGGGGCGGAAGGTGGCGTTGATGGTGAGCGAGCCCTCGTTGAAGGCCGGCAGGAAGGCGCGCGGCAGATGCGCCGCAGCGATTCCCGCCGCGACGACGCAGAGGGCGATGCCGGAAATCAGCACCCGCGGATGGGCCAGCGCGAGCTTGAGCAGCGCCGCATTGCCGGCCTTGAGCCGCCGCACCAAGAGCGGTTCGCGCTCGGCCAGGGTCTTCATCCCCGGCAGCAGCCAGGAGGCGAGGACCGGCGTCAGGGTGACGGAGACCAGCAGGCTCGCCAGAATCGCGACGATATAGGCTTGGCCGAGCGGGGCGAAGAGCCGGCCCTCAATGCCGGAGAGCGCAAACAGCGGCACGAAGACGAGCACGATGATTGCGGTCGCGTAAACGATGCCGGATCGCACCTCGCTGGAGGCGGCCACCACCACGTCGAACACGCTGCGGGGCGAGCCCTCGGCCCGGTTCTCGCGCAGCCGGCGGAAGATGTTCTCGACATCGACCACCGCGTCATCGACCAATTCGCCGATGGCGATGGCGAGCCCGCCGAGCGTCATGGTGTTGATCGAGAAGCCCAAGAGCCAGAACACCAGGGCCGTGGTCAGGATCGAGACCGGAATCGCGGTGAGCGAGATCAGCGTCGTGCGCGCGTTCATCAGGAAGGCGAACAGCACCACGGCCACCACCGCGACCGCCTCCATCAGCACCCGCTCGACATTGGCGAGCGACGTCTCGATGAAGTCCGCCTGCCGGAACAGGATTTTCTGGGCGTCCATGCCCTTCGGTAGAGTGGGTGCGATCTCCTTCAGCGCCGCCTCGACGGCCTGCGTCAGGCGCACGGTATCGACGCCGGGCAGCTTCTCGACCGAGAGAATCACCGCCGGCTCGCCGCGATAGCCGCCATCGCCGCGCTTGGGCCGCGCCGCGAACGCGACCTCGGCGATCTGGCGCAGATAGACGCGGCCCTCGATCGCCGGGTTGCCGGTGCCGGGCAGGTCGGCCGCCGCCGTCGCACCCTGCGGGCCCGTCGGGATCACGAGGTTGCGCAAGTCTTCCAGGCTCAGGGTGCGGCCGATGTTGCGGATCAGGATCTCGCGGGCGTTGGCGTCGGCAAACCCGCCGCCGGCATTGGTGCCGAAGCCGGACAAAGCGGTGACGAGCGCGTCGTTGCTGACGCCGAGCGCCCGCATCGCCGCCGGATTGGGGCTGACGCGGAACTGGCGCACCTCGCCGCCGATCGGGATCACCTGTGCGACGCCGGGAATCGACAGCAGGCGCGGGCGCAGGATGAAGTCGGCCGTCTCGCGGACCTGCATCGGGCTCGACGTCTCGCTCGTGACGGCAACGAGCAGGATGCCGCCCATGATCGAGGCGACCGGGCCCATCTGTGGGACGATGCCCGCCGGCAGCTCGGATCGCACCAGGGCGAGGCGTTCGGCCACGAACTGGCGGTCGCGGTAGAGGTCGGTCTCCCAGCCGAATTCGACGGTGACGATGGAGAGCCCGGCACTCGACACCGAGCGGACACGGGTGACGCCGGGCAGGCCGTTCATCCGCGTCTCGATGGGATAGGTGACGAGCTGCTCCACCTCCGGCGGGGCATAGCCCTCGGCCTCCGTCATCACCGTGACGGTGGGGCGGTTGAGATCGGGCAGCACATCGACGGGCAGGCGCGTGAGCGCGAGGCCGCCGGCCAGCACCAGGCCGAGACAGAGCGCCAGGACCAGCACCCGGTTGAGCAGGGCGCCGCGGACGAGAAGGGCGAACATAGCGAGGCGTCCCCAGAGCATCATCCCGAAAGGTGGCCTTCGGCTTTCGGAAAAAGAGGATGCGAAACAACAGGCTAGAGCATCATCCCGAAAGGTGGCTGCCGGCTTTCGGAAAAAAGATGATGCGAAAGCAAGAGGCTAGAGCATCGTACCGGATCCGATATCCGGGACGATGCTCTAGCGGACCTGATCGAGCAGTTCGGCGCCCTGCACCACGACGCGCCGGCCGGCGCCGAGGCCGCCGGCGACGATCACCTGCTCGGCATCCAGCGGCTCGACCCGCACGGGCCGCGGCTCGAACCGCTCGGCGGAGACGTGCTCGTAGACCACCGCGCCACTCTCGGTTCGGACGATCCCCGCCCGGGGCACGGCCAATCCGCCGATGGTTTCGCCGGTCGGCGCCATCACCGTCACGAACTGACCGAGCCGGACACCCTCGGTGCTTCCGGTGATCGCGAATTGGACCGGCACCGCTTGATTGCGGTCGGCGAGGCCGGCGCCGCGGGATGCCAGCGCCAGCGTGCGCCCATCGGGCAGCCGTGCGGTGGCAGTGGCGCCGGGCTCCAGGCCGACGAAGCTGAGCGCCTCGACGTAGAGCTTGTCCGGATCGACGATGCGGAACACCATCGTGCCCGCCGCCGCCATCTGGCCCGCCACCGCCGCCCGCTCGGCGACGACGCCGTCCACCGGGGCGATCAGCTCTTCGGGCGCGCGGCGAATCGTGTCGAGGGCGGCGCGGCGGTCCTTCAGGCCGGCGAGTTCGGCGCGGGCGTCCTCCAAGGCGGTCTGCGCCACCGCGCCGGTCGCGGCGAGGCGCTCGTAGCGGGCGACCTTGCGGCCGGTGATGGCGATCTGCTGGTCGAGATCGCCCTGGGTCTGGCGCATGTCGGAGAGATCGACCGCCTGGACCGGCGGCGTGACGGTGGCGAGCACCTCACCCTTGCGGACCCGTGTGCCGAGATTCGGGAAACCGCCGGGCGGGGGGGCGAGGCGGCCGCCGACCGATGATTGCACCACGCCGCTGGCATTCGGATCGGCGATGACACGCCCCGGCAATTCGACGGTGCGGCGATGGTCGGCGATGCCGGTGAGGCCGGTGCGCAAAGCGAGCAGGCGCTGCGTCGATTTCGGGACGAACACCGCGCCGCCCGGCAGGCGCCGGGCGCGCTCGACGGGCACGGCCATGGGCGCGGTGAGAGCCACGCCCTCAACCGCTGCGGCCCCCCCTTCGCCGGGCCGATCTGTCTCATGAGCATGTCCCTCATGGGCAAGGGCGGCCGTGCCGAGGAGAAGCGTGAGGGTCAGAGCGAGGACCGCGAAGGCGGGGAGCGCCCGGCGCGCGCGCACGAGCATGATGACGGCGAGCCCGAGCAGAAACCCGCCGGCGGCCGCACCGATCGGACCCTGATGGGTGAGATGACGGCGGAGATGGGCGAGCCAGGCCGACGCCTCGGCCTGGACCGGCATCGCTGCCGCCTCCGGCTCGGGCAGGTGCAGATCGAGGGCCAGCACGTCCGTCATACCGTCGGCCGTCACGGTCGCGAGCAGGTCGTATCGTCGACCACCGGCGAGCCAGGGGGCCGCGATCTCGTAGACGCCGTCGCCGACGGCCCGCGTCTCGGCCGGGCCGTCCGGCGTCTCGATCTCGATCTCGGCGCCGTTCACGGGCTCGTTGCTGCTGAACCGATCGAGATAGAATCGTATCCGGTTGCCGGACGCCACCGCCACGAGTTCGAAGGTGGCCGAGGCCGCTTCGGCCCGAGGGGTGGTCTGTGCAGGCAGAGCCGGCACCTCGTCACCATGGCTGTGACCCTCATGGGCCAGGGCGGCACTGCCCGCTGCCGATGCGGCGGCGAGCACGAGCGAGACAGCCAGCGCCCGAAGCGCCGCCGCAAGACGGATGGACATGGGGAACGAATCCTTCGCCGGATGAGCAACGACATCACCCGGCACGGAGCGTACCGGATGGGGATCGGGCGTCAGGCGAGGGTTCGGGGCGGCTCGATCTGCGCCTCGGGCACGATGCCCGACAGACGCGGTCCGTCGCGCGCAGGGGCACAGGCCTGCGCGGCGGCCGGCGGAAGGGCCGGAACCGGTGACGGGGCGAGCCCGGTGGCGCAGCAGGACGACGGCGCATGGCCGCAAACACCGCCGGCCGCGCAAGCCGGGCAGGCGCAGTCCATCCGGGATTGCCCGATCACCGGTATCGCATCCGCTCGAACGACCGACATCAGAGCGGCGCGCCGGACGTCCGATCCGGCAATCGCGAGGTCAGGCGCCGAGGCCGCGACCGGCTGCGCCTGAGCGACGTGCTCGTGCACGCCGTGCGCGCGGGCGCCGGACGGCATCAGCACGGCGGCGATCGTGAGGATCACCGCCACCAGCCAAAGCGCTATGAGACGAACGGACTTCATTGTGCGTGACCCGTAGCATGGACACGTCGCCGTCAACAGAGGCCGGCGGGCGATGAGAGCCGCGACGGCCGCGTTCACAAGAACGGCATACCCCGCCCGAAACCGCCACCTTCGATGGACTTGGAGACACAAATCGAGGCTTGATGACGGCGCGACGGATCGTCTCGCATAGGTTGTATAGCGTAGAATATGGGTGCTTAAGAGGCCGACACGTCGCACGTTTCCCGTCCAGCGCCTCGCGGGTCGACCGAAGGGCAGGCACGATGCGTGCATCCTCCTTCCGCGCCGCTGCGCCAAGTGCGGACGCCGCGCTGAAACTCTCGATCCGTCCGTCGCTTATAGGACGTTCCGGATGCCGTAACGCTCCGGCTTGGCGTCGAAAAAGTTAAGCTATGACACATCAATGGACCGTGCGATCACGTGTTCCATTTAACGTTCTACGCTTCAACGGCGACGCTGGACTTGAGTGTGCCATCCTCAATACCCACAAGCCTGGCGTAGTTTTTTGAATTCTTCTCTTGCATCGGTGCGCATCACGTATGATTTTGGCGCCCGGGGGCCTACGGAACGGACAAGCAGAATGACAGAAGAAAACCAGAAATCGTTCAACGATTTCGTCGAACTGGCGAGCGACATCGTCTCGTCTTATGTGTCGAACAACTCAGTCCCCGCTTCCGAGCTTCCGGGCCTGATCATCAGCGTGCATACGGCGCTGACCACCCTCAGCAGCCCCGAGGCTGTGGCCGCTCCCGCCGAGGAAGTGATCGAGAAGCCATCCGCCGGGCAGGTCCGCAAGTCGGTGACGCCGGACGCGATCATCAGCTTCATCGACGGCAAGCCGTACAAGACGCTCAAGCGCCATCTCGGCACCCACGGCCTCGATCCCTATTCGTATCGCCAGCGCTACGGTCTGCCGAACGACTATCCGATGGTCGCGCCGAACTACGCCGCGCAGCGCTCCGCCCTCGCGAAGTCGATCGGCCTCGGCCGGCCGGGCGGTCGTATCGAGGAAGAGGCCCCCGCGCCCGAGCCGGCAACGAAGTCGCGGTCGCGCCAGAAGGTCGCCTGATACGGCGCTCGCCGCAGGAACGGACGGCCGGACCGGGCGTTCGTGAAACCTTTGCGTTCGGCGAGCGTCAACCGCATGATCGAGGTGACGAGCGGTCCCGTCGTCCGCTCCCGCGGCGAACCGCCCCAAGGACATGCGATGGCGCGTTTGCCCACCCTACTTCTCGACATCGCCGGGACGACCTGCGCCTTGCCGCAGGCCGAGATCCGCGAGATTCTCCCGCTGCCGCGCCTGCACACGCCGCCGGCCGCGGGCGGTCCGCTCGCGGGCCTTCTCAATCTGGCCGGCGAGCCGGTGCCCGTCATCGATCTCGCCGCCCTGTTCGCGCTTCGCGACGCGGGCGGCGATCGCGATCCCTACCGGCACGTCGTGCTGGCCCGCGGGGGCGGCATCGCCTTTCTCGTCGATCGTGCGCTCGACTTCGTTCAAGTCGAGGAAGAGTCCCTGCGGCCGGTCGAATCCGCCCGCAGCCTCAACGGCTGCGTCGTCGGCGAATTCGCAATGGGTGACCAACTCGTGCACCTCCTCTCCCTCGACCGCATCTTGACTCTCGACGAGCGGACCCGGCTCGAAGCGCTGACCCGGCAGGCGACGACGCGGCTTGCCCGGTTCGAGCCCGCTGGGACGCGAGCCGTCTGAGGACACCGGTCGTGACGGCCCCGGTCGAGCGATCCCGACGCGTCGCCAGCGCGACGGTGGATCCCGGATTTCCGGCTCTGAAGGATCGGGTGATCGCCCGGACCGGACACAACTATTACGAAGACAAGGACGACCTGCTCTACGATCGCCTGCGCAAGCGCATGCGAAGTTGTGGGGTCGCCGACTGCGCCGCCTATTCATCCCTGCTCGACGGCGCGGCCGGCCGGGAAGAATGGGCCGCACTCGAGGCCGAGATCACCATCGGCGAGACCTTCTTCTTTCGCTACGCCGAGCAATTCGCCGCCCTGCGCCGGACGATTCTTCCGGAAGTGATCGAGGCACGCCGCGAGATCCGCCGTCTGCGGATCTGGAGTGCCGGCTGCTCTACCGGGGCCGAGCCGTATTCCCTCGCCATCCTCGTGCACGATCTTCTCGGCGAAGCCCTTGCCGACTGGTCCGTGACGATCCTCGGCACCGATCTCAGCGCCGCCGCGCTCGCCGTCGCGCGCGAGGCGGAGTTCGGCCCCTGGGCCCTGCGGACCCTGGACACCGAGGAGCGCGCGCGCTGGTTTCGCCGCACCCCCGCCCGACCGGGCTTGCCGCATGGCGGCTACGCCCTGCGGCCGGCGTTTCGCCGCATGGTGCGCTTCGAACGGCAGAACCTCCTGACCCTGATCGACGGGAGCGACCGGATGCAGGGGGGCTTCGACCTGATCCTGTGCCGCAACGTCCTGATCTATTTCAGCGCCGACCATGTCACCCGTATCGTGCGGGCGCTCGGCGAGCGGCTGAACCCGCAGGGCTGGCTCCTGATCGGGCATGCCGAGCCCAATCCCACCTTCTCGCAGTGGCTGCAGCCCGTGGCCCTGCCGGGAACGGTCGCCTACCGCCCGATCGACACGCCAGCGCCCCAGCCGCCGCCTGTCCTCGTGCCCGCGCTTCCGGAACCGGCGCCGATCCTGTTCGCGCTGCCGGAATCCGCGCCTGACCCGGTGCGTGCCCTGCCGTTGCCGATCCCGGCACCGGCCGCGATCGCGCATCCGCTGTCGCCGGGTGATCTCTTGGCTGAGATCCGCGTGCTGGCCGATGCGGGCGAGACCGCGCGGGCGTGGCGCCGATTGCACGAAGAGATCGACGGCTACGCCACCGATTCGCCTCTGCGCTACTATGAGGGTCTGCTCGCCCTCGATCTCGGGCGGGAGCGGGAGGCCGAACGGGCCTTGCGGGGGGCGCTGTTCCTCGACCGCGGCTTCGTGATGGCCCATTTTCAGCTCGGGTTGCTGCTCGCCCGCGTCGGACGCCGGAGCGAGGCCGCCCGCGCCCTCGACAACGCCCTGCGCCTCGCGCAAGGACTGCCGCCCGAAACGATCCTGCCGGAGGGAGACGGAGTGAGCGCCGCACGCTTGGCCGAGAGCGCACGCCGTGCCCTGGCCGGAATCACGGGCCGAGACGCATGAAGATCGGCGTGACCGCCGGAGCGGATGCCGAAGCGCGCACCGCCGCGCTGCTCGATGCCCGCGCCGCCGCACTCGCTGCCCGAACGGTGGGGCAGGAGCGGACGATCGAGACCGCACCCTATCTCGTCTGCGCCTGCGGGGCGGAGCGCTACGGCGTGCCGCTCACGGCGGTCGCGGGCGTCACGCCTGAGGGGGCCTGCACGGCGCTGCCGGGTGCACCGCCGGCGCTCCGAGGCATCACGGCGGTGTCGGGGGTGATCGTCAGTGTTCTCGACCTCGCCGCCTGCCTGGGACTGGACCGCGCGGAGACCGAAGAAGGCGGACACGTGGTGCGCCTGCGCGCGCAGGAGCCGCCGGTCGCGCTCGCCGTCGATCGCGTGCTCGGGATCGCGCAAATCGAAACCACGCTGGCCCGGCCAACGACGGAGTCGGAAAGTCTGGGACGCGGACCGCTTTCGGGCTATGCACCGCCCGGCTCGGACAGAACGGGCGGGATCCCCGAGGACTTCTCCCTCATCGATATCCCGGCCCTGCTGGCCCGCTTCACGACGTGACCGTCGCGCGCGTTCTTACCCCGACCGGGAAGCCGGTTCGGTCGAACGCGCGTCAAAACAGAAGCTTGGAGCCGCCCGCGACGGAGGCGGCCCCGAGAACCCGAACCCTCTCCCCGCGCCGCCTGCCGGAGTCATGTCGCCCGTGTCGATCTCGATCGGAAAACGCATCCTCCTCGGCTTCGTGGCGGCGAGCCTGATCGTCGCGGCTCTCGGCGCATACGCTCTGCGCCAGATCGGCAGCGTGCGCGACACGACCGACCTCATCGTGACGCGCGACGTCGGCGTGCTGCGCCAGCTCGACGACCTCGGCAACGTCGCGCGAAACATGGGTCTGGTGCGCCGCAACGCCGTGATCTCCGTTCTGACCCAGGCGCAGGCAAACCCGGCGTCGAACTCGGGCCGCTCGGAAGATTTCCTGGGAAGCTGGCGCCAGAACGTGGCGGAGCTGGAACGGCTCCTCGCCACCATGACCGGCGAGGTGAAGGAGTATCAATCCGCCGCACTCTCCGCAGAACGCGCTGTGGCCTGGGGCCGGCTCGGAGCCGTCTTGACCGAGACGAGCGAGGCGTTCCGCCAGGTCCGCAACGCCAGCGAGCAGCAGCTCCGCGCCGTGGATGCCCGCGACATCGCCACGGTCGAGGCCAGAAACGAGGACGTCAACCGGCTGCATGATGGCTTGCTGCGCAGCATCGCCAACGCCCGTACCGCCCTCGACGGCGTCATCGGTGCCGGCCAGCGCAGCGTCAGCGACATCTATCGCAACAGCGTGATCTCCGTTGCGATCACCGTCGCCGCCTCGATCCTGCTCTCCATCCTGGTGACGGCGCTGATCAGCCGCGCGGTGGTCCGCCCACTGGAGGACGTGATGCGCTTCGTCGCGCAGATCGGTGACGGCGACCTGACGGGGCGCCTGAACCGCTCCGGCACAGACGAGGTCGGTCGGCTCGGGGACACGTTGAACCGGATGGTGGCTGGATTGTCCGACCTTGCCCGGACCAACCGCGCCGCCACTGCCGACCTCAACGCCGCCGCGGCCGAGATCCGCGCTTCCGCCCAGGAACAGGCGGCCAGCGTCGAGGAGCAGTTCGCCGCCGTCCAGGAGACCGCGGCGACCGTGGACGAGATCACCCATTCGGGGGCGCAGATCTTGAAGCGCGCCACCGAAGTCATCGCCACCGCCCAGGCCGCGGCGCAGACCGCGCGTTCGGGCCTGCGCGCGGCTACCGACACCGCCAAGGCGATGGATGCGATCCGCGAGCAGGGCGAGGCGGTTGCCGGCAACATCGTCGCTCTCAGCGAGAAGACACAAGCCATCGGCGAGATCATCGTCACGGTGAACGACATCTCGGAGCGCACCCATCTGCTCGCCCTCAATGCCGCCATCGAGGCGGCGGCGGCCGGCGAGAGCGGGCGCAGCTTCGCCATCGTCGCCTCCGAGATGAAGCTCCTTGCCGACCAAGCGAAGGGCGCGACCGCGCAGGTGCGCGGCATCCTTGGGGAGATCCAGCGCGGCATCAACGCCTCGGTCATGCTGACCGAGGAAGCGGTCAAGCGCGCCGCCGCCGGCAAGAACCGCACCGATTCGACCGTCCGCACCATCGAGGAGATGGCGGCGCGCGTGGAGGAGGGCGTGCAAACCTTCCAGCAGATCGTGGCCTCGACCAACCAGCAGCAGCTCGGCATCGAGCAGGTGATGGGAGCGTTGCAGAACATCCGGCAGGCGAGCCAGCAGACGGCCGCCGGCACCCGCGAGGTCGAAACCGCCTCGGCCAACCTGACCGAGCTGGCACAGGGGCTGATGGCTCTGGCCGAGCGCTACCGGCTTTAGCGGTCCGGCCGAGCGTCCCGCCGCATGGACATCCGCCAGCAGCTTCTCGCCGCCTTCGAGATCGAGCACCGCGAGCATCTCGACGCGATCCGCGCCGCCCTCGCGGCGGAGGGGCCGGTCGATTGGCACGACGTGTTCCGTCGCGCCCACAGCCTGAAGGGCGCGGCCCGCGCCGTCGACCTGCCTCCCGTGGAGGCGGTCTCGCACCAGCTCGAAGCGCTGTTCGAACGCATCAGTGCCGGCCAGCGCCCGCTCGACCGGGCGGCACGGGCCGCGACCCATCTCGCCCTCGATCGGATCGAGGCCTACGTCGCCGCGACCGCGACGGGGCAGGCGCGCATGCCCGAGGATGCGCTGGCCGCGCTGAATGCCTGCCTCGACCCCGAGGCCGCCGCTTCGGAACCGGCTCGGCCCGAGTCGGATTCGCCGCCGGTTGCCCCGACCGCCGCGCCAACGGCCGCTCCGGCTGCCGCGACCGAACCGGCCGCGGAGCCTTCGCAAGCCATTCTTCGCGTGCCGGCCTCGGCCGTCGAAGCCCTGACGCGGGCGAGCTACGGGCTCTGGGCCGCGCTGCCGGGGCAGGGGGCCGTCGCCGAGCGCATCACGCGTCTCTCGGCGAACGCGGGCGCCCTGCGCCGCCGCACGGAGGCCGCCCGCCGCGTTCCGGATACCATCCCCGGCGGGGCCGAGGAAACGGAGGCCGCGGCTTTGCGCCGGGCGCTCGCCGAGATCGAATCGGGGCTCGCCGCCTTGTCGCGCGAAGCCTCCGACCTCGCGCAAGGGCACAAGACCGTCATCCTGTCCGTCGAGACCGCCGCGCGCCGCCTGCGCGAGGAAGCCGAGCGCCTCGCGCTGGTGCCGGCTGAGACGGTGTTCGGCGGCCTCGCCCGCGCGGTGCGCGATATGGCCCGCTCCGACGGACAGGACGTCGAGGTCGCGACGCGCGGGCTCGACCTGCCGGTCGACCGGGCGATGCTTCAGGCGCTCAAGGATCCGGTGCTGCACGCCCTGCGCAACGCGCTGAGCCACGGCGCGGAGAGTCCGGAAAGCCGGCAGCGCCAGGGCAAGCCCGCCTCTCTTACGATCGGGCTCACCGTCGAGGCACAGGGCGGGCGGCTCGTCCTCGGCATTCACGACGATGGCCGCGGGCCCGACCTCGCGGCGATCGAGACGACGGGTCGCGCTCGCGGGTTGATCGCGCCGGGCGAGAGCCTCCATCCGGATATGCTGCTCGCGCTGCCGTTCGAGCCGGGCTTCTCCACCGCCGGTTCGGTCGATGCCCTGTCGGGCCGCGGCATGGGCCTGTCGGTGGTGGCCGAGGTTGCCCGCTCCCTGCACGGACAAGTGCAGCTCGTCCGCCGTCATCCGCACGGCACGTCGCTGATCCTCACCCTGCCGCTCTCGGCCGCGCGGCGGCCGGTCTTGATCGTCTCGGCTGGTGGCACCCGCTTCGCCCTGCCGAGCGGTGCCGCGGAAGCGCTCTCGCGGCTCGATGCCTCGGCCCTGTCCACGGTGGCGGGCCGACCGGTGGCGCAGGTGGCGGGGGAGGGCGGCGAGACCGTGACGCTGCCACTCGCCGAACTCGGCGATCTGCTCGGCCTCGGCAGCAGCCGCCCGGAGGGCGCGATGATCCCGATCGTGCGTCTGCGCGGCACGCGGGGGCGCTGCCTGCTCGCGGTCGATCGCCTGGAGGAGGTGCGCACGCTTCTCGTCCTGCCCGCACCGCCGATCGGCAGCGATCCTGCCCTCGTCACCGGCACGGTGATCCTCGGCACCGATACCCCCGCTCTCGTCCTCGATCCGGACGGACTCATCGACCGGATCGGCCGCGCCGGCCCGCGCGCCGGCCGGTCCCCGTCGAAAGGACTTGGGGACGGCAGCGGAACGATCCCGGAAACGCGACGTTCGACGATTCTTGTCGTGGACGACTCGATCACCACCCGCACCTTGGAGAAGAGCATCTTGGAAGCGGCGGGCTACCGCGTGATCGTCTGCGTCGACGGGCAGGAGGCGCTCGACCGTCTGCGCGCGCGCATCGAGCCGGTCGATCTCGTGGTCGCCGACGTCGAGATGCCGCGCCTCACCGGCTTTGGTCTCGTCGAGGCTTTGCGCGCCGAAGAGGATTTCGCGCGTCTCCCCATCGTGCTGATGACGTCGCGTGGCGACGAGGAAGACGTCGCCCGAGGATTGGAACTCGGCGCCGACGCCTACCTCACCAAGCAGAAATTCGATCAGCGCGAACTCTTGGACACCATCGGTCAGTTGCTGTGAACGGAGGGGCAGGGAATCCGCGCGTGCGCGTGCTGGTTGTCGAGGATTCGCTCGTGGTGCGCATCCTCCTCACACACATCATCGCCCGTGATCCGCGGCTGGAACTGGCCGGCGCCGTGGAATCCGGCGAGGCGGCGCTCGCGGCGATCGAGACCGTGCGCCCGGACGTGATCTCCATGGATATCCGCCTGCCCGGCATCGACGGACTGGAGACGACCCGCCGGATCATGGCGAGCCGGCCGACGCCGATCGTGGTGATCGCCGATTCGGTCGAGGATTCCTCGCTCAAGATCTCGATGAACGCGCTCAGGGCCGGCGCGCTTTCAGTGGTCGAGAAGCCGGTGGCCACGACCAATGATGGCTACGAGGCGGTCGCGGGCCAGATCTGTACGCAGCTGCGCATCATGGCCGCGGTCCCGGTCATCCGCCGCCGGCCGATCGGGGCGGAATGGAATGCGCGCAAGACCGCGCCCCCGCTCGACCTGCCGGCCTCCTTGGAAACGGAAGCCGCACCGAGCGTGCTGGCAGTCGCCGCCTCGACCGGCGGCCCGCCGGCACTCGCCAAGGTGATCGGCGGTCTTTCGGCCGAGTTTCCGCTTCCGATCCTGCTGGTTCAGCATATGGGCGCCGCCTTCATGGACGGCTTTGCGAGTTGGCTCGACGGCGTGGTGCCGCTCCCCGTCGGGGTCGCGCGGGACGGGCAGACGATGCAGGCCGGCCATGTCTACGTCGCCCCCGGCGACCGTCATCTCGAACTCGGCGGGAACGGCACGCTGCGGGTGAGTGACGGAGCCCCCGTCGGCGGACAGCGCCCGGCCGCGACCGTGCTGTTCCGCTCCGTCGCCCGGCAGGCCGGCGCGCAGGGCATCGGCGTGCTGCTCACCGGCATGGGCGAGGACGGGGCGCAGGGCCTTCTCGACATGCGCAAGGCCGGCGCCGCCACGGTGGCCGAGCACGAGAGCAGCGCCGTCGTCTACGGCATGCCCGCAGCGGCGGTGCGCCTCAGCGCGGCGTCCCGCGTTCTCCCCATCGATCAAGTGGCGCCCCATCTCGTGCGGCTCGCACAGAGGAAGCCGGCATGACCGCGAGCGCATCGCCCTCCGGCGCATCATCCGCCCCACCCGGCCACCGCCTGCTCCTGGTCGAGGATTCGGAGACCCAGGCGCTCGAATTGCGGCTTCAGCTCGAAGGGCAGGGTTTCTCGGTGCAGCGCTGCGCCACCGCCGAGGCCGCGCTCGACCTGCTCAACACCGACCTTCCCGATCTCGTCGTCGCCGACCACCACCTGCCCGGCATGAACGGCGACGAGTTCACCCGACAGATGCGGCTCTCGCTGCGCACGCGGGCGCTGCCCGTGGTGATGCTCACGAGCGCCCGCAACGGCGAGCGCCACGGTTTCGAGAGCGGCGCCGACGCCTATGTCGAGAAATCGGCCGATCGCGACCTGCTGGTGCTGCGCATCCGCGCCCTCCTGCGCGAGCGCAAGAGTTCCGCGACGGAGGGACCGTCCGGGGCCGCCTTCCGCCGCGGCCGGGTGCTGATCGTCGATGGCAGCGCCACCTACCGCGCCTTCTTCACCGGCCTGCTGACCCAGGAAGGCCACACCGTCGCCGCCGCGGCCGACCGCACGGGGGCGCTCGCGGCCCTCGACGAACCCGGCGCCGGATTCGACTGCGTGACCCTCGACCTCGTCGGCAGCGCCTATGACGGCATCGCGCTCTGCACCGAGATCGCCGAGCGCCGCATGAAGGCACCGGAGGGCGGCGGCAACGCCTTCCCCCTCGTCGGCATGGCCGGTGACAAGCCGGACAAGAGCCTACTGGTCGCCGCCTTCGCCGCAGGCGCCGACGATGTGGTCTCGAAGGCCGACGGCGAAGTCCTGGCGATGCGTGTGCGCGGCCTCGTCCGCCGCCGCCTGCTCGAAGAGGACAACCGCCGCATCTCCGGCGAGTTCGGCGACCGCGAGCGGGCGGTGGAACGCGCCCGCGCCGAGGCCGAGGCGGCCGCCGCCCGCGCCGCCCTCGCCGACGCCCTCGGACAGGCCAACCGTGACCTGGAGGATGCCAACCGCAAGCTGACGGAGGCCCAGGCCAAGCTGGTTCAGGCGGCCAAGATGGCCTCGC
This sequence comes from Methylobacterium sp. AMS5, assembly GCF_001542815.1. Lineage (GTDB taxonomy): Bacteria > Pseudomonadota > Alphaproteobacteria > Rhizobiales > Beijerinckiaceae > Methylobacterium. The sequence continues at coordinate 2,976,753 of NZ_CP006992.1, forward strand.
TCGGCGAGTTGGTCGCCGGCATCGCCCACGAGATCAACAACCCGCTCGCCTTCATCCTCGCCCACCAGGGCACGGTGGAACGCCTGCTCGGTGATTTGCCGCCGCCCGATGCGCCGGAGGGACAGCGGGCGCTGATGAAGGCGCGCGACCGGGTCGGCTCGATGCGTCTGGGCCTGACCCGGATCCAGGATCTCGTTCTCAATCTGCGGAAGTTCTCGCGGCTCGACGAGGGCGAGCGCGGGCTCGTCAACGTGCCGGAAGCGATCGAGACGGTGCTGGCGCTGATCCAGCACAAGCTCGGCACCCGGATCACGGTGGCCCGCGACTTCTCGGGACGTGCGGAGATTTCCTGCACGCCGGCCCTTTTGAATCAGGTCGTCATGAACATCCTCGGCAATGCAGCAGATGCAATCCACGGCGACGGGACGATCACGGTGGCGACCTATTCGGATGCCGAGACCGACATGATCCGCATCAGCGACACCGGGCCCGGTATTCCCGAGGAGTTACGAGAAAAGATCTTTGAGCCTTTCTTCACGACGAAGCCGGTCGGATCGGGAACCGGGCTTGGCTTGGCGATTGCCTACAGCGTCGTTCAGGCGCATAGCGGCTCGCTGATCGTCGAGACGGCGCCGGGCGGCGGCGCGAGCTTCGTCATCGGAATTCCGAGGCAACCGGCACCGGTATGAGCAAAGGCACGATTCTGGCCGTCGATGACGAGCCGGACATCCTGATCGCTCTGGAGGACCTGTTCGAGGACGAGTACCGGGTGCTCACCTCGGCCAAGCCCGAAGAGGCGCTCGACATCCTCCGCGCCGACCCGGACATCGCGGTCGTCGTCTCCGACCAGCGCATGCCCGGCATGACCGGTGACGCGCTGCTGGCCGAGGTGCGCAGTTTCCACGAGGCGCAGGCCATCCTGCTCACCGGCTACGCCGACATCTCGGCGGTGATCGCGGCGCTCAATCGCGGCGGCATCATCGGCTACGTCGCCAAGCCCTGGGACCCGACGCTTCTGCGCGCCACGGTGCGCAACGCCTACGAACGCCACCGCCTCGGCCGCGATCTCGCCACGGAGCGGGCCCTGCTGCGCGGCCTCCTGGATCACGCCGAGGAGGCGATCTCCTTCAAGGACGCGTCGGGCCGCTTCGTGCGCCTGAACGCGCGCAAGGCCAGCCTTGTCGGCAGCACGGTCGAGGCCTGCCTCGACCGCACCGAGGTCGAGATCGCCGATACGCCTCAGGCCCACGAAGCGGAAGGCGCCGACCGCCGTGCCGTCGCGGCCGGCGAAGCGGGCTCGACGGTGATCGCCCGCGGTGCGCTCGGCGCCGAGCGCTGGTCGCATGTCATCCGCGTGCCGATCCGCGGCGGAGCCGGCGAGGTCACGCATCTCGCGACGATCGAGCGGGACGTGACCGAGCAGAAGAGCCTGGAGGCGCGGCTGCGCCAATCCGACAAGATGCAGGCGCTCGGCACGCTGGCCGGCGGCATCGCCCACGACTTCAACAACCTGCTGACCGCGATCCTCGGCAGTCTCGAACTCGTCGGTCCCAAGATCGCCGACCAGCCTCGGGTCAAGCGCCTCGTGGACAACGCCACCGGCGCGGCGCAACGCGGCTCGGCGCTGACCAAGCGGCTCCTGAGTTTCAGCCGCTCCAACGACGCCCATGCGCGGCCCGTGGACCCGAACGCGCTGATCGAGGGAATGAGCGCGCTGTTCGGCTCCAGCCTCGGCAGCCATGTCAGCGTCGTGCGGGATCTCGAACCCGACATGCCCTTCGCCCTGGTCGATCCCGACCAGCTCGAACTCGCGGTGCTCAACCTCTGCATCAACGCCCGCGACGCGATGCCGGACGGCGGCACGGTCACCATCTCGACCCGCCGCGCCGAGATCTCCGACGATCCCGATCTCGAACCCGGCACCTACGCCGTCGTCACGGTCGCCGACGAAGGCACCGGCATCCCGCCGGAAATTCTGGAACGCGTCTGCGAGCCGTTCTTCACCACCAAGGCGGTCGGGCAGGGCACGGGCCTCGGCCTTGCCATGGTGTTCGGCCTCGCCCAGCAGGCGGGCGGGCGGCTGCGCATCACCAGCGAAGTCGGCCGGGGCACCCGGATCGAACTCGCCCTCCCGCGCGCCGAGAGCGCCGCCCAGGGCACCGAAGAGCCGGCGGCCCCGGCGGTGGTGATCGCGGCAAGTCCGGCCCGCATCCTCGTGGTCGACGACGACGAGGAAGTACGGCACGTCACCGCCTCCTTCCTCAGCGATTTCGGCTACAGCGAAACCGAGGCGGCGGACGGGCGCACGGCTCTGGACTTGATGGAGAAGGGCGCGCGCTTCGATCTCGTGGTGGCCGACCTCGCCATGCCCGGCATGACCGGGGTCGAGCTCGCCGCCGCGATCCGCCAGCGCTTTTCCGGCGTGCCGATCCTTCTGCTGACGGGCCATGCGGAAGCCGTGCAGATTCCCGAGGATCTGCCGGTGATGACAAAGCCCTTCGCCTCCGCCGAACTCGCGGCGCGGGTCTCGCAGCTTCTCGACACCACGGCCTGACCGGGCCTCGAGTCCATCGCAAGGGACGGTCCACCCCTCTCGCAAGCGCACATTACCGGACACATTCGTGCCACTTCCGGTGATCCTGCGCGCGCAAGGATTGCACTCCGCATCGGCCCGCAGGAAGATGTTTATGCGCCACGCTGCTTCGGGGCGCGGAAAGAATCGTCTCGAAAAGGATGACCCCGATGGCGAGCGTCGATGTCGATATGGTGAAATGCGCCTGCCCGGACTGCGTGTGCGTGGTCTCGGTCACCAAGGCGGTGAAGCGCGACGAGAAGGCCTTCTGCTGCGACGAGTGCGCCGAAGGTCATCCCGATCATGCCGGCTGCGACCACGCGGGCTGTAGCTGCCACGGCTGATTCGCCGAAGGCTCGACCGGGTGCGGCTCAGTTCGGCCCAGTCGGGTGTTTCTCCGTCGCCTTGGCGAGGAAGCGCATCAGCGCGTCGCGGTCCTCGGCGCTGTTGATGGTCTGCTCCGGCATCCGGGTGCCGGGGGTGAAGCGCGCCGGGCCGACTTCGAACAGGCGGGCGACCGTCTCCGGAGTCCAAACGATGTCCATACCCTTCAGTGCCTCCGAGTAGCGGTAGCCCGAAACCGCCGCGATGCGCCGGCCGAACAGGCCGGCGAGCGTCGGGCCGGCGCGCGGCGCGTCGTCGGGCGTCAAGGTGTGGCAGGCGACGCAGGCGCGGAACACCTCCGCGCCCCGCTCACCGTGAAACGCGGCGAGCGCGTCTGCGGGCCGAGGCATCGCGAGGGGGCCGATCGGCTCGCCGGTCGCCGCGTTCCAGCGCCGCACGAGTCGGTCGCCGCCGCCGGTGACGAGTTCGCCCCCATCCGGCCGCCACGCCAGCGACCAGACCGGAAGGCCCGGCCCGACCAGCGTGAACAGGATCTTTCCGCTGGCCCGCTCGATCATCGCGACGGTACCGCCCGCGCTCGCGGCGGCGATCCGGGTGCCGTCGGGCGCCGGCGCCAGCGCGATCACCGGGGCAGGACCGAGTTCGACCTCTGACCGCACATGCCCGTCGGGGGCGAGAAACCGCACCGTGGCATCTGCCCCTGCCGCGGCGATCTCGCCGTCCGCGGTCACCGCCAACGCGCTGAGCGCGCTCGGCAGCGTCGCGGCCACGGCCGTCTCCCCCTGCGGCGTCCAGATCCGCACGCCGGCGTCGGCGCCGGCCGTGACGAGGCGGCCGTCGGGCAGGAAGGCGACCGCGCTGACGTTGCCCTTGTGTCCTTCGCGAATCCGCGCCGGTCCGCCCGCCAGCGGCCAGATCCGCGCGGTGCCGTCCCAGGCGGCGGAAGCCAGCATGGTTCCGTCGGGCGAGACGGCGAGCCCGGCGACGGGGCCGGCATGTCCTTCGAGCACGCGCTCCGGCTCGGCCTGTCCCAACCGCCACAGGGCGATGCGCCCATCCTCCGAGGCGCTGGCGAAGCGCCCGCCGGGAAGGGCCGCCACGGCGTTCACCGCGCCGTCGTGGAAGCGCAGGACGCTCAGCGCCGCGCCGGTCTCGAGACCCCAGACGATCGCCGCCTGATCGAACCCGCCGGAGACCGCGAGGCGACCGTCGCCCGTCACGGCGAGCGCACGAACCGGCCCGCCGTGGCCGCGCATCTGCGCCGACGCCGGCACGGCGAGCAGGAAGGCCGCGATCAGACCGAGAATCCGCGTCGCCCGCATCGTCATCCAACTCCGTTTTCCCGGCGGACCATACGCGACCGGTCGGGACGCCGTCCGCCCACGGAAGGTGAGGGTTTGTGTCTCAGGCGCCGGAGCGGTGGTCTGCCGAACCTTGATCCGCGCCCGGCGATGGCGCATCGCTCGCGGTGATGAGACAGGACGGAGCCTCACGCATCCTCGCCGTTCGGCCCGCCGCCTTGCCGGCGCGCGCGGAGGCTTGAACGATGCGCGCAGCCTCCGCCGCCCTGACACCGCTCGCCGACGCGCTCGCCCTGCTTTTGCGGCATGCAGCGCCGGTCGCGCCGCGATCGGTGCCGCTGGCGCGATCGGCCGGGCACATCGCCGCGACCTCGCTCACGTTTCCCCAGGACATCCCGGCCGGGCTCACCGCCCTGCGCGACGGCTTCGCGGTGGAGGCCGCGCAGATCAGCGGTGCCTCGCCCTACGCGCCGGTGACGCTGCCCCATGCTCCCGCCTGGGTCGAAGCCGGCGAGCGCCTTCCGCCCGGCACCGACGCGATACTGGCCGCCGAGGGGTTGGAGCACCGCAGCGCCGTCGCGGACGTCGGTCCGGGCGAAGGCACCCGCGCCGCGGGCGAGGATTTTTCCGAAGGTGACGCTCTTCTGACGGCGGGCGAGCGGATCGAGCCGCGCCACCTTCTCGGCCTCGCTGCCGCGGGTCTTTTCGAAGTTGCGATCCGCGAAGCCCGGATTCGCCTCGTGGTGACGGGGGCGCCGGACGTCCTGTCGCCGACGCTCAGTGCCATGATCGCGCGGGCGGGCGGGATTGCCGAGACGGTGACGGTGCCGGATGACGCCGAACGGATCGCCCACGCCATCTTGGCCGACGGGGCGGATGCGGTGTTCGTCCTCGGCGGCACGGGTTTCGGACGCAGCGACCGCAGCGCCGAAGGGCTGGCGCAAGCCGGCCGCGTGGTCGCTCACGGCCTCGCCCTGCGGCCCGGGGAGACGGCGGGGATCGGCGATGCCGGAGACCGCCCGGTCCTGCTCCTGCCCGGCCGGCCCGATGCAGCACTGGCGACCGTCCTGGCGCTCGGCCGGCCGCTGGTCGCAGCGCTGACCAGCGCCGTCGAAGCCGCGCCGAGGGCGGGGCGGACCGCGCGCAAGATCACCTCGACCGTCGGACTTGCCGAAATCGTCTTCGTTCGCGTCCAGGGGACGGACATCGAACCCCTCGGCGGAGCCGACCTTGCCCTACGCCGGTTGATCGAGGCGGACGGAATCGTGCTCGTCCCGCCGGAGCGGGAGGGCTATCCGGCCGGCAGCCTCGTCGAGGTAGTGCCGCTGTGAGCGCGGATCGCGAGACGGATTTCACCCGGCGGCTCGCCGCGGCCGCCCGGCAGGAGCAGTTCCTGACGGTGATGAGCCGCGAGGACGCGCATGCGACCTTCCGCGCAGCGATCCCGCACGCGGCGCTCCCGCCGGAGACCGTGCCGCTGGCCCGGGCGCTCGGGCGGGTGCTCGCCGGCGACATCGCCTCGCCGATCGACGTGCCGCCCTTCGACCGCGCCTTGGTCGACGGTTTTGCGCTTCGCGCCGCCGACACCGAGGGCGCCAACGCCGCGCGGCCCCGCCGGCTCGCTCTCAACCGCGAGATCCTGGCCTGCGGCGTCGCCCCGACGCGTTCGGTGGCCACCGGCACCGCGACGCCGATCGCCACCGGCGGCATGATCCCGCGCGGGGCCGACGCCGTGGTGATGGTCGAGCAGACCGAATTCTTCGAAGACGCCCTTGCCATCGACGTGACGGGTCCGGTCCGGCCGGGGCAGTTCGTCGGCTATGCCGGCGCCGACATGGCCTCGGGCGAAACCGTCCTGCGCAAAGGGGCGGTGGTGACCGCCCGCGAGATCGGCATGCTCGCGGCCTGCGGGCTCGCCCAGATTGCCGTGGTGCGCCGCCCCCGCGTCGCCGTGCTCTCGACGGGCGACGAGCTGGTCGCACCGGGCGGCGAACTGCGCGCGGGCGCCATCTACGATTCGAACGGCGCTATCGTCGCGGCCTCGGTCGCCGAGAACGGCGGCGAGCCCGTGCCGCTCGGCATCGTCCCTGACGACGAGGCGGCGCTCGACATCGCCCTGCGCAAGGCGCTGGCGCGGATCGATCTCGTCGTGCTCTCCGGGGGCACCTCGAAGGGCGCGGGCGATGTCTCGCACCGCATCCTGTCGCGGCTGGGTCCGCCCGGCATCCTCGTCCACGGCGTGGCGCTGAAACCCGGCAAGCCCCTCTGCCTCGCCGTCGCCGAGGGCAAGGCGGTGGTCGTGCTGCCGGGCTTCCCGACCTCCGCGATGTTCACCTTCCACGAATTCGTGGTGCCGCTGGTGCGCGCGCTCGCTGGCCTGCCGCAGCGGGAGGAGGAGGCGGTGTCGGCGCGCCTGCCGCAGCGGCTGACCTCCGAACTCGGCCGCACCGAATTCGTGATGGCCTCGCTCGCTCAGGCGGCCGATGGCCTGGTCGCCCTGCCGCTGCCGAAAGGCTCCGGCTCCGTCACCGCTTTCTCGCAGGCCGATGGCTTCTTCGCCGTGCCGGCCGCGCGCTCGGGCGTCGAGGCGGGCGAGACGGTCTCGGTGGTTCGCCTCGGGGCCGGCGTACGGCCGCCGGACCTCACCATCATCGGCAGCCACTGCATCGGGCTCGACCGGGTGGTCGGGCTGCTGGCCGAGCGGGGCTTTCGTGCCCGCACGGTGTGGGTCGGCTCGGCCGGGGGGCTCGCGGCCCTGCGCCGGGGCGAATGCGATCTGGCCGCCATGCACCTGCTCGACCCCGAGACCGGCCGCTACAACGCGCCCTTCCTCGAAGCGGGCATGAAACTCGCCCCCGGCTGGCGCCGGCTCCAGGGTGTGGTGTTCCGCGCGGGCGACCCCCGCTTCGCGGGCCGCAGCGCCGCCGACGCGGTGAACGCGGCGCTGGCCGATCCCGATGCGGTGATGGTCAACCGCAACGCCGGCTCCGGCACCCGGCTCCTCGTCGATGGCCTGATCGGCGCGGCCCGGCCGGCCGGCTTCTGGAACCAGCCGCGCTCGCACAACGCCGTCGCGGCGGCGGTGGCGCAGGGCCGGGCCGATTGGGGTGTCGCGATCTCCAGCGTCGCGGCGGCCTACGGCCTCGGCTTCCTGCCGCTGGCTCAGGAGCATTACGACTTCGCCTACCGCGAGGCCGACCGCGAGAAGCCCGCGCTCGCCGCCTTCCTGGCGCTTCTCGGCATGCGCGAGGCGGATGCGGCCCTGAACGAACTCGGGTTCGAACCCGGAAGAGGCGAATCGTGAGCGACCTGCGCGTCATCGGCCTCGCCGGTTGGAGCGGGGCGGGCAAGACCACGCTGCTCGCCCGCCTCATCCCGGTCCTCGTCGCCCGCGGGATGCGGGTCGCGACTCTCAAGCATGCCCACCACGCCTTCGACATCGATCAGCCGGGCAAGGATTCCTTCGTCCACCGGCAGGCCGGGGGGAGCGAAGTGATCGTGTCCTCCGCCCGGCGGTGGGCGCAGATCCGCGAGGTCGAGGCTGGCGCGGAGGCCACCCTGCCCGAATTGCTGCGCCGGCTGACGCCGACCGGCCTCGCGTTGGTCGAGGGCTTCAAGCGCGAGGCGCATCCGAAGCTCGAAGTGTTCCGCGCGGCCATTGGCCGTCCGCCCCTGCACGAGGACGACCCGCGCATCGTCGGCATCGCCAGCGACGTTCCCTTCCCGCAGGCGGCGGTGCCGGTGGTCGGGCTCGATGACGTCGAGGCCATCGCCGATCTCGTGACCGAGCGCGCCGAGGCGCTTGAAACCGTGCTCGCCCGGCTGGAAAGATCCTGAGCCATGGCACAGCTCACCGACGATTGCTTCGCCTTCGGGGGCAAGCCGATGCGGATCGAGGAAGCGGTGGCGATGATCGCCGAGCGCTTCCCCGTGGTCGCCGGCACGGAGACCCTGCCGCTCGGCCTCGCCGACGGGCGGATCGCCGCCGCGGACGTCTTTGCGGGCCACGACCTGCCGCCCTTCGCCAACGCCGCGGTCGATGGTTACGCCGTGCGCTTCGCCGACCTCGAGGCAGGAACGCAGACCGTCCTGCCGGTCAGCGGCCGGCTCGCGGCCGGCACGGCGGCCAGAGATCTGCCCGCGGGAACCGCGATCCGCATCTTCACCGGCGCCCCGATGCCGCCCGGCGCCGACACCGTGTTCATGCAGGAGGACGTGCGCCGCGAGGGCGAGCGGGTCGTCCTGCCGCCGGGGCTGAAGCCCGGCGCCAATGCCCGGCCCGCCGGCGAGGATCTGGCGGCGGGCGCCCTCGCGATCCCCGCAGGACGGCGCCTGCGCCCGCAGGATCTGGCCCTCGCCGCCGCGACCGGCCATGCGCAACTCGCCGTGCGCCGCCGGTTGCGGGTCGCCGTGTTCTCGACCGGCGACGAGCTGACCGAGCCCGGCATCCCCCTTCGCCCCGGCGCGATCCACGATTCGAACCGCGTCCTTCTCGTGACCCTGCTGACCCGGCTCGGCGTCGCGGTGGACGACCTCGGCATCCTGCGCGACGATCCCGCCACCCTGCCGACCCGCCTCGCCGAGGCGGCGCGGGACCACGACCTGATCCTCACCTCCGGTGGCGTCTCGACCGGCGAGGAGGATCACGTGAAGACCGCCGTCGAGGCGCAGGGCCGGCTGATGCTCTGGCGGCTGTCGATCAAGCCCGGCCGTCCGGTCGCGGTGGGGCTGGTCGCCGGCACGCCCTTCGTCGGGCTGCCGGGCAATCCGGTGGCGGTCTACATCACGCTGCTCTTCGTGGTGCGGCCCCTGCTCGCCCGGCTCGGCGGCGCGCGCTACGAGCCGCCCCTGTCCTGGCCGGTGCGGGCGGGCTTCAGCTACCGCAAGAAGGCAGGCCGCCGCGAATTCGTCCGCGTCAGTCTCGTCCGCAGCGAGACGGGCGACCTGGAAGCGCGAAAATTCCCGCGCGACGGGGCGGGGGTGCTGACGTCGCTCACCGAGAGCGATGGCCTCGTCGAATTGCCCGACGACGCGACGGGCGTGAACCCCGGCGATCTGCTGGCGTATTATCCGCACGTCTTGCTGTGGTGAGGGCTCGCCTCTCGGCCTGATCCGGCGAGGCCGGGCCGCGGATCGCGACTACGAGACATCAGAGGGGCGGCGCGTAGCCGGGCGTCCGTCCGGCCCGGCTGCGGAGATCCTCGCGGAGCGCCCCGAGCCGTTCCGTATCGATCCGCGCGCGGATCGCGAGGAAATACGTTTCCCAACCCACGGGCTGGAAATCCAGGGCGAAGCGCTCGGCAACCACGCGGGTGCCCATGCCGACATCGGCCGCGCCGGTGGCGATCAGGGCCGCCACCGCCTGATGCGTGAATTCTTCGGTCTGATGGCCGACGATGCGCTCGACGTCGATGCCCGCCTCGGCGCAGAGCCGTTCGAACCAGATTCGGGTGCCGGCCCCCCGTTGCCGGTTGACGAAGCGCGCCCGCCGCGCGGCGATGTCGGCGACACTTCCCAAATCGAGCGGATTGCCGGCGGCCCGCATCAGGCCCTGTTCCCGGCGGAACAGCGGGACGACGACGAGGTCGCGACGGTCGAACACCGCGCCGAAGGGCGCTGGCGGCGGGCCGTCCGACCCGTAATGGAAGCCCGCGGCATCGACCGTTTCCTCGCGCAGCCGCGCCAGGGCATCGAGGCTGCCGGCGACCATCAGGTCGATCTCGCGCCGCGCCTCGATCGCCTCCAGCAGCAGCGGGTCGTGGCTCGCCGCGAGACGGATACGTGCATCGGCCGGTTCCAGAAGCCGCCGCAGGCCCTCGCTCAGCGCCATCTCCTCGGCCGCAAGGGCGGGCGCGAGGCGGGTCCGCGAGGCCTGAAGCAGTGTCAGCAGCGCGACTCCGAGCGGCGTGAGGCTGCTGCCGTGCCCTTTGGTCTTCACCACGACGGGCTGGCCGAGGGCCTGTTCCAGCGCATCGAGTTGCCCCCAGGCCGAGCGATAGGAGATCGAGAGCGCTTCGGCCGCTCCCTGGAGCGAGCCGGTCCGGCCGAGCGCTTCGAGAAGCAGGTACGCACCGCGCAGCGCGAAGTCGGATGCCCCCTCGCAGCGGCCCTCGACATGGAGGCGTACGCGGAGCCCGTCCCACCCGGAGGCGGTCGAAGCCAGGGGCCGCCCGTCCTCACCAACCATATGCAAGGCCTTTCCTATTGATCTTGCGTCAACCGGCGTATCATCCCGGCCTGCCCCGCGCAGCCCCGGATACGCCTCAGCTGCGCTCCGGGTGCGGAGGCGATGATATCGACGAGCCGAGCCCCTTGAGCCAAACCCTTCAGGAGACGTTCTCGCGCCTGTGGACGCTCGACCGGGATGTCCTGGCGATCGCGTGGCTGTCCCTGCGCGTCAGCGTCACCGCCGTCGGGATCGGGCTCGCGCTCGGCATTCCGCTCGGGGCGCTGATCGCGGTGGCGCGGTTTCCAGGGCGCGGCGCCGTCGTCGGGCTTCTCAACACCTTCATGGGCCTGCCGCCGGTGATCGTCGGGCTGATCCTCTATCTCACCCTCTCCCGCTCGGGTCCCTTCGGCGCGTTCGGCCTGCTCTTCACCCCCGCTGCGATGGTGGCGGCGCAGGCGGTGCTGGCGACGCCGCTCGTCGCGGCGCTGACGCGTCAGGTCATCGCCGATGCCGAGGCGCATCTGGGAGAGCAGCTGCGCTCGCTACACCTCACCGCACCGCGCCGAGCAAGTGTGCTGATCTACGACGCGCGGTTCTCGCTGGTCACGGCGGCACTGGCCGCCTTCGGCCGGGCGATCTCGGAAATCGGCGCCGTGCTCGTCGTCGGCGGCAATATCGACGGGCATACCCGCACCATGACGACGGCGATCTCGCTGGAGACGCAGAAGGGCGACCTCAGCCTCGCCCTGGCGCTCGGCCTCGTGCTGATGAGCCTCGTGCTGGCGGTGAACGCCGCCGCCGCGCTCCTGCGCAGCCATGTCGCAAGAGCCTACGGATGAGCGCCGCGCCCGCCATCCGTCTCGACGGCGTCAGCCTGGCGATCGGCGGACGGCCGATCCTCGACCGTCTCGACCTCGACGTCGCCGCGCACGGCATCACCGCCCTGATCGGCCCCAACGGGGCGGGCAAGAGCGTGACCCTGCGGGTGATCGACGGTCTGTTGCGGCCGGATACCGGCACGGTGCGCCTCACGCCCGGCCGCCGCGCCTTCGTGTTCCAGCGCCCCGCTCTGGTGCGCGCGAGTGCGGCCGCCAACGTCGCCCTCGGGCTGGTCTCGCTGAAGCTGTCCCGCCGGGAAAGCGGCGCGCGGATCGCGGCGGCGCTTGCCCGCGTCGGCCTGTCGGAGCGGGCGAAGGACGCGGCGACGCGCTTCTCGGGCGGCGAGCAGCAGCGCCTCGCGCTCGCCCGCGCCTGGGCGATGCGGCCCGACCTCCTGCTCCTCGACGAGCCGACCGCGAGCCTCGATCCGGCCGCGACCGAGACCATCGAGAGCCTGATCACCGAGATGGCGCGGGCCGGCACCACCGTGCTCCTCGTCTCGCACAATCTCGGGCAGGTCGCCCGGCTCGCCGACGAGACCGTGGTGCTCGCCGCCGGCCGCGCCGTGGAGCGGGGTCCGACTCGATCCGTCCTCTTCTCACCCCGCACCCCTGAAGCGCGGGCCTACCTCACCGGAGAACTGCCTTGGACCTCCTTCGCCGCAGCTTCCTGACGCTCTCGCTCCTTGCCGCCCTCGGCACGGCCTCACCGCTCTCAGCCGAGCCCGCCTCGATCGTCGTCGCCTCCACGACCTCGACCGAGCAATCGGGCCTGTTCAAGCACATCCTGCCGCTGTTCAAGCAGAAGAGCGGGATCGACGTGAAGGTGGTGGCGCTCGGCACCGGCCAAGCCCTCGACGCCGCGCGCCGGGGCGACGCCGACGTCGTGCTCGTTCACGACCGCCCGGCCGAGGACAAGTTCGTCGCCGAGGGCTTCGCCAAGGGGCGGCAGGACGTGATGTACAACGACTACGTGCTGATCGGCCCGAAGGCCGACCCGGCCGGCATCCGGGGCAAGGGGGTGGACGACGCCTTCAAGGCCATCGCGGAGGGACAAGCGCCCTTCGTCTCACGCGGCGACCGCTCCGGCACCCACAGCGCCGAACTGCGGAGCTGGAAGGAGGCCGGCGTCGATCTCCCGGCGGTCCGCGGCGACTGGTATCGCGATGTCGGACAGGGAATGGGTCCGGCGCTCAACACCGCCTCGTCGCTCGGCGCCTACGTCCTGGCCGATCGCGGCACGTGGCTTTCGTTCAAGAATCGGGGCGACCTGACCATCCTCGTCGAGGGCGACAAGCGCCTGTTCAACCCCTACGGCGTGATGCTGGTGAATCCGGATAAGCACCCGAGCGTGAAGGTGAAGGAAGGCCAAGCCTTCATCGATTGGCTGGTTTCGCCCGAGGGACAGCAGGCAATCGCCGATTACAAGATCAACGGCGAGCCGTTGTTCTTCCCGAGCGCGAAGAAGGGCTGACGCTCGTCTACACCGCCTCATCCCGAGGCGCCGCGCAGTGGCCTCGAAGGATTCTTTCGGTTCCCGTGCGGTGACTGGCGGACCCATCGAGGGCGACGCTTCGCGCCGCCACCTCAGGGTGAGGAGGCGGGTTGGAAAGAAGACCCCAACGATCCCGTCTCTACCGCGGCGGACCCGACTGACGCTTGCGGGCGAAGACCCACAGGGCCAGCACGGCGAGCGCGATCAGCACGCTGACCCAGACCCAGTTGAAATCGGTGGCCGCGGACGTCGCCGCGCCCGAACTGGAGCCGGACGGCCCCGATTCCGGAATCGGCGGGGCAGGGTTGGTGGCCTGGGCGAGCGCCGCATGAAGTCCGGCGAGCCAGACCGTCACGGCGAAGGCGGCATGTCTCATGATACGCAAGCTCCAAGGATGCAGGCCGCCCGGGCGAAGGCGGTTACTCTTTCGCCTTGTCGAACTGGAAGGCCGGCGCGTCGTTGAGCTGTGCCTTGGTCAAGCGCACCTCGGCATGGATCAGATCGTGGCCCACGAGCACCGTCGCGGGCGTGGAACTTGGCCGCTGAGGCTCGACCGGACCGGTCGCTTCTGTGACGCGGCCGCTCTGCTGGTTCTGCACCGCGCCCAGAACCTCGGGGGAAACCTTCGAACCCGGCATCGTCTCCGCACTGGCCTTGTCGGCGGCCTTCTCGCTCGGTGCGTTGTCCGGCGTCACCACCGAAGACGTGCCGCCGGTGAGGGACACATCCTCGAAATTCCAGGCGAGCTGGTCGAAGGGCACCGCGACGTATTTTTCGCCGACGCCGAGGAAGCCGCCGACGCCGATCACCACCGCCTGGATGCGGCCGGTGCCGTCCACGAGCACGTCCTCGATCTTGCCGACCCGGACATGGTCCGCCCCGACCACGCCGACGCCGATCACCTTGGAGCCGCGCATCGTGCCCACCTCGGGCCGCTCGATAAAGCGGGTGGCCGCAGGCCCGGCGGGCGCCGCCTCGGCGAGGGCGGGAAGCGGGGCAACCGCGAGTGAGAGGGCGAGGGCGGCGAGCGCGGATCGCGGGACGCTGGACAAGTTGGGACGCATCCCTGACTCCGGGTTCGGACGTGCTGGTGCCCCGTTAACGGCCGGCGACCCTGCCAGTTCATCCGCGTCAGGCGACGCCGTCCCACGTCTCGGTGATAACGCGTCCCGCATGCGAGAGGCGGGCGCGCAGTACCACGTCCCCCGCAGGCCGCGGATCGGGCGGCCGGAACTCGGCGTAGAGGCGCCAGCCGCCGGTCTGCGGCACCCGCTCGGCATAGGGCTCGACCAGCGCGCCCGCGCTCGCCGAGAGCGCCACGTCGATGGATGCCTTCGGATCGTCGGGCAGGCCCGGCCCCTCGAAGTCGATGGCGTAGAGGCGCCGCTGCGGCGAGGGCGGATCGGTCGGCCGCAGACGCTCAGCCGAACCGACGCGGGTCGAAACCACACGGGCGAGCGGCGGCGCGAGGGCCGGCGCCGGCTCGGCGCCGACCGTGACGAGGGAATAGGCGAGCCGCAATGGCTTGCCTGCTTCAACGGGCGCCTCCGGCACGAAGGCGGCGACGATGTTGTCGGTCGCCTCCGTGCGTGAGGGGATCTCGAACAGCCGGACCGCACCCGCGCCGAATCCGCCCTGCGGCGTCATCCACAGGCCCGGCCGGTCCTCGTGCTGCGCCTGCACGTCGAGATAGGCGGCAAAGTGCCGTTCCCGTTGCAGCAGCCCGAAGCCTTCGAGCGGGGCGGCGCGGAACGACGAGATCTGCGGCGCGGGCCGGCCGTTGACGAGGGGCCGCCACAACCGGTCGCCGGTGGTCTGCACCACCAGCCCGTCCGAATCGTGCACCTGTGGTCGGAAATCGTCGAACGGCTCGGCGCCGGGCACGCCCGGCCCGTTCTCGCCGAACAGGAACATACTGGTGTGCGGCGCGAGGCCGAGCGCTGCGATCGGACGGCGCGGAAACAAGGCGGCTTCGACCGCGACATGGGACGGATCGCCCGGCGTGACGGCGAAGCGATAGGCGCCCGTCAGGCTCGGACCGTCGAGCAGCGCGAGAATCGTGATCGTCGCCGCGCCGCCGTGCGGCTCCTCGATCCAGAAACTGGTGAAGTCGGGAAACTCCTCGCCCTGCGGCAATCCCGTATTCACGGCGATGCCGCGGGCCGAGAGGCCATAGATCTGCCCCCGGCCGCGGATGCGGAAGTAGGAGGCACCGAGGAAGACCAGGAATTCCTCGTGGGCCTGCGGCCGGCTCGCATCGAACCCGTGGGCGATGCGAAAGCCCGCATAGCCGAGCGAGGTGGGATAGCGGCGCCCCTGCAAGGCCGGCCCGAGATCGAACAGGTCGGGATCGTAGCCGAAGGGGCGCACGCCGTCGGGCGATTGCAGGAAAATTTCCACCCGCTTGGCGTGCAGGTTGCCGCGGTGGAACGGCTGCATCGAGAACCGGGGTCCGAGCGGGACCGTCGCCTCGGGTCGGAAGCGGATCGCCTGGAAGGCGTCGTAGTCGAGCGCGGCCAGCTCCGGCGGCAGGGAGCTGCTCGGCGCCGCGTAAACCTGCGCCGCCAGCCGCTCGGCCCGTTCCGCCACGGCCTCGAAGGTGACCGGACGGGCCTCGATCGGCGATTGGGATGAGGCGTTTGGCAACGTTTGAGCCATCGTTCTGGCGGCATTCAGGTCGAAGAGGCCAGGAATGCCCAGGCCGGCCGTACCGGCAAGAGCACCTCGAAAAGCGCCACGGACGATGGCGCGCCGCGAAACGTCGATTGCTTCGGGCGCCTCGTTGTCCGCGTCCGACGATCCTGCCATCCGTTCATCCCTCCCGCGAGTGTCGACGCCGATCATGTCCAGCCCAGACTTGCCGCAGGCGGACCGCTCCGTCGAGACGGGGGCCGGGGGTGAAACCCGCCCGAGGGGCGCGGGCCCCGCGCCGCGGCCGGCCTCGTTCCGCCTGCGCCGCCTCGCGCTGGCGGCGCCGACGCTGGCCATCGCCGCCGCCATCGCCGCCCTGGCGCTCGCGGCCTACGGCGTGCCGGAGACGTGGCTCGGGTGCGCCGTGCTCGGGCTCTTCGTCGTGCTGATGGCGTGGCAGAGCTTCACCGCGTGGCAGTATCTCTACGGGCTCATCGCCGCGCTGATGGGCGACCGTACCCTGTCCGCGCTGGAGCGCCGCGCCGCGACGATCTCGACCCGTCCCACCGGCCTCAGCCGCACGGCGGCGGTGGTGGCGATCCATGCCGAGGACCCGCTCGCGGTGTTCTCGGCGATCCGGGTCATGGCCCGCTCGCTCCAGCGCGAGGGCGGCGACGGTTCGGATGTCGACATCTTCGTCCTGTCCGATACCCGCGAGGGCGCGATCAGCGCGGTCGAGGAGCACGAATTCGCCCGCATCCAGGCCTGGAGCCGGCGCGAGGGCCGCGGCATGCCGCGCATCCGCTACCGCCGCCGCGCCGACAATTCCGGCCGCAAGGCGGGCAACATCGCCGAGTTCTGCGCCACTTATGGGCACGAATACGACTTCATGATCGTGCTCGACGCCGACAGCCTGATGACCGGCGCCGCCATGCGCCGGCTCGCCCGGCTGATGGAGGAGAACCCGCGCACCGGCCTGATCCAGACCGTTTCCTACGCGGCCGGCCGCGACACGCTGTTCGCGCGCATCCAGCAATTCGCCGTGCGCCTCTATGCGCCGCTCTCCCTGCGCTGCCTCGAGACGTGGCAGGGGCCGGACGGCTCCTACTGGGGTCACAACGCGATCCTGCGCATCGAGGCGTTTGCGAACAACGCCGAACTCCCGGTCCTCTCCGGCAAGCCGCCTTTGGGCGGCGAGATCCTCTGCCACGACATCGTCGAGGGGGCGCTGCTGCGCCGCGCCGGCTGGGAAGTGCGCCTGCTGCCGGAGATGGGCGGCACCTGGGAGGAAATGCCGACCAACCTCATCGACCTGCTCGGGCGCGAGCGGCGCTGGTGCCAGGGCAACCTGCAGCATATCCGCGTGCTGCCGATGAAGGGGTTGCTCGGCGCGAGCCGCTGGCATCTCGGCGTGGGTATCCTCGGCTACTGCGTGTATCCGCTCTGGATCGCCTTCCTCGCGCTCGGCACGTGGCAGGCGGTGCGCTCGGGCGAACTCGGACTGATCGGCTACGGTCTCGACGGCGGCAACGCGGCGGCCTGGGCGCTCGCGGCCCTCGTCGTCGCGGTGATGGCGCTGCCGAAGCTGCTGAGCCTCGGCTACGTCCTCGCCTCGGCCCGGCGCCGGGCGGATTTCGGCGGCACCCGCTCGCTGCTCGTGAGCGCGGCGCTCGAACAGGCGATCTGGATCTTGCTCTGGCCGGTGATGGCGCTGTTCGCGGCGGGCGCCGTCGTGACGACCCTGTTCGGGCGGGTGGTTCGCTGGGACACGCAATCCCGCAACGATCGCAGCGTGCCGTGGCGGGAGGCGCTCCGCCTCCAGAGCGACGCGGTTGCGGCGGGCGGGGCGCTCGCTGTGCTGCTCGCCTTCGGCAGTTCCTGGCTCGCCCTGTGGATGGCGCCGGTCGCCCTCGCTCTGCTGACGAGCCCGTTCCAGAGTGTTCTCACCAGCAGCACCCGCCTCGGGCTCGGCTCGAAGGCGCGCGGCCTCTTCCTCACCGAGGACGACACGCGCCCGGCTCCGGAACTGCTCGAATTGCACCAGAGCCGCACCGCCGGCGCCGAGCCGGCGGCGATCACCGCCGCGCCGTCCGCGTGGCTCCCTGCCACCATCGAAGAGGCGCACGCGCCGAACCTGCGCTGAGCGCTCTGCGCCGAAGCGGATTTCCGGCTCGGCGCGAGGGCGCAGCCCTCGGCGCTCATGGGCCGACAGGATCGGCGCGGATGAGCCGCCGGGCTACTTGCCCTCGAGCACCTCGATCGGATTGGTGCGCTGGGTGGGCGCGGGGTCGCGGGTGAGGGTGCTCCCACCCTTCCTTTCGCCGCGGCTGGCCGCACCACCGACATCGGACTTGCCCGAGGAGTCGAGGGCGGGCTGTGTCGGGACCGTACCGCTCGCCAGTTCGAGGCAGGTCAGCAGCTCGACATAGGACGGGAAGCCACCGGCCTCGAATTGCTGCGTGCATTGCGTCTTGGCCGCGGCCGGAAATTCGCTCCAGCGCTTCTTCAGATCCCGTTCGGCGCCGCGCTCGGAATTGAGGCAGGAATCGGCGCTGACATTGTCGCTGAGCGTCTTCTGAACCCGCTTTGCCGATTGGCAGGTCGCCTCGACATCGAGCTTCGGCGGCCCGTCCTCGGCCTTGGCTGCGCCGCAGACAAGGCCGAAGGAGAGTGTGGCGAGGAGGAGGGGCTTGCGGTTCATCATGGCGGCTCGCGTCCCGGTTGGGGCTCGTCGCCCCGACAACGCACGGAGCACCGCAACGGCCACGCGCCCTCCACAAAATTCCGAAAAAAGCGTCAGCCGGTCGGCCTGTGCGCAGCCGTCAGAGCCGCGTCGAGATCGCGAAGCAGGTCCTCCGGATCTTCGATGCCGGTGGAGAGGCGCAACAGGTCGGGCGGGCAGGGGGTACCCGGCCCCTCGACGGAGGCGCGGTGTTCGATGAGGCTCTCCACGCCGCCGAGCGAGGTGGCCCGCTTCCACAGAGCCACCCGCGCGGCGGTCTCGATCGCCGCCGCCTCGCCGCCGGCCACGCGGATCGAGAGCATGTAGCCGAACCCGCCCGTCATCTGCCGCGCGGCAACCGCGTGGCCGGGATGGTCGGGCAGCCCCGGATAGAGCACCGCGCTCACGAGCGGATGCGCGGAGAGCCGCTGCGCGAGGTGGAGCGCCCCGGCGCTCTGTGCGGCGGCGCGCAAGGGCAGCGTGCGCAGTCCCCGCATCAGAAGGTACGCCTCGAACGGGCCGAGGATCGCGCCCCAGCCGCCGCGGATCGCCACGAGCCGATCCCAGAACGCATCCGTCCGCGCCCCGGCCAGAACGCCGGCCACCACGTCGGAATGGCCGTTCAGGATCTTGGTGGCCGAATGCATCACGATGTCGGCCCCGAGCGTCAGCGGCCGGGTCAGAATCGGGCTCGCAGCGGTCGAGTCCACGGCGACCCGCGCCCCGGCGGCATGGGCGATCTCGGCAATGCGGGCGATGTCGGTGACCGTGCAGAGCGGGTTGCCCGGCGTCTCGACCCAGACGAGACGGGTCTTGCCGGGCCGGATCGCGGCACGCACGGCCTCGGTGTCGTCCATCGGCACGAAGTCGACCGCAAGGTCGAGGCGCGGCGCCTCCTGCCTCAGCCAGCGACGCAGTCCCCAGTACATGACGTCGGGCGCGATCACGTGGTCGCCGCGCTCCAACGCGCAGAACACCGCCGACGCTGCCGCCATGCCGGAGCCGAACAGCAGGGCGCCCGCTTCCGCCCGTTCGAGCGCGGCGATCACGTCCTCCGCCTCGCGCGTCGTGGCGTTGTCGGGACGGGCGTAGACGAAACCGGAGCGGTAGGCGTTGTCGGGGTCGCGCAGATAGGTGGTCGAGAGATGAAGCGGCGGCACCACCGCCCGCGTCACCGGATCGACCCGGCCGAGCGCCTGCGCGGCCAGCGTCGCCGGGCGCCATTCCTCGGACGAAAGCGCCTCGGAAGACGCTGCATCGGAATCGCCGTGAGGCGCGTTGGACCGGCTCATGGGTTTCCTCGCTCGGTGTCGGGTCGCGATGCCGGCTTGAGCGAATCCGCCGGACCGGGCAAGGCGGAGAAATGAGCGACGGAGCATTGCAGGGCGCATGAGCGCATTGGACATCCCCGAGCGGCCGGCGCTGCCGCCGATCCCACGGCTCGCCGCCGCGATCCTCCCCGTCATCCTGGTGACGGCGGTGGGGTCGCTCTCGACCGGCACCAATATCGAGGAGTGGTATACGACGATCCGCAAGCCGGCCTTCAACCCGCCGAACTGGGTGTTTCCAGTGGCTTGGACCATCCTCTATGCCCTGATCGCGGTCTCTCTCTGGCGGCTGCTCGGCGCGCGCCCGGTGCCGGGGCCGGCCCGGAAGGCGTGGTGGCTGGCACTGGCCGCCTTCGGCGCGCAGCTCGCCCTCAATGCCGCCTGGACACCGGTCTTCTTCGCCGCCCACCAGCTCGGCCTCGCGCTGATCGTCGCGCTCGCCATGCTGACCATGATCCTGTGGACGATCCGCCTCTCCTGGCGCTTCGATCGGGCCGCGGCGTGGCTGCTCGTGCCCTACGCCGCCTGGGTGTCGTTTGCCTGCCTGCTCAACGGAACGATCTGGCAGATGAACTGAGTCCCGAGAGCGCATCCCGACGAAGGGGTTACCGGTTCGTCGGGATACGCCTCGAACCCATGATCGAGAAGCGCCGGCCCGATGCAATCAGGTCGGATACGGATCAACGGCACCTTGCCGAAAGGTGGGCGCCGCTTTCGGCAAAAGGACGATGCCTTAGGCCGCCAGCGCCCGCGTCACCGTGGAGCGCAGGTCGGCCAGGGAGAAGGGCTTGGTCAGCACGTCGGTGACGATGGCATCGAGGCCGCGGGCGCGCTCGCGCTGGTCGGCAAAGCCCGTCATCAGCAGGATCGTGAGATCGGGATAGTCGCGCTTGGCCGCGAGCGACAGCGCGATGCCGTCCATCAGCGGCATGCGGATATCGGTCAACATCAGGTCGAAGCCGCCGCCGGCCTCGGACAGGCGATCGAGGCCGTCGCTGCCGTCGATGGCCGTGACGACGGTGTGACCGTCCAATTCCAGCCCGCGCTTGAGGAAGCCGCGAACCGTATCCTCGTCATCCACGAGCAGGATGCGCGCCATGGTCGGGCGTCCTCTACCGTTCCTTCGATGTGGATCGTCGCGCCCGAGTGACCGCAGGGAAGCGCGGCCTGTCAAGCCTCATAAGCTGACAGAGTTCCATCGGTGGCAAATTTCGAGCAAGTATCACGTTCTTATCAGGAATTTGCCGGACCGGGATTACGGTCAGGCGCCCCCGAACAGATCCGCGTCGCTGCTGTCGTAGTCGACCAATCCGACGAAGGGGAGCTGGCGGAAGGCGTGGGCGGCGTCCATGCCGTAGCCGACCACGAACACGTCCGGGCAGGTGAAGCCGACGAAATCCGCGTCGATCGTCACGGCACGCTTGCCCGGCTTCTCCAGGAGCACCGCGGTCAGCACGCGCTTGGCGCCGCGGGCCATCAACAGGTCCTTGGCGAAGACGACCGTGCGGCCGGATTCGAGGATGTCGTCGACCAGCAGCACGTCACGCCCGCGCACTTCGCTCTGCACGTCGCGCAGGATCTCGACTTGGCCCGAGGAGACGGTCGAGTTGCGGTAGCTGGAGAGATGCACGAACTCGACCTGCGGCGAGAGCCCGGCCCGGTGGAGCGACCGCAGCAGGTCGGCGGCGAACATGAAGCTGCCCTTGAGCACCGCGACGACGAGCAGGTTCTCGGGCTTGGCCGCGACGATCTCGTCAGCCAACTCGTCGTTGCGCTTGGCGATCGCCGCCTCGTCGAACAGGACACGGACGCGTTTCGATGCGGTGCTCATGCGGCTCGTGATGGTTTCGCGGAATGTTCCAACGGCACGAACCACCGTCGGCCGTGCCATACTTCACCATACCATGCGCAGCGGGCTCCGCCAGCGTTGCAGACCCGCGCAAGCGACGCGCCCGCTGCCGGATCGACGCAATCCACAGCTGTAAGCCGGAACGCCACGATGGCTTTCCCGAGATTTCTCCAGAGCATCATCCCGAAAGGTGGTTGCCGGCTTTCGGAAATGGATGATGCAAAATCAGGAGGATAGAGCACCGTCCCGGATCCTATATCCAGGGCGGTGCTCTAAGGGGACGGAACGGCGCCCGCGCCGACGGCGGCATCGTCCGAGAAGCGCACCTCGACCTGCCGGCCCTTTTCCGGGGGGGCCGAGAGGCTCGCCTTGAACCGCGCCCGCTCGCCGGGCTCCAGGGCCGCGCGCGGTCCCGGGACGGTCCAACGGTAGAGCGACTGTCCCCCGGCGTCGCGGACCTCGAGCTCGATCGCCGGCACGGCGACCCGGTCCCGGGCAACCGCCACGAGATCCCCCTCCACGACGAGCCGGGCTGGGTTGCTGCCGTCGGCGGCCACCTGAAACGCGGCGATGTCGGTCAGATCGATGCCGCGCAAATTCACCGGCAGGCCCACGCGGGCAAAGAGCCCCGCCGTCTGCGGCATCGCCCGCACGACGCTGGCGCGCCCGAGGAGCACGAGCGGCAAGGCGGCGGCAAGGACGAGGCAGGCGGCAAGCGCCGGGGAGAAGCGCCGCGCCGAGCGCTTCGGCTTGCTCCGCTTGGCGGCCTTCCCTTTGCTCGGCCGCGGACGCGGCACGGGTTCATCGACCGGGGCTTCGGTTGGCGGCGGCTCCGGTGATGGGGGAGCGGCGCTGGTGTCAGGCTCCTCGGCCGCCGACATCTCGTCGAACATCGCGGCCACGACCTCGTCGGACGAGATGAACCACGTCTCGCGGCAGGCCGCGCAGCGCACCGAGCGCCCGCTGGTGCCGACGCGGTCGGCATCGATGCGATACTCGCTGGCGCAGGCCGGGCAGACGATCAGCATGGGATGGGTTAAGCCGCGTCGGTGTCAGGTCCCGGCAGCGGGTTGCCGCGCTCTCGAAAAGGACACAAACGTTCTCACCGAGTAGGGTTAACCGGCAGTGAAGCCGGGTATGGCACAGGGTGATGTGTCGCGTGCGAAGCGTGGAGTGAGCGGTCCTTGTCGGCTGGGATGAAAACGGGCAGCCTCCTGTCCGGCGCGGAGGAGCCCGTCGTCCGGTTCGAGAGCGTCGGCATGCGCTACGGCCTCGGGCCGGAGGTGCTGTCCGATGTGAGCTTCGAGATCGCGCCGCACTCTTTTCAGTTCCTCACCGGCCCGTCCGGAGCGGGTAAGACGACGCTGCTGCGCCTGATCCTGCTCTCCGTGCGCCCGACCCGCGGCATCGTCTCGGTGTTCGGCCGGGAGGTGAGCGGGATCTCCAACGACGCGCTCACGGGCTTGCGCCGCCGCATGGGCGTGGTGTTCCAGGATTTCCGCCTGCTCGATCACCTGACGACCTATGAGAACGTGGCCCTGCCCCTGCGCGTGCAGGAGCGGGCGGAGGCGAGCTACCGGGCGGAGGTCGTCGAATTGCTGCGCTGGGTGGGCCTCGGCGAGCGCATGCACGTCCTGCCGCCGCTCCTGTCGGGCGGCGAGAAGCAGCGCGCGGCGATCGCGCGGGCGTTGATCGCGCGGCCGGAACTGCTGCTGGCCGACGAGCCGACCGGCAACGTCGATCCGAGCCTCGCCCGGCGCCTGCTGCGGCTGTTCATGGAGCTGAACCGGCTCGGCACGTCCGTGGTGATCGCCACCCACGATTACGGCTTGATGGATCTCGTCGAGGCGCGCCGCATGGTGCTCGCCGACGGCAGGCTGCGGGTGGAAGGCCCATGAGCGAGGTGCGCTCCCCCGCCCGGAGCGGCGCAGCTGCGGCGAAAGCGGCGGCCTCCGCATCCGAGGCGCCGCTTCCGGCCAACCTGCGTCGCAACGCCCCCCTGGTGCCGACCGATTCCGCCGCGAGCCGGGCGCTGGCGGCGGTCATCGCCATCCTCACCTTCCTCGCGGCGCTCTGCGCGGGTGCGGCGGAAATCGCCGTCTCCAGCGCCAGCCAGTGGCAGGGCAGCGTCGCGCAGGAGATGACGGTGCAGATCCGGCCCGGAGCCGGGCGCGACATCGAGGCGGACGTGAAGCGGGCCGAAAGCCTCGCACGCGCCGCGCCGGGCATCGTCGGTGCGCGCATCTTCTCCAAGGCGGAGTCCGAGCGGCTGCTCGAACCCTGGCTCGGAAGTGGCCTCGACATGTCGGACCTGCCGGTTCCGCGTCTGATCGCGCTGACGCTCGCGAGCGACCGAAGCCCCGACCTCGCGGCTTTGCGCGCCGCGCTCACCGAGGCGCTTCCGGGCGTGGCGAGCCTCGACGACCACGCGCTCTGGCTCCAGCGACTCTCGACCATGGCCAACACCTTCGCCGGCATCGGCATCGGCATCGTCCTCCTCGTCCTGTTCGCCACCGGGCTCGCCGTGGTCTTCGCCACCCGCGGCGCCATGGCCGGAAACCGCGAGGTGGTCGAGGTGCTGCACTTCGTGGGCGCCGACGACGACTACATCGCCAAGGCCTTCCAGAGCCGCTTCTTCCGCTTAGGCTTGAGGGGAGGGGCGCTGGGTGCGGGCGCCGCGCTGCTGACCTGCGCGCTCGCCGGCCTGTTCGCCCGGATGTGGCGCTCGGGACCGGCTGGCGAGGAGATCGAGGCGCTGTTCGGGACGTTCCAGATCGGCTGGCGGGGTTACGCGATCATCGTGTTCATCGGCGTGATCGCGTCCCTCGTCACGGCGGCCGTGTCGCGCTTCACCGTACGCCGGTTCCTCCGATAGAGTCGGGTCGATTGAACCCGTTAACGTTTCGACAACCATTGAGAACCGAGAGTCTCGGCACCGACACCGTTCATGAGCCCCTGTTCCGTCCGTCATGCTTCCGCGAGTGCCCCGCCGACAGGCGGCCGGCCCGGGCCGGCTCCCAAACGAATCCCACCGCGAGGCGCTCGGATGGTCCTGGGCGGCGGACCTGTCGGCCCACGCATCGTCGCAGCCCTCCGCGGCTCGAATGACTGAGAACCCGGCGCGGCCGCGGCGCGGCATCCGGCTCCTTCGGGCCTTCGTCGGCCTCTCCCTCCTCGGTCTGCTCGCTCTGGCGGGCGGCTTCCTCGCTTTCGTCGCGGTGGTCGAGCGAACCGACCGGCCGAGCCTGGACGGCGTCGATGGCGTCGTCGCCATGACCGGGGGCTCGCAACGCGTCGGCGATGCCATCGATCTGCTGGCGGAGGGCCATGGCAGGCGGCTGCTGATCTCAGGCGTCAACGAGCGCACCACCCGCGAGGAGATCGTGCGCCTCAATCCGTCACAGGAGCACTGGATCACCTGCTGCGTCGATCTCGACTACCGGGCGCGCAACACGATCGGCAACGCCATCGAGACCCGGCGCTGGATGCGGCGCCACAGCTTCGGCACCGTCGTGGTCGTGACGTCGAACTATCACATGCCGCGCACCCTGGTGGAGTTGCGGCATGCCCTGAAGGACGGCGAGACGCTGATCCCCTATCCCGTCGTCTCCGATGGGCTCGATGTCGGCCGCTGGTGGGCGGATCCGGCGGCCACCCGTCTGCTCGGGGCCGAATATCTCAAATTTCTGGTCGCCTGGGGACGGACCCGTTTCGAGTCCGACCCGGAGCAGTCACGCTTCGCCGTACTGATCGGGCGCCGCCAACCGGTGAAGGTCGTGGCCGAACGGTTGCTACGCGAGGCGAACTGACCGGCGCGGCGGCCCCGCCCGTGGCCAGCAAGGCGTGCCGACGATTCAGGTCGGCTATGCCGCCGCCAAAGCCGAGAAGCAGGCGGGAGGGGTCAGGCGGGGGGCATCAGCGCGCTCAACGCCCTTAAGATCGTATCGAATGTCACCGGCTTCTCGAACCGTGGAACGGCGGCGTAGGCATCCGGAATGGAACCCGCGTCGTAGCCCGTCACGAACAGGAAGGGTGTGCGCCGGACAATCAGACGCTCGGCGACGGCGTAGGCGCGCTCGCCCCTGAGACCGAGGTCGAGAATCGCGCCGTCCACGGCGCCATCGGAACCAAGGGCATCCAGGGCCGCCTCGATGCTGGCGACCGGGCCGCGAACGACCGCCCCGGCCTTCTCCAAGCCCCGGCGCAATTCATCGGCCCAGAAGTAATCGTCCTCGACGATCAGAACGCAGCGGTTCACGAGGGCACTGACCGGCAACGGGGCACTTCCTCCGATTCGAAGCGCGTCGAGATGCGCGCGGGCTTCGCGTGAAGCCCCTTTTCGGCACCATCAATTCAAAGAACATGATTAAAATGAGCCAGCGTGCATGACGTATCACTCGTTGGCGAAAAAGCACCTAGAAATTGTATGACCCTGAATTCGGTGGCCGGCTGATGTGCGGCAAGGATCTGGCCAGGACCGGACGTTTGATGCACAGGAACCGTCTTCGGCACCAGCACTCGCCAGGCTCCCCGTAACGACTGTCGCATGACCGCGCTCCTCCCTCCCGCTCTCGAAGATTTCCGCCGCGTCGTCGTGAAGGTCGGCTCGGCCCTCCTGGTGGATCGCGCGCGGGGACGCCTGCGTCACGCGTGGCTCGCCGCGCTCGCCGAGGACATCGCCGATCTGCACGGTCGCGGCGTCGATGTCGTGGTCGTCTCCTCCGGCGCCATCGCGCTCGGCCGCACGGTGCTGGGCCTTCCGCCCGGTGCGCTGCGCCTGGAGGAGAGCCAAGCGTCGGCGGCGGTGGGCCAGATCGCGCTCGCCCGGTACTGGACCGAGGCGCTCGGTCACCACGACATCGTCGCGGGACAGGTGCTTGTGACGCCGAAGGACACCGAGGAGCGCCGCCGCTACCTCAACGCCCGCGCGACAATGCAGAAGCTTCTCGAAGTGCGCGCGGTCCCGGTCGTCAACGAGAACGACACGGTGGCGACCGCCGAGATCCGCTACGGCGACAACGACCGACTGGCGGCGCGGGTCGCCACCATGATCGGGGCCGACGTGCTGGTGCTGTTCTCCGACATCGACGGCCTCTACACCGCGCCGCCTCACAGCGACCCGCAAGCGCGCCACCTGCCGGTGATCGAGCGGGTGACCCCGGAGATCGAGGCGATGGCCGGGGGGCCCGCTTCCGATCTGTCCCGCGGCGGCATGCGCACCAAGGTCGAGGCGGCCAAGATCGCCGCCAGCGGGGGCACCCACATGGTCATCGCCGACGGGCGCGGAAAAAATCCGCTGCGCGTGGTGCGAGAGGGCGGACGCTGCTCGTGGTTCCTGTCGGGCTCGACCCCCACCGCCGCGCGCAAGACCTGGATCGCGGGCTCGCTGGAGGCCTCCGGCACCCTCGTGGTCGATGCCGGCGCCGCCCGCGCGCTTCAGGGCGGGGCGAGCCTGCTGCCGGTGGGCGTCACCGCCATCGAGGGAAGCTTCGCCAAGGGCGACACCGTGCTGATCCGCGGACCCGAGGGGCGCATCCTCGGGCGGGGGCTCGTGGCCTATGACAGCGCAGATGCCGCCGCCATCATCGGCCGCTCCAGCCGCGAGATCGCCGCCGCCTCGGTCCAAGCCGGTCGCACGGAAATGATCCACCGCGACGACCTTGCAATGATCGGGGCCTGACGCGGCAACTTCACATCGACGCTTGTTCAACCCCAAGGCGATGTGCAAAGGGGCGCGGGAGGGTGCATATGCATTCAAATGCGCAATCGCGCCGCACCAGCGGTGCCAGACGGGAAGCAGGAACGTGCCTGTCCTGAATCTCAAGTCCGATCTCGCGGACGCCGACGACCTCGAGACGCTGATGGCCGGCATCGGCCGGCGCGCCCGCGCCGCCGGCCGGGCCATGGCGCTCGCGCCGGCGCAGACCAAGGATCTGGGCCTGCGGGCCATCGCGGAGCAAATCCGCGCCAGCGCCCCGGCGATCCTGCGCGAGAACGCGCGGGACGTCTCCGCCGCGCAGGCCGCGGGCCTCACTAAGGCGATCATCGACCGCCTGACCCTGGACGAGGGTCGGGTCGCGGCGATCGCCGAGGCGGTGGAGAAGGTCGCGGGCCTGGCCGATCCGGTCGGACGCCAGCTCGCCGCCTTCGAGCGGCCGAACGGTCTATTGATCGAGCGCATCTCGGTGCCGCTCGGCGTTGTCGGCGTCATCTTCGAGAGCCGCCCCAACGTGACGGCGGATGCCGGCGCGCTCTGCCTCAAGGCCGGCAACGCCGCGATTCTGCGCGCGGGCTCGGATTCACACCGCACCGCGACCGCTATCGCGGCGGCGATGAGCGAGGGCCTCGCCCGCGCCGGATTGCCTGCGGATGCGATCCAACTCGTCCCGACCCGCGACCGGGCAGCGGTCGGCCTGATGCTCACCGGTCTCGGCGGCTGCGTCGACGTGATCGTGCCCCGCGGCGGGCGCAGCCTCGTGGAGCGCGTCCACGCCGAAGCCAAGGTGCCGGTCTTCGCCCATCTCGACGGCATCTGCCACGTCTACGTGGCCGAAGGCGCCGACCTCGGCATGGCGCGCAGCCTGCTCCTCAACAGCAAGATGCGGCGCACCGGCATCTGCGGCGCCGCCGAGACGCTGCTCGTCGATGCGGCGGTGGCGCAGACCCACCTCAAGCCGCTGGTCGAGGCGCTGCTCGAATCCGGTTGTGCCGTGCGCGGCGACGCGGCGACGCAAGCCGCCGACCCGCGGGTGAGTGCGGCGACCGACGCGGACTGGCGCACCGAGTATCTCGACGCGATCATCTCCGCGAAGGTGGTCGATGGGCTCGATGCGGCGATCGCTCATATCGAGGCCAACGGCTCGCACCACACCGACGCGATCATCACCGACGACACCGAGGCCGCCGCGCGCTTCCTCAATGAAGTCGATTCGGCGATCGTGACCCACAATGCCTCGACGCAGTTCGCTGATGGCGGCGAGTTCGGCTTCGGCGCCGAGATCGGGATCGCCACCGGGCGGATGCATGCCCGCGGCCCGGTCGGCGTCGAGCAGCTCACCACCTTCAAGTACCGCGTCCACGGCAGCGGCCAGACGCGGCCGTGACGCGCTGACGGCGGTTCCTCTGCGCGATCACAGGCTACCGCCGGCCGCGCCCGGCATGCGGATCGGCCTCTACGGCGGTTCTTTCAACCCGGCGCATGCAGGGCACCTGCATGTCAGCCGCACCGCCCTGCGGCGCCTTCGGCTCGACCGGGTCTGGTGGCTCGTCACGCCCGGCAACCCGCTCAAGGACCATGGCGTGCTCGCCCCGCTGGACGAGCGGGTGGCGCAGGCGCGGGCGCTCGCCACCGATCCGCGCATCGCGGTCACCGGCTTCGAGAGGGGGATCGGCAGCCGCTACACCGCCGATACGCTGCGCTGGCTGGTCCGGCGCCGGCCGGCCCTTCACTTCGTGTGGATCATGGGTGCGGATTCGCTCGGCACCTTCCATCGCTGGCGCCGTTTCGACGAGATCCTGTCGCTGATGCCGGTCGCGGTGATCGACCGGCCCGGTTACACCCTGACGGCTTCTTCGGCGCGGGCGGCGCAGGCTTTCGCATCGGCCCGAATTCCGGAAGCGGACGCCCCCACCCTGGCGATCCGCCCCACGCCGGCCTGGACCTTCCTGCACGGTCCGCGCTCCGCGTTGTCCTCCACCGCTCTGCGCACGCGGTGACGGGGCCTCCTGCCGACGACATGACGTCGAAATTCGCCGACCCGAGACGACCCGGCACCGTACGGCGCCCGCTCGCGGCGTGCCCGTCCTCCGATCGGTCGCGAAAACGTCCATCATATGGGCGCGCGAAGCCACGTTTTGCCTCCCCAATCGCGGCACACGAGCCTTAGGGCGCTTCTTCCGCTTGAAAAGTGGGCCGAAAGCGGCCAATTTCAGCGCGTGGCGGGACCGCCGCGAATTGATCTTCGGGAATCGAGACCCTGTCCGCACACATTCCACACGTCGCCGTCAGCTCCGATGCCGAGCCCGCTTCCTCCGACGCGCTGAAGGCCCTGGCCCTCGGATGTCTCGATGAGATGAAGGCCGAGGAAACCGTCGAGATCGACCTCGCGGGTAAGACCTCGCTCGCCGATACGATGATCATCGCGTCCGGCCGCTCGCAACGCCATGTCGGCTCGATCGCCGACAAGATCATCCAGGAGATGAAGGCCAAGGGATTCGGCAATGCCCGCGTCGAGGGCATGCCGGCCTGCGACTGGGTGCTGATCGATGCGGGCGACATCCTCGTCCACATCTTCCGCCCGGAAGTCCGCGGCTTCTACAACCTCGAGAAGATCTGGGGCGCCGACCGGCCTTCGGGCGCACTTCTGGCAGGCTGAGCCTCGATCAGGCTCGATCAGTGCAGCGCGGCGGTCACCTCGTCGCGCGCATCGACTTGGTCGGAGAACTCCGCCTCCTGGCGCAGCAGCCGGCCGAACCACGGGTGACGGATCTCCAGAACGAATCGGAAGGCGCGGGCGCCGGTGGCACCGTGGCTGACCGTCAGGGTGCCCGGCGTCAGCCATCGCGGCAGGATGAGCCGGAAGCCCGGCAAGTCGATGAAGTAGCGCTCGCTGCGAAACACCAGCGCCCGATCCTCGACCAGAACCCGCAGACTCATGCCGAGCCCGGCGCCGACCCGCTCCTCCAGCCCGGTCGGCCCCCGGAAGCGCTTGGCCGAGTGGATCGTCTGCGGAAAGCCTGAGCCACGGGCGTAGAGCCGCGTCCAGATCTGCCCGTTGCCGGCGCCGTCCTGGGTGACGGCGACCACGCTCGGCACGTTGGCGATCCGAGCTGTCGGCAGCGGTGCGCCGACGAGGCGCAAGGCCTGAGCGAGCAACCAGCCGAGCCGGGTCAGATGGGTCTCGACCACCCGCCCGGCATAGACCGCACTTTCGCCCTCGCCGAGCCGCTTGGAGAAACGCCGCCGCACGGCAGGGGGCAGCCGCGCCCAATCCGCCTCGGGCACCAGCGCGCGAAAACGCAGATCGAACAGTTCCGCCGGGCGGATCGGGGCTGCAATCGGGATGGCGGCTTTGCCGGCGGCGGGCATCAAGGGCCTCCTCAAACACGCTCCCGGACGGCGGACCCCCAACCGGCGGGGGATCAGGTCTCGGATTTCACGGGCAGGTAGCGGACGATACGTCCGCCGAGCCGGATCAGCTTGGCCAGGGTGTTGTGGGGCACGTTCAACATCTGCGCGTACCAGCCGTCGAGCGTCTGGGTGAAATCGAGCATCGCCTTGAGTCGCCGCCCGGCCACCGCCCCGACCCGAGGATCGCCTTCCGCCTCGGCCACGCATTCCCGCAGGGCCTTGAGCGCCGGGTCGATCTCCCGCTCCTTGCGGCCGGCAGCGATGCGGGTGACCATCTCCCACAGGTCCGTCTCGGCGACGAAGAAGTCCCGCCGCTCGCCCAGCACCGGCACCCGCCGGATCAGGTTCCAGCCCGCCAATTCCTTCAGCGAGTTCGAGACGTTCGAGCGGGCGATACCGAGCGTCCCCGCGATGTCTTCCGCCGCGAGCGGCTTGTCGGCGAGGTAGAGCAGGGCGTGGATCTGAGCGACGGAGCGGTTCACGCCCCATTGCCCGCCGAGATCCCCCCAATGGAGGATGAACCGCTCCACTGCGGGGGCGAGGGTTTGCGTCTGGTCTGAAATTTCTGTCATGACAGAAATTTCAGACCAGACGAGATGGATGTCAAGCGTCCCGGTCCACGCTCGCGTCTTTCCTTGCTTCGTGAAGGGTGCGCGTCCGCTCAGCCGACCGAGAAGCGGTAAGTGCTGATCGCGGTGAAGACCTCTCCCGGCCTCAGGACGGTGCTCGGAAAGTTCGGATGGTTCGGCGCATCGGGAAACCCCTGCGTCTCGAAGCAGACGCCGTCGCCCGAGCGGTAGGTGCGGCCGGACGGGCCGACCAGCGAGCCGTCGAGATTGTTGCCGCTGTAGAGCTGCAGCGCCGGCTGGGTCGTCGCAAGATCGAGGCGCCGCCCGCTGGCCGGGCAGAAGCAGGAGGCGGCCGGACGCAGCGCGCCGACGGCTCCTCGCAGAGCGAAGCACTGGTCGTATCCGCCCGCGATCACGATCTGCTCGTGACCCTGCCGGATGTTCGCACCAAGCGGCGTGGGCTCGCGGAAATCGAAGGGCGTGCCGGCGACCGGCGTGATGATTCCGGTCGGGATCTGCGTCGCGTCCGTCGGCGCGTAGGCGTCGGCGACGATCTGCACGACATGACCCATCACATCGCCCGTGCCCTCGCCGGCGAGGTTGAAGTAGCTGTGATTGGTCAGGTTCAGCACTGTCGGCCGGTCGGTCTCGGCGCGGTAATCGATGCGCAGCGTTCCGGGCTCGGGCAGGCTGTAGACGACCTCGACGTCGAGATTGCCCGGAAAGCCCTCCTCGCCGTCGGGGCTGCGCCGTCTCAGCACGATGCGCGTCTCATCCACCTCCGACACCTGCCACAGGCGCTTGGCGAAACCCTCGGGACCGCCATGCATGGAGTTGGGCGGCTCGTTGATCGGCAGTTCGAAGGCGGTGCCGTCGAGGGTGAAGCGCCCCCTGGCGATGCGGTTGGCGTAACGCCCGGCAATCGCCCCGAAATGTGGGCTCACGGTCTCGTAGCCCTCCACCGTATCGAGGGCGAGGACGACGTTGGCGCGGCGGCCCTCCCGGTCCGGCACTTCGATGGCGGTGAGAATCGCGCCGTAATCGATCACTTGGACCTGCAGATCGTCGCGGGCGAGGGTGTGCCGCGTGACGCGCTCACCCGCCCGCGTCGTTCCGAACGGCTCTGGCCGCATCCCTGTCTCCCGCCATGACCGGGAATTACGCGCGAGAGGCCGTGCGGGTCGCACGGGGCCGGTCGATTCATGCCACCGCTGTCAGACGGGGGCCGCCTGCGCTGGCGATACGCCGGAATCGTCCGACAATTGCAGCCGGTGCAGGCGGGCATAGGTCCCGCTTGCGGCCACCAGTTCGTCGTGGCGGCCGCGTTCGATCACCCGGCCGGCCTCCAGCACCGCGATGCGGCCCGCCTCGCGCACGGTCGAGAGGCGGTGGGCGATGACCAGCGTCGTGCGCCCGCGCATCAGCCGCTCCAGCGCCTCCTGCACGAGGTGCTCGGATTCGGAATCGAGGGCGGAGGTCGCCTCGTCGAGGAGCAGGATCGGCGCGTTCTTGAGGAAGGCGCGGGCGAGCGAGATGCGCTGGCGCTCACCGCCCGAGAGCCGGCCGCCGCCCGGCCCGACCCGGAACGCGTAACCCTCGCCCAGACGCGTGATGAAACCGTGCGCCGCCGCGGCCCGCGCCGCCGCCTCGATCTCGTCCTGCGTCGCGCCGGGCCGGCCGAAGCCGATATTGGCGGCGACGGTATCGTCGAACAGCACCACTTCCTGCGACACCACCGCGATCGCCGCACGCAAGGAGGCGATGGTCACGTCGCGCACGTCGGTGCCGTCGATGAGAACCCGGCCCGCCGTCACGTCCTGAAGCCGGGGGACGAGGTTGAGCAGGGAGGATTTGCCGGAGCCGGAACGCCCGACGAGTGCCGTGGTCGAGCCCGCGGGCACCACGAGGTCGATGCCCTCGAGGGCGGGCGCATCGGCCCGGTAGCGGAAATGCACGTTCTCGAAGCGGATCTCGCCCCGCGTTACCGTGAGCGGACGGGCCGCCGCGGATTCGCGGATCGTCGGCTGCTCGTCCATCAGGGCGAAGTAGCGCGTCAGCGCCGCCGCGGCCTCCTGCAGGATGGCGTTGAGGGTGCCGAGCGCCCGGGCCGGCTGCGCGGCGAGCAGGAGCGCGGCGACATAGCCGGTGAAGTCGCCGACGGTGCGGTCGCCCGACATCACCCGCTGGCCCACCAGCACCAGCACGCCCGCCACGGCGAGACCGCCGCCGATCTCCATCAGCGGGTCGAGCCGTCCGCGCGCGTTGGCCGCCTTCATCTTCAGGCGGCGCACCTCGTCCAGAGCCTGCGCCGCGCGGTCCTTGAGATAACCTTCGAGGGCATAGGTCTTGGCGACGCGGGCGCCCTGGAGGCTCTCGGTGATGAGGCTCGCGGTCGCGCCCATCTGCTCCTGGGTCGTGGTCGAGACCTGGCGCAGCCGCTTGCCGATCCGGTTGACCGGGCCGGCGACGAGAGGGGCCGTGACCGCGGCGGCGAGCGTCAGCAGCGGGTCCATCCAGACCAGTGCGATCACCAGTGCGGCCAGCATCGCCACATCGCGCAGCAGCACCGTCGAGATGCGGGTCAACGCCTCCTTGATGAAGGCGAAGTCGGTGGTGAAGCGCTGGGTGAAGGCCGCCGGGCTTTCGCGGCCGAGCTGGGCGAGGTCGGCATCGATCAGGTGGGCGTAGAGCGCGGCCTGCATGTCGGCCTCGACGCGGGTGACGACCCGGTTGGTCAGCACCGTCTGCCCGAACAGGGCGAAGCCGCGCGCGGACGTGACCGCGATGACGATGAGCGGGCCGTAGGCCAGGGCGCTCATGTCCTTCCGGTCGAACGCGTCGAAGGCGGCCTTGATGAGAGCGGGGTAGAGCCCCGTCGCCACGCCGACGACGGTGATGAGCACGAGGACCACCGCGAGCGTCGCGCGGTGGGGGGCGAGCCACTCCCGCCAGAGCCGCCCGAGCAGGGGAAGGGTGTCGCCTCTCAGGAGCGGCCGGCGCGCCATCTTGTACCGTGTCTGTGCTGACCCCGGCGGAACGCCGGGGCCCGCGGTGTTTGCAGCCGTAAGGGCCGTGGATCAAGCGCGGGCGGTTGCCTGCCTTGAAACCCGGCCTCCGCGCGAGCGCTACTCGCCCCCGTGCCGGTGCCGATGCTCGCCGAACGGACGCATCGGCCGGGCGAGCACCATGGCGCGGCGCTTCTGGCCCTCGTCCAGGCTGGCGAAGAGCGGCGTGCTGGCCTCGGCGAGCTTGCGCAGAGCCTCGCCGCGGGCGGTGGCCGCATCCGCCATCGCGCGGAGTGCCGCAGGGGCGTCCTCGGTCATCCTGCCGCGCCCGCGCCGCGCCTCGCGTTGGGCGTCCCGCTGTTTGGAGAGATCGCGCAGAGCGGTCTCGACCGGCAGCCACAACGCCTCCTGCTCGGGGTTCAGCTTCAGGCCCGCATGCAGGCCGGCGATGCGGGCGTCGGTGAAGGCGGCCCGGTCCTCGGCCGAGAGCGCCGCCCAATGCCCGTGCCGATGGCCGTGGGGGCCGTCCGCGAAGGGGCCGCCCCGATCACCGGCGCGCACCGCCGCGGACCCGAAGCCGGCCGCACCGAGGACCGCCAGCCCTGCCAGCAGGAGCCCGGCCACGCTTCGCTTGCTCAGGTTCGGCTTGGTCATGACACATCTTCCATCATTCAAGGGCCCGTGCCCCAACCCTGAGAGGATGCGTCCGCCCCTTCTCTCGCATGTGTCCGCGCGTCTCCGGTTTGTGTCTGCTCCATGAAACCTTCTCCATGTTGGCAGCCCGGCCCGTTCTCCGCGGCTCCATCTCAACCCAGCCCTTGGAGATGTGATAATGTTACATTATTACTACGGCTGAGCGGAGGAGTTTTCGGTATGGGTTTGGGCGTGGGGCGCGGCGTCGCGATCGTGGTTCTGGTTTGGCTCGGCCTCGCGCCGTCGATGGCCGCGGCGGACGGCGCGCGGCTGAAGGCGGTGGCGACCTTCTCGATCCTGGCCGATCTCGTGGCGCAGGTCGGCGGCGAGCAGGTCGCGGTGACGAGCCTCGTCGGGCCGGACGCAGACGCTCACGGCTATTCCCCCACGCCGGGCGACGCCCGCAAGCTGGCCGAGGCGAATCTCGTCGTCGTCAACGGCCTCGGCTTCGAGGGCTGGATGGAGCGGCTGATCAAGGCCTCGGGCACCAAGGCGCCGGTCACCGTCGCCTCCAAGGGGGTGAAGACGGTCGCGGGCAGCCACGACCACGATCACGCCGAGGATCACGGACACGATCACGGCGACCACCCCGATCCGCATGCCTGGCAGAACGTGGCGAATGCCAAGCTCTACGTCGCCAACATCCGCGACGGCCTCAGCGCCGCCGACCCGGACCACGCCTCGCTCTACGCCGCGAACGCCGCCGCCTACACGCAGAAGCTCGACGCGCTGGACGCGGAGATCCGCGCGGCTTTGGGCGCGATCCCGGAAGAGCGGCGTCGGATCATCACCACGCACGATTCCTTCGGCTATTTCAGCGCCGCCTACGGCATGCGCTTCCTGGCGCCGCAGGGCATCTCCACGGATAGCGAGGCCGGCCCGAAGGATGTCGCCCGCATCATCCGCCAGATCCGCCGGGACAAGGTGCCGGCGGTGTTCGTGGAGAGCATCGCCGACCCGCGGCTGATGCAGCAGATCGCCCGCGAAAGCGGCGCCAAGGTCGGCGGGCGGATCTACTCCGACGCGCTGAGCGCGCCGGGGGGGCCGGCCCCCGGCTATCTCGAGATGATGCGCGCCAATCTCAGCGCGTTCCGGGACGCGCTGAGCTGACGGGGCGTCGCATCCTTCCGGGGATCAGGCCGGCGCCAGAAGCGGCATGGTCCGGCGCCGGCGCAGGGCGAAAAGCCCGCCGGCCACGAGGAGCGCCGCGGCGATGATGCCGAGGGCGAGCAACGGCCGGTAGGCCAGCCATGCCAGCGCGATCACGGTCGGCCCGACGAGCAGGGTCGCGGCCAGAGCGATCAGGAAGGTCGCCCCCGCCACGACGCTTCCCAGCAACGGGACGAGGCTCGCGAGCAGGTTCACTGGCGCGAAGAACAGGCCGAAGCCGATCAGCAGCACCACCATTCCGGCGATTCGCAGGATCCAGGTCATCACCCGGTTGTCCTCGTGGCCCCTGGCGATGAGTGCCTCGGCCGAGAGCGTTCCGGGTTCGGCCAACAGGATCTCCTCGCCGTTCGTCGTACGGAAGGGCGTGAGGCCCGTGCCCTCCTGCCGGCCGATGAAGGACGCCGGCCGCTCCGGCGCTCGATGATAGAGGATCTTCAAGTCGCCCACCTTCGGCTCGGCGGCGTCGCGACCGACGAAGTAGGCACCGCCATCCACGATCGCCGGACGGCCGGTCGCGCGGGCGAGAGCGGCGGCGCCCGCGGCATCGGCCGCCACGGGCTCGTCGGCGACAAGCATCTGCGCCGCCTGCGCACCGACCGGAACGGCGTCGATTCGCGCATCCGCCGCCCCGAGGTGGCGCGACCGGATCGCGGGAAAGGACGGGTTCTGGTGGCCGGAGGGCGCGTGGAAACGGTCCGACGCAATCGGGTGTGCCGACCATTCGCGCCGATAGGTGTATTTCCGGTCCTGGCCGCTGCCGGACTCGGACTCGCGCCACTGGTACATCTCGACCTGCCGATCGAGATGGATGCCCGGAACATGCAGGCCGACCTGCGTGTCGGCCACGCCCGCAGCACTCGTCACGGTCCCGGCGATGTGGACCGGTTTGCCGTCGAGAGCGGGGTCGCGCCGGTCGGTCGGGATCGAGCGGACGACCGTACCCAACTCGGCCAGCGCCTTGGCGACGTGGACGGCATGTCCCTCGTTCCAGAACAGGCCGAAACAGGCGAGCGGAACGAGGACGATCCCGAACAGAATCGCCACGAAGCTGCCGCCAAGCCGTTCTCCGAAGCCCTGCGGTGCGGCCACCGCATCGGCATCGGAAGAATTCGCGAAGATGTCGTCCTGATCCGCCATGGCCCGTCACCCGCCTCCGGCGCGGTGCCGAAGGCGTCGCGCGTCACGCGG
Organism: Methylobacterium sp. AMS5; assembly: GCF_001542815.1. Taxonomy (GTDB): domain Bacteria; phylum Pseudomonadota; class Alphaproteobacteria; order Rhizobiales; family Beijerinckiaceae; genus Methylobacterium. Next base: position 3,013,798 of record NZ_CP006992.1, read on the forward strand.
TGACCGTAGCGCAGGATCGGCGGGCCGGCGGCCGGTTTGTCTTGACCCGGCGTCCCAGAGATCGGTGTATCGTCCCCTCGCGGCGGCCCGGTCTCAGCCGCCCGTCATCGGCGGGAAGAAGGCGATCTCCTGCGCCCCGGCGATGGCGCTGCCGGGCTTGGCATGGACCCGGTCGATCGCCGCGCGCACCACGCCTTCATTCTCGAAGGCGTAGGCGTATTCCTCGCCCCGCGTCTTCAGCCAGCCGATCAGGTCGGCGACGGTGGCGACGCCCTCGGGCGGGCTCACCGTCTCCTCGGGCTTGCCGACGCGCTCGCGCACCCAGGCGAAATAGACGAGCTTCATCGCATGCATCCCCGGCGGCGCCGCGAAGCGCCGCGCCAAAGAATCCCAACACAATCAGCGTGGATCGTCGATCACGTGCCGGATCCCGGCCCTCATGTAGTCCCAGCCGGTGTAGAGCGTGAGGGCTGCGGCGAGCCAGAGCAGGACGATGCCGACGGTGAGGCTGCCGGGAATGACGGCCTCGCCGGCCGGGCCGGCGACGAGGAAGCCGAGGGCGATGAGCTGGACCGTCGTCTTCCACTTCGCGATGCGGCTGACCGGCAGACCGACCTTCAACTCCGCCAGATACTCGCGCAGGCCGGAAACCAGCACCTCGCGGCACAGGATGACGATGGCCGCCCAGAGCGACATGCCGGCAATGGTACGGTCGGCCGCCAGCATCAGAAGGAGGGCGGAAACGAGGAGCTTGTCGGCAATCGGATCGAGCATCCGCCCGAGCGCCGAACTCTGCGCCCAGGCGCGGGCGACGTAGCCGTCGAGATAGTCGGTGATCGCGGCGGCTACGAACACACCGAAGGCGGTCCAGCGTGCGGCGAACTCGTCCGGCCAGAACAGCAGGACGACGACGACCGGCACCGCGACGAGGCGGCCGTAGGTGAGGCAGTTCGCGAGCGTCCAGGCCTGCGACCGGCGTCGGGGGAGGACGGCGTTCATCGGCGGGGTGAAATCACGGGCGGCGGGGGGCGTCAACCGCGGCGTTGCTGCATCGGGTGCGGGCTCTCTCGGCACGGGGCTCGGCTCAAGCATTGGCATGGAAGAAGTCGTAGACCGCCCGCGCGGTGGCGGCGTTCACGCCCGGCGCCTTGGCGAGATCCTCCAAGGCGGCGCGTTCGATGGCTTTCACCGTGCCGAAATGGTGCAGCAGCGCGCGCTTGCGAGTGGGGCCGATCCCGGCGATCTCGTCGAGCGGGTTTTTCGTCATCTCGCGCTTGCGCCGTGCCCGGTGGGTGCCGATGGCGAAACGGTGGGCCTCGTCGCGCAGGCGCTGCACGAAATAGAGCACGGGATCGCGCGGCGGCAGCTTGAACGGGCTGCGGCCGGGCACGAAGAACGTCTCGCGGCCCGCATCGCGGTCGCGGCCCTTGGCGATGCCGACCAGCGGCACGCCGGTCACGCCGATCTCGGCAAGCGAGGCGCGGGCCGCCTCCAATTGTCCGGCGCCACCGTCGATCAGAACGAGGTCGGGCCAGGCCGGAAAAGCGTCGGGATCGTCGGGCACCTCGACCACGGCCGGAACGGCCTGCTCCGGAGCCTGAGACTCGCCGGCCTCGCCCTCCTGCGGGGTGCGCGGCGCCTCCTTGGCCAGCCGCTTGAAGCGGCGGGTCAGCACCTCGCGCATCATCCCGAAATCGTCGCCGGGGGTCAGCTCCTCCGACTTGATGTTGAAGGTGCGGTAATGCGTCTTCATGAATCCGGTCGGCCCGGCAACGATCATGCCGCCGACCGCCGCCGTGCCGGAAATGTGCGAGTTGTCGTAGACCTCGACACGGCGGGGCGGCTTGTCGAGGCCGAAGGCTTGGCCCAGCGCCGTCAGGAGCTTGCCCTGCGAGGCGGTGTCGGCGAGCCGGCGCCCGAGTGCCTCCTTGGCGTTGCGTTGCGCGTAATCGACGAGGTTCTTGCGCTCGCCCCGCTGCGGCTGGTGGACCTCGACGCGGTGCTCGACCCGGCTCGACAGGGCGGCGGCCACGAGTTCGGCGTCCTCGATCGTGTGGCTGACGAGGACGAGCCGGGGAGCGGGCTTGTCGTCGTAGAACTGCGAGATGAACGAGGCCAGCACCTCGTCCACGCTCATCGAGCGGTCGGCCTTGGGGAAGTAGGCGCGGTTGCCCCAGTTCTGGAAGTTGCGGAAGAAGAACACCTCGATGCAGAACTGGCCCGCCTGCTCGTCGATGGCGAACACGTCGGCCTCCTCGACCCCTTGGGTGTTCACCCCCTGCGTGCCCTGGATCGCCGAGAGCGCGGCGATGCGGTCGCGGAACCGCGCGGCACGCTCGAATTCGAGCGCCTCGGAGGCGTGCTGCATCTCCTCGCGCATCCGGTCCTTCACGGCGTTGGATTTGCCGGACAGGAAGGCTCGCGCGTTGTCGGCCAAGGCGACGTAGTCTTCGGAAGATATCTCGCCGGTGCAGGGGCCGGAGCAGCGCTTGATCTGGTAGAGCAGGCAGGGCCGGGTGCGGTTCTCGTAATAGCTGTCCGAGCAGGTCCGCATCAGGAAGGCGCGCTGGAGCGCGTTGACCGTGCGGTTGACCGCCCAGACATTGGCGAAGGGGCCGTAGTAATTGCCCTTCCGGCGGCGCGCGCCGCGATGCTTGACGATCTGCGGCGCCGGCCCGTCGCTGGTCAGCAGGATGTAGGGGAACGACTTGTCGTCGCGCATCAGCACATTGAAGCGCGGCTTCAGCTGCTTGATGAGGTTGGCCTCCAGCAGCAGCGCTTCGGTCTCGGTCGCGGTGGTGACGAACTCCATCGCCGCCGTCTGGGCGATCATGCGGGCGATGCGGTTGGAATGCGCCTGACCGCGGGCGTAGGAGCCGACGCGGGCCTTCAGGTTCTTGGCCTTGCCGACATAGAGCACGTCGCCCTTGGCGTCGAACATCCGGTAGACGCCCGGCGAGGTCGGCAGGGTCGACCAGAACCGGCGGATGATCTCGGTGCCCGCCTGGACGGCACCGGGCTCGAAATCGAAGTCGATCTCGGGCGCCTCGTCGAGGGAGGCAGCCTCGGTCTCGTCCTCGTCGAACCCGTCGGGCGGGACGTCGTCGAAGGCGGATCGGGTCGCGCGGCTCATGGCTCCGATGTAAGCCGCGCCGATTCCGGTTGAAAGGGCCGCGGTGGCCTGAGGCGGGACAATCGCCTGCGGCGATGGCCCTGAGACGCGGGGCGTCAGTCGAACAGGGCGTCGATGTCCGACTGATCGACGTGGCCGGGATCGTCCTGAAGCTTCGGTCCGTTGAGGAGCGAGCTCTCGTCGTTCTCGTCGACCGCGGCCGTTTCGACGGCGAGCAGGTCGCGGAAGCCTTCGAGGTTGCTCCAGGCCTCGATGACGCGGTCGAGATGCTCCTCGACGAATTTCAGCACGTTGACGATCTTGCTGATGCGCTGACCGGTCAGATCCTGGAAGTTGCAGGCCTCATAGGCCGAGACGACGTTGTCGAGGATGCCGTCGATCCCCTCCTGCGCCGCCTTGGGCAGACGCAGGCCGCGCATCATGTTGGCGTTGGTCTCGATCCGCTCGATGCTGCCGAGGATCGTCGAGGTGGCCTCTTCGGTCGACTCGACCACAGCATCGAGTTCGCCGGCGACGCGGCGCATGCCCTTGCCCGTGGTCTCGGAGCGGTGGAGGCTCGCGATCTCGCCCTTGGTGCGGGTGATCGCTTCCTTCATCACCTCGAGTTCGTGGCGCATGGCGAACGCTTCGCTGAGTTCGCGGCGGCAGGCTTCGATGGTCTCGCCGGCACTGGCCTGCGTGATGCGACGCAGGTCGTTGATCGCCGTCAGGATCTCGTCGAGCCGCGGGTTCGGCGCTGACTCCGCCGGAGCCGCAGAGATACCGGCCGCCGGAACGGGCAAGCCCAGGCTTTCCTCGATGCGGTAGCGTTTGGTGATCATCGGTCCGACAGGCCTTCGAGCAAAAATCTCGTTTGATACAATCCCGTGCAGTGGTTTCGATTTGCTGAAATTTTCCAGCGGAGCGACGGCATTTACGGCTCGTTGACGACGACCCGGACTTAGCGGGGGCTCGAGCCTCGGAAAGAATTGTTCACCACGTCCGTTCATCGCCCGCAGGCACGACCCGGAAAAGACTTGCCGCATTGCATGGGCAGGTTGGGAGCCGGGGATGCGGGGCAAGTGGAGCGTGGCGCTGGCGGCGCTGGCGGTGATGGGTTCGAGCGTGGTGGCGCGGGCGGAGCCGGGCCGCTACGGCGGCGGCTTCATTGAGTTCCTGATGACGGGGGACGGGCACGGCCCGACCCGGCGCCCCGCCGTGGACGGTTACGGCGCTCTCGGCGAGCCGCGGCCGGTGGCCGTCATGCAGCCGCGCGCCCGGTTCGCGGCGCTGCCGACGGGGCCGGCACCCGAGGAGGGTCGGATTGCGCGGGCAGTCGATCCGCGCTTCGCCCGGCAGGTCGTCGCCTATGACGGGCCGGGACGGGCCGGCCAGATCGTGATCGATACGAACGCCAAGTATCTCTACCTCATACAGTCGGCCGGGCAGGCCATCCGCTACGGCATCGGCGTCGGACGACCGGGCTTCGTCTGGACCGGCGCGAAGACGATCTCGGCCAAGCGTGAATGGCCCGATTGGACGCCGCCCGCCGAAATGCTCCGGCGACGCCCCGACCTTCCCCGCCACATGGTGGGGGGCCCGGAGAATCCGCTCGGAGCGCGCGCGATGTATCTCGGCACCTCGCTCTACCGCATTCACGGCACCAACGAGCCGCACACGATCGGTCAGAACGTCTCCTCGGGCTGCATCCGCATGATGAATGAAGACGTGATCGACCTCTACGAGCGCACGCCGGTCGGCACCCGCGTCGAGGTCATCTGACGTCATCCGTCAAAAGCAGAAGCCCGGCGCCGTGGGAGCGGCGTCGGGCTTCGCGAGTCTTCAGGGCGTTCGGGCGGGATCAGGCCCAGTCGTCGTCCCCGCCATCGCCGAGGTCGCCGCCGAAATCATCGCCGCCGCCACCGAATGAGGCGTCCTGGAAGCCACCGTCGCCGCCGCCGAGCGCCGACCCGAGATCCTGATCGCCACCGCCACCGAACATACCGCCGCCCGTCTCACCGCCAGCCAAGCCCGCCGCGGAGGCGCTGCCGAGCTGGGAATGTCCGCCGGCAAAGGCGTTGGAGAGCGCGCTGCCGAGCAGCATGCCGCCCGCTGCGCCCGCTGCCATCGGCAGGGCCGTGGCCAGGAAGCCGCCGCCGCGTGCGGGCTGCTGAGGCTGGCCGCCCCAGGGTCCACCCTGCGGAGCGCCCCCATAGCCCTGCTGCGGGCCGCCCTGCGGACCGCCATACCCGCCTTGCTGGCCGTAGCCGCCCTGCTGGCTCCAGGCTTGGCCGGCGGGGCGCTGCGGTTCGGAGCGTTGGCCGCCACCGAAGATGCTCGACAGGAAGCCACCGCCGCCGGCCGGCTGGGACTGAGCCTGCTGGCGTGCCTGTTCGAGCTGCTGGTTGAGGCTCTTGATCGCCTCTTCCTGCACGTAGATGAGCTGCGCCATGGCGTAGGGTGCGTAAGGCTGGTTGCGAAGCTTCTCGGCGATGAAGCGCTCCGCATCGGCGTCGCGGGCCTGTCCGGACGCCTGTTCGAGCCGCTGGAAGATGCCGTTGATGATGTCGCGTTCTTCGCTGTTCATGGAGCCGTCTCCCTGAGGCGCCGACGGCATCGTGACCGCGCGGCGGCTAGAACCGTATCCGACCTGATCGCATCAGGCCGTCGTCTCTAGGTCGTTGTTTTGACGCGCATTCTTTCGACGAGCCGGTGACCGCGTCGTCCGGATGCGCTCTAGGAGATGGGGACCAGCCGAGCTTTTGTCAGGGGTCTCGCGTCGATTACCCGCGCGTGAAAGGCCGATCCGTATCCGCGACGGCCCCCCGAACGGGCATAAAAAAAGCCCGGCGCGAGGCCGGGCTCTTCTGGGGGAGGTCCGGCGGTCCGGTGAGGGACCGCCGGCGATCCGGATCCTAGTAGGAGCCGAACTTGTAGTTCAGGCCGGCGCGGACGACGGCGAACTCGGTGTCGCGGATCTGCTGGCCACCGCTGACGAGCACGGTGCCCGGGCTGCCGATGGAGACCGTGCGGCCCTGGTTGTCCGTCGCGAAGGCGCCACGGCCACCGGTGCCGCGGTCGAGGTTCACGTACAGACCTTCGACCTTCAGCGTCACGGCCGACGACTTGAAGAAGTTCAGGAACGAGTCGGTCGGGAGAGCGTACTCGATACCGCCACCCGCGGCCCAGCCGGTCTGGAAGTCGTTGCTCGACACGCCGGTGCCGAACTCACGACCGCCGCCGGAGCCGTAGGCGAAGCCGCCGGTGCCGTACACGAGGGTGCGGTCGAAGGCGTAGCCGAGGCGACCGCGGACGGTGCCGAAGAAGTCGAGGCCCGAGAGGCCGGCCGGGTTGAACACCTGCTGGGCGGCCAGCGGGCTGGTCGAGAGGAAGCGGTTCCGGTCACGGCCGAAATCGGCGTACTGGGCGTCGGCCTCGACACCGATCACGACACCGGAGCCCGGGGTGAACTGGTAGTTGTAGCCGATCTGACCGCCGCCGACGAAGCCTTCGTTGGACTCGCGGTTGCTGAAGGCCACCACGGCGGTGGTGCCCGGGGGCACGAGCAGGGAGGCCGGGCCGACGCCGATCACGGTCGGGACGCGGTCGTCCTGGGTGCCGAAGCCGTAACCGGCGTTGAAACCGGCATAGAAGCCCGTCCAGGTGAACACCGGCACCGGCTGGAACACCGGCGGCGGAGCCGCGCGGCGCGGGAGGTCGGCAGCGAGCGCCGAACCGGCGAAGGCGATGCCGGCGATGGCCGTGCCGGCGCGAAGGAAGGATTTCATTACTCTGGTCCTCTCTGACTGTACCGATGCTTCCGAAGAAGCGAGGCGGCACGGTGCCCCGTATCTATGCCAGCATCTCGAAAGATGCTGTTGCGGCTTGACCACGCCGACCGTCTCGAAGGCGGCCCCTTTGTGGCGGTGGTCTTCGTCCGCCGTCGTTCCAACCGGGAAACGCTGCCGAACGGCCAAGGTTCACATACGGCCGAGCTTTTTTTGGCTACGCTTCCGGACAGATTGTCGCAGGGATGCAACCACGGCGTTCCGCGACAGGGCGAGACTTACGATGGATGCAGTGCGGTATGCGAGTGCTTCAGCGCACAAAAGCTTGGCTACGGGCACCCTCCCGACCGGCGTTGCACGGATACAACGACTTTTGTGAGATCCCCGGGAAAAACCCTCACGGCGTCAACGCGATCGCCGAGATTAGGCGCCCGTAATCCGGCTCGTTCCGATGCGTGGTGCGACGGAAACTGTAGAACCGGTCGGGGTCGGCGTAGGTGCACAAGCCGAGCGAGGTCGCCTCGCCGATACCGGCTTGAGCCAACCGCCCGAGAATGAAACCCGGCAGATCGAACTGCGCGTGGCCCGGCCGCCCTTCCTCGAAGAAGGTCTCGCATTCGGGTACCTCGGCCCGGAAGCGTTCCATGAAGTCCAGGCCGACCTCGTAGGAGGCTTGCGCGATCGTCGGCCCGAGGACGGCGACGATGCTCCGGCGTTCGGCACCGAGCGCCTCCATGGCCGCGACCGTCGCCTCGACGACGCCGCCGAGCGCGCCCTTCCAGCCGGCATGGGCCGCGCCGACAACGCGGTTCTCCGGATCGGCGAACAGGATCGGACCGCAATCGGCCGTGGCGATGCCGAGCGCGAGGCCGGGCACCCGCGTCACCATGGCGTCGGCCTTCGGACGCTCAGCCAGCGCGAAGGGCGCTTCGACGGTCACGACCTCGGCCGAATGCACTTGGTAGAGGCTGACGAGGTTCTCGCGCGGGAGCCCGAGCTGCGCACACATCCGCGCCCGGTTCTCGGCGATCCGTGCCGGATCGTCGTTCGAGCCGATTCCGCCGTTCAGCGAGGCATAGAGCCCTTCCGAAACGCCACCCTGCCGGGTGAAGAAGGCGTGCCGGACATAAGAGTGCGAGCTGAGCTCGGGCGCTTCGATGAACATGGTCTCGCAGGCTCTTTCAGGATGGCTCAGGCAGGAGAGTCGGGACGGGGCGGGAGCGCCGGAAGCGGTCCGAGCGCGGGGTGGCTGGCGCAGAGCACCTTGAACAGGGCGCCCATGCCGGGCGGGTCCGGGTCGGTCAGGCGGAGGGCGGCGGCGTCGATCGCCTGCGCCTGATCCGGCGTCGCGCGAGCCTTCAGCCGCTCGGCGCGCATCGCGAGGCCGAGCCCCAGCAGGAAATCGCGCTGCGTCACGGGGCCGTGCACGGCGGCGCCTTCCGCGGCCGCCGCGCGGGCCAGCGCGCCGAAATCGACATGCAGCGTCAGGTCGGCCTCGCCGGGCCGGGCGAGCGGGTCGGCGAAGCGGTGGCCGGCAACCGCCTGGAAGGTGTCGCCGAAGCCGGGCTGGTCATGCCCGTAATCGATCGCGAGGAGGGCGCCGCCCCGCACGACGAGACGGCGCCCGAGATCGCGCATCAAGGCGAGCCCCTGGCTCGGCAGGGTCAGCACCGCGCCCTCCGGCGCCTCCGCCGTGAGACGCGGATCGGGCTCCGGGTCGAGGCCATAGGCCAGGGTGTCGCCCTCCGGCGTAAGACCGACGCGGCGCTCGCACCAGCCAAGCTCCGTCCGGACGAACTGACGGGCGGGGAGGGCGTCGAAGAACTCGTTGGCGATGACGAGAAGCGGCGCGTCCGGCAGGCTCGCCACAGAGTCGTGGAAGGTCGGCGCGGCGTCGGCGAGCCGTTCCGCCTGGAGCCGGCGCAACACCGGGCTGGTCTCGACGAGGTGGAGATCGAAGTCGCTTCCGGCCGCGCGCAGCGCCCGCAACGCGTCGGCCATCAGCGTGCCGCGGCCGGGCCCGAGTTCGACGAGGCAGGGACGTGCGCCCGGAGCCGTCGCCGGCAACATCGCCAGAACCGCGGCGGCCCAGGCGCCGATCAGTTCGCCGAACATCTGGCTGATCTCCGGCGCGGTGACGAAATCGCCCCCCCGGCCGAAGGGATCGCGCGTGGCATAGTATCCGTGCAGCGGATGCCCGAGGCAGAGCGCCATGTAGCGGTCGAGGCCGAGCGGTCCGCTCGCGCGGATCTCCCGCGCCAGGATCGCCAGCAGCGGCGTCGCCTCGGGGCTCACGCTCAGATCTGTCCCGCTTCGGCCTGGATCTCCGGTCCCGTCTTCCGGGGCCGGGTCACCCCGCGGGCGGCGAGGACGATGTAGACGAGCCCAACCAGCGCCATCGGCACGCAGAGCAGCATCCCCATGGTCACGCCGCCGCCGAGCGCGTTGACGTCCTGCCCGAACAGGAAGCCGAGCTGCCGGTCCGGCTCTCGGAAGAACTCGCAGAAGGTCCGCGCCAGCGCGTAGCCGAGGACGAAGATGCCGCCGAGCAGCCCCGGCTTGCGGAAACCGAAGCGGCGCACGGCGAGCGCCATGACGACCAACAGCAGCAAGCCTTCCGTGGCGGCCTCGAAGAGCTGGCTCGGGTAGCGCGGCACGTCGCCCCCCGTGGGAAAGACGACGGCATAGGGGAAGTCCGGCGCGGCGCGGCCCCACAATTCGCCGTTCACGAAATTGGCGATGCGCCCGAAGAACAGCCCCACCGGCACCACCACCGCGGCGATGTCGAGCATCGTGTACCCGTTGAGGCCGCGCGCGCGCGCGAACAGCAGCAGCGCCAGGATCGCCCCGAGGAACCCGCCGTGGAACGACATGCCGCCATTGCGGATCGCCAGGATCTCCATCGGGTGATCGAGATAGAGCGGCAGGTTGTAGAACAGCACGTAGCCGATCCGCCCGCCGAGCACGACGCCGAGCGCGACCCAGACGATCAGGTCGTCGATGTCGGCGAGTGTCGGGCGCCTGACCACCCCCCAGAGCGAATCCGCAGCGACCAGCCGGCGCGCATAGAACCAGCCGCCGACGAGCCCCGCGATGTAGGACAGGGCGTACCACTTGATCTCGACCGGTCCGATCGAGACCGCGACCGGATCGATGGCCGGGAAGGGGAGGGCGAGAAGCGGCGGCATCGACGGCCCACGAGCGGCTGACGGTTTTGGAATGCGCGCCGCATTGGACCCGCGCCGCAGGGGGCGTCAAGGCACGGCCCGCGTTGCACGCCGGGAGAACCGGACGCACTCTCGGCGGTCAACGCGAATCGGGAGGAGCGATGCTCGGCAACGCAGAGATGGTGGCGCGCCTCGTGCTCGCAGGAGCCATGGGCAGCGTGATCGGCTTCGAGCGGGAGCGGCTGCTCTGGGCGGCGGGCCTGCGCACGCACATGCTGGTCTGCGTCGGTGCCTGCCTCTTCATGATCGTCTCCGCCTTCGGCTTCTCCGACGTGCTCGGACAGAAGAACGTGACCCTCGACCCCTCGCGCATCGCCGCGCAGGTCGTCTCCGGCATCGGCTTTCTCGGCGCGGGCACGATCCTCTTGCGCGGCGAGGTGGTGAAGGGGCTCACCACCGCTGCGAGCCTCTGGGCGGTGGCAGCGATCGGCCTCGCGGTCGGCGGCGGCCTCTACGTGGCGGGCATCGCGGCGACGATCCTCGTCGTCGGCATCCTCGCAGGCGTGAAGCCGATCGAGGAGAGCTGGCGCGACCGGATGCGCACTCACACGCTCCAGCTCACGGTGAAGGCCGGCAGTCTCTCGATCGATACGCTGCAGGACGCCACCGGTGAGCGCGCTTCTCGGGTGCGCCAGTTCGTTGTGCGCCCCGGCGCGGAGGAGGGGCTGGAGGAAGTGACGATCGCCTTCGTCCGGCTGTCGCAGACGAGCGTCGCGGCCATCGCCGAGCGCCTGCGGCAGAATCCGGCCGTGGTAACCGTCCGCCTCGGCTCCGACCGCTGATCGCCGCCTACGGCCATACCGAAATCGGCACCGCAACCCTATACGAACCGGCAAACCGCACTACGACGTGCGGAGTGTATCCTTCGCGAGAATCGAGCGAACCATGGCGTCGAAGCGGGTTCCCACCAGCCCCTACCCGGACCAGAAGCCCGGCACCTCGGGCCTACGCAAGAAGGTGCCCGTCTTCCGGCAGCCGCACTACGTCCAGAACTTCGTCCAGGCGATCATCGACTGCATCCCCGACCGGAAGGGCGCGACCCTGGTGATCGGCGGGGACGGGCGCTTCTTCAACGAGCAGGTGGTGCAGATCGCCCTCAAGATCGCCGCCGCCAACGGTTTCGGGCGGGTGCTGGTGGGGCAGAACGGCCTGCTCTCGACGCCGGCCGCCTCCTGCGTCATCCGCAAGCACGGCGCGGTCGGCGGCATCGTGCTGTCGGCGAGCCACAATCCGGGTGGACCGGAGGGCGATTTCGGTATCAAGTTCAACGGCAGCAACGGCGGTCCCGCGCCGGAAAGCGTCACCGCGGCGATCTTCGAGCGCACCAAGGCGATCGGCGATTACCGCATCTCGGACGCGCCCGATCTCGACCTCGGGCGGATCGGCACGAGCGCGATCGACGGGATGACGGTGGAGGTGATCGACCCCGTCGCCGACTACGCCGAGTTGATGCGCACGCTGTTCGACTTCGAGGCGCTCGGGAAGATGTTCGCCTCCGGCTTCCGGATGCGTTTCGACGCGCTCTCGGCGGTGACCGGCCCCTACGCCAAGGCGATCCTGGAAGGCGCCCTCGGCGCGGCGCCGGGCACGGTCGTCAACGGCGAGCCCAAGCCTGATTTCGGCGGACACCATCCCGATCCGAACCCGGTCCACGCCCACGAGCTGTTCGAGCTGATGCATGGGCCCGACGCACCGGATTTCGGGGCGGCGTCCGACGGTGACGGCGATCGCAACATGATCGTGGCGCCCGGCCTGTTCGTGACGCCGAGCGACAGCCTCGCCATCCTCGCCGCCCACGCCCACCGCGCACCGGGCTATGCCGCGGGGTTGGCGGGCGTCGCCCGCTCGATGCCGACGAGCCGCGCCGTCGATCGTGTCGCCGCCGCGCTCAAGATCGAGGCGTTCGAGACGCCGACCGGCTGGAAGTTCTTCGGCAACCTGCTGGATGCCGGCCGCATCACGCTCTGCGGCGAGGAGAGCGCCGGCACCGGCTCGAACCACGTGCGCGAGAAGGACGGGCTGTGGGCGGTGCTGCTCTGGCTCAACATCCTGGCCGCGACCGGCAAGCCTGCGCAGGAACTGGTGCGGGCGCACTGGGCCGAGTTCGGCCGCGACTACTACACCCGCCACGATTACGAGGAGATCGATTCCGGCGCCGCCAACCGGCTGATGGAAGGCCTGCGCGCCAAGATCGGCTCGCTACCGGGCACCCGGATCGGCGGCCTCACCGTGAAGGCGGCGGACGATTTCCGCTACGTCGATCCGGTCGACGGCTCGGTGACGGAGGCGCAGGGCGTGCGCGTCACCTTCGCGGAGGATGCGCGCATCGTCTACCGCCTCTCGGGCACCGGCACGGCCGGGGCGACCCTGCGCGTCTATATCGAGCGCTACGAAGCCGCGACCGACCGGCTTGAGCTGCCGGTGGCCGAGATGCTCGGGCCCGTCGTCGCGGTGGCGCGGGAGCTGGCGGGCATCGAGGCGATCACCGGCCGCGCGGAGCCGAGCGTCGTGACGTGACGAGACGAGGCCGCGCTGGCGGGGCGGGGCTCGGCCTCGCCCTGCTGTTCGCGTCAGCTCTCCCCGCCCGCGGCGCCGAGGTGATCCTCGGGTCGTCCCGCTTCGAACTGCCGGCCGTGTTCGAGGGCTGGACCCGCCGGGAGGCCGGCGACGGTCTCGTGTTCGAGCGCGTCTTCGAGCCGACCACGCCGCGCGGGCGCAAGGGCGCGGCCCTCTTGATCGTCGCCAAGCCGAAGCCGGCCTCGGGCCGGTTCGACGAGACGTTCAGCGCCTTCGTTCGCAGCCTCAAGCAGATCCCGCCCGGTGAGAAGCCGCTCACGGCGAAGGCCGGCGAAACCCTCGACGGGCACCGCATCCGCGTCGAGCAGCGTTGCTGTCGCACGACGGACGGCCTCCGCATGGCGGCCTGGCATATCGGGATCGCCACCAAGACGAGCCAGCATTTCCTGATGCTTCTCACCCTGCAGCTCGAACGCGAGCACCAGAACCCGATCCGCGAGGGGTTCGAGGCGCTGGTGGGCTCCTACCGCCCGGCCAGGGACGACCGCGGCCTCGTTCTGGCACCCGCCCGGGGTGATGGCGGCCTCGACGGGCTCTACACGCGCACCAAGACGCAGCTCCGCCCCAACGCCTTCGGCGGGATGGACTTCACCGCCGATCAGGACACGCTGCTGTTCGACAAGGGCGGCCTCTACACCACGTCGCTTCCGCGCGACGGCGACATAGCGGCCCATTGCAGGGCCGAACCCGCCACCTGCGGCACCTACGCGCTAAAGGGCGGCTGGCTCTCGGCCAACCGCATCGAGCGGGTCGAGGTGGAGGACGGATTCGGCCGCGTCACGCGCTCCGCCGAAGCGTTCTCCCGCACCAAGGATGGGCTGACCATCGGTGGCGACACCTCTTTCGCAGTGCCGCCCTTCGCCGACAGGCACCGCTTCGACGGCACATGGAACCACACGTTCGGATCGAGCGGCGCGATGGGCTCGGTCGGCGGCACGCATACCCTCGCACTGACGCCCGACGGTCGCTTCACCCGCGAGGGCGGCGTCGGCTTCTCCTCGACCGGCGGTTCAATGGACGGCGGCACCGTGGTCGCCGGCCACAGCCGACGGCCGGTGCGCAGCGGCCGCTACACGGTCTCGGGTTACGGGCTGACTCTCACGGACGATGCTGGGACCAGCGAAACGCTCAGCCTGTTCGCGCCCGACCGGGGTTCGGACAAACTGCTGGTGATCGGCGGGGCGAATTACCTGAAGCAGGGCAAGTAAGCGGGGATTCCGAGCGGGAGCTTCGCCGGATCGAACCTGGCGAGTGGCTGTTGCAAAGTGCTCTCGGATGGCCGCAAGCCCTTGCGAGCATTCAAAATGCGACTGCCCTGTTCACATGAGCGAGCGGCCCAATCGTCAAAAAATGGCAGAAGCGCCACGGATGACCGAATATGATGGGCGGGAGATGGTCCTGACTCTACACAACGGCGAATCTTCAGTTCGCGTACTCATCGAGACCAAAAGCGCACTCGGGCTCTATCGATACTCAGTAGAGCGTTATTATGGTCCAGCAGATGAGAATGAAGGTCCAGGGCCGGACGGGTTTATGGCCCAAACTTCAGTATCCATCCTCTTCCACTCGGCCGAAGATGCCGAGCGAGAAGCACAGGCCTTGTATTCGATCGACTGAAATTCTGTCTTGTGCTGTTCTTAGCGTGGACCCGACATAGGCATCAGGTCTGGTTCGGCTTCAGCTGATAGAAAATATGCCGGCCGATCATGTCCTTGCGCTTGAGCCGGCGCGACCAGCCCGGGCGGACGTAATCGGCGTGATAGTGGGTCGCGCCGCCGACCTCGCTGACATAGGTGCGGCCGTCGATCACCGCGCTGGCGACGCGGGTCGCGCTGCGCCAGGATTCCGCGTCGGTGATGCGCAGCGCCTTGCCTTCGCAAGCGAAGGAGAACTGGCAACCCATGAAGCGGTGGCGGTTCTGATAGACGACGCCGCAGACCGAGGACGGGTAGAGCCCGCTCTTGACGCGGTTCAGGATGACCTGCGCGACGGCGGCCTGCCCCTCCTCGGGCTCGCTGCGCGCCTCGAAGTAGACGGCTTCGGCGAGGCAGCGCTGCTCGCGGTCCATCGCATTCGGATCGATCAGGTCGGCATAGTGCGACTTGGCCTCCGGCGCCGTCATCTGCGGATCGAGGGTGGAGGGGCCGCGATCGAGACGGGCCGAGAAGCCGGGTAGGGCGAGGTTCGCCGCGGCGACCTCGATCGGGGTCGCGTCGGCGGGCGCAGGCGTGACCGAGGACAGGGCGACGGCGCGGGGGGTGGCGGGGGTGGCGCCATCGGAGTCAGCGAGCGCGGGGAGGCCGTCCTCGACAGGCTTGGACTCATGGGAGGCGCCGGGCGCCACGAGACCCGCATCGATGACGTCCGGGCTCCAGGCGGTGGACGCCACGAGCGCGCCGGTCGTCGTGACATCCCGCTCTGAGAGCTGAGCGGGTCGAAGCGTGGCATCGGTGCCCGCAGTGGCAGTGAAGGACACCAGCAAGCCGCTGGCCAGCATCCACGGCACCACGGCCGAGACGATCCAGCGGGGGCCGATCCCCAGGCCTCGAACGCGCCTCGTACGCAACGCCGACACTCCACACTCACGATCGGCCGGAGGCCTCAGCTTAGACGAAGCCGGGGCGACCGTTCCTCATGAGGAGAGTTTAATCGCGAACGTGGTTGCCGGACGGTTAAGGGCTCGGACGGCCGTGACGCTGGGCCATGCCGTGGACGAGGAGCGCTGCGTAGCCGCTGGCATTCTGCGAGGCGACGATCATCCGGCCCGCCTCGCGGCCGTTTCGGTCGGCCTCGACGTAGACGAGCCCGGTGACCCCGACCGCTGTCGTCAATGTCGCGATGATCCAGAGATAGGCCGCCTGTATCGCCCGGTGACCGGGAGCGATCGCGCGATGATCGAGGAGGGCGGAGGGAGAGTCGGGATGCGACATGGCTGGAAGTCCCGCGGGTGCCCTGGTCGGAAGACCGATCGGCGCTCTCCGCGCTATGGACTCCCGCTAGCAGGTAACGTGCTCGCGCGACATGGGTTCGGCGGGCTGTCCGCAAAATTATTGCAAAGCTTGATCCACCTCCCGGAAAGGCCCCGCGGGTCATGCCCGCGGGGTCGTCATGCGTCGTCTCAGGCGTCCTTGCCGAGCGCCGCTTGCGCCGCGGCGAGGCGGGCGATCGGCACGCGGAAGGGCGAGCAGGAGACGTAATCGAGCCCAACCTCCTGGCAGAAGGCGATCGAGGCGGGATCACCGCCGTGCTCGCCGCAAATGCCGAGCTTGAGCCCGGCGCGGGTCTTGCGCCCGCGCTCGGCGCCGATTTTCACCAGCTCACCCACGCCCTCCTGATCGATCGACACGAACGGATCGACCGAGAGGATGCCCTTCTGGGTGTAGGGGCCGAGGAAGGTCGCGGCGTCGTCGCGGGAGATGCCGAGCGCGGTCTGGGTGAGATCGTTGGTGCCGAAGGAGAAGAACTCCGCCGTCTCGGCGATCTCGCCGGCCATCAGCGCCGCGCGCGGCAGCTCGATCATCGTGCCGACCTGATATTCGAGCTTCGCGCCGGTCTCCTCCGTCACGGCCTTGGCCATGGCATCGATGCGAGCCTTGACGATGTCGAACTCCATCCGCGTGAACACCAGCGGCACCATCACCTCCGAGGTCACCGGGGCACCGGTATCCTTGGCGGCCTGCACCGCGGCCTCGAAGATCGCGCGGGCCTGCATCTCGGCGATTTCGGGGAAGGCGATGGCGAGGCGGCAACCGCGGAAGCCGAGCATCGGGTTGTGCTCGGAGAGTTCGCGGATGCGGTTGCGGATCTTGTCCTCGCTGATGCCGGTGGCCGACATCACCTCGCGGATTTCCTCGTCGGTGTGCGGCAGGAACTCGTGCAGCGGCGGATCGAGCAGGCGGATCGTGACGGGCAGGCCCGACATGATCGTGAACAGCTCGACGAAGTCCTGACGCTGGTAGGGCAGGATCTTGGCGAGCGCCGCGCGACGGCCTTCGGTGTCGTCGGCGAGGATCATCTCGCGCACCGCCACGATCCGGTCGCCCTCGAAGAACATGTGCTCGGTCCGGCACAGGCCGATCCCTTCCGCACCGAACTTGCGGGCGGCGCGGGCGTCGGCCGGGGTGTCCGCGTTGGTGCGCACCTTCATGGTGCGAACCGCATCCGCCCACTCCATCAGGGCGGCGAAGTCGCCCGACAGCTCCGGCTGGAGCATCTTGACCTCGCCCTGGATCACCTGACCGGTCGAGCCGTCGACGGTGATGACGTCACCCGCCTTCAGGGTCACGCCGCCGACGGTGAGGGTCTTGGCCTTGTAATCGATCCGGATCGAGCCGACGCCGGAAACGCAGGGCTTGCCCATGCCGCGGGCGACCACCGCCGCGTGGCTGGTCATGCCGCCGCGCGTCGTAAGGATGCCCTCGGCGGCGTGCATGCCGTGGATGTCCTCCGGGGAGGTCTCGATGCGCACGAGGATGCACTTGCGCTCGGCCTTCTTGGCGGCCTCCGCCTCCTCCGAGTTGAACACGATCTCGCCGACCGCCGCGCCCGGCGAGGCGGGCAGGCCGGTGGCGATCACCGTCCGCTCGGCATCCGGGTCGATGGTGGGGTGCAGGAGCTGATCGAGCGCGCCGGGCTCGATGCGCTTGATCGCCTCTTCCTTCGAGATCAGGCCTTCGCCCGCGAGTTCGACGGCGATGCGCAGGGCTGCCTTGGCGGTGCGCTTGCCGTTGCGGGTCTGGAGCATCCAGAGCTTACCCCGCTCGATGGTGAACTCCATGTCCTGCATGTCGCGGTAGTGCTTCTCGAGGATCCCGTAGATCCGCGTCAGCTCGGCGAAGCTCTCGGGCATCGCCTTTTCCATCGAGGGCTTGTCGGATTTCGCCTCGATGCGGGCCTTCTCGGTGATGTCCTGCGGGGTGCGGATGCCCGCCACCACGTCCTCGCCCTGGGCGTTGATGAGGAACTCGCCGTAGAGCGCGCTCTCGCCGGTGGAAGGGTTGCGGGTGAAGGCGACGCCGGTGGCCGAGGTATCGCCCATATTGCCGAACACCATGGCCTGGACGTTGACCGCCGTGCCCCAGCTCTCGGGGATCTGGTTCAGCTCGCGGTACTTCTTGGCTCGCGGGATCATCCAGGAATCGAACACCGCGCCGATCGCGCCCCAGAGCTGGTCCTCCGCGCCTTGCGGGAAGTCGGATCCGTGCTCGTCGCGGACGATCTTTTTGTAGACGCCGATTAGGTGCTTCCAGTCGTCGGCCTTCAGGTCGGTGTCGAGGGTGAGGCCCTTCTGCTCCTTGTAGTGCTCCAGCGCCTCCTCGAAGGCGTGGTGCTCCACGCCGAGCACGACGTTCGAATACATCGTGATGAAGCGGCGGTAGGAATCGTAGGCGAAGCGTTCGTCGTCGGCATCCTTGGCCAGGGCCTCGACGGTGGCGTCGTTGAGGCCGAGATTGAGCACCGTATCCATCATGCCCGGCATCGAGGCGCGTGCGCCGGAGCGGACCGAGACGAGCAGCGGCTTTTCCGCATCGCCGAAGCGGCGGCCGGTGAGCGTGCCGACCTTCTCGAGGGCTTCCTTCACGGCGTCGGTGAGCTCGGCGGGGTAGGTCTCGCCATGCTGGTAATAGTAGGTGCAGACCTCAGTCGTGATGGTGAAGCCGGGGGGAACCGGAAGGCCGAGATTGGACATCTCGGCGAGGTTCGCGCCCTTGCCGCCGAGGAGGTTGCGCATCGCTGCCTCGCCTTCGGCCTTGCCGTCACCGAAGGAATAGACCCATTTCGTCATCAGGCTCTCCGCTGGACGGATTTGGCGACCCAAGCGCCGTTCACGCGGGCGTGGCGCATCTCATGTCGCAGTGCAAGGATTAGCTTCGCGTCGCTCCGCGGCGGGGAGTGACGATGTGCGGGCGCTGTCAGGAACTAAAGTACGCTCGCCAAAGGACAGAGATCCGGCGCCAGCGTTAAGGCGCGCGGTTCAGGAAAAATGACGCAGCACACCCAGGCCGATCAATCCGACGACGATCAGGTAGACCGCTACGATGTAGTTGAGCAGCCGCGGTGCGATTAGGATGAGGATGCCCGCCAGGATCGCGACGATCGGCTGCAGGTTCGACACGGCGATGGTCATGAGCAAACTCCACGGCCAAGCTCGACCGCACGATGAAGACGTTCCGGCTCCGGCTCCAGTTCCCTGCCCCAGAGACCGGGCCAGGCAATGCTCGACGACACGGACTCAGGCCGTTGCTGTCCTCCGGGCCGCACGTCTCGATCGTCAGTCTCTGTATGCATGACGCTCGTAGAATCGAACGTCGTCCCTCAGGATATCGGTCAGTCGCGCCATCAACTGCGGGTCATCGAGCATCTCCGATCGTTCGTCGGATCGCGGCGTGACATTGACCTGATGTCCAGGATCGATTGGCCGACCGGCCAGTGCTGAAAGAGATGTAAAGAACGCGTCACGCCGGTCATGCCGGCCTATCAGGTCGAAGCATGACATGTCGACACCCTCAAAATAAGTTTGTGACATGTGATGTGTATGGATCGGGATCCGAGCCATTTCTAATATGCTCATCTTGCTCTGCTTAATATATCGCAACAGCACTCCCCCGACATCATCAGGGAGTGATTTGAAGAAATAGTAAGTCGATATCAAGGCCTCGACAGGGTGACGAAGCATAACAAACCGCTTCGCTCCAGCAATATGGCGATATTTGTTGATATGAAGGTGCCCAAAGACACATTCGATGCCAGGCGGGATAGTGAAAGTACGCGTGAAATAGTTGATAGGATCGAAGGTTGCAGGGGATTCGACAAGCGCAGGCGCTTCATCGTAATCGTTGAGCAAGCTCGTTCCGTAAGCAGCCTGCAGGGCGGCGGCAATCGATGAACCGCCAGCCTTGGGATAATGGACACCGATCAGCATTCCGCGAATCCATTGATAAGCGTGGATTTATAACAGGCCCCTCCTGAGGCAACTGGCAGCGATTGGGCCTGATACGGCATCAAGTCCTATACTTGCTGCTGCGCTTCACCACCACACGGGCGCCGACGGGGACGCGCTCGTAGAGATCGACGATGTCCTCGTTGAGCATGCGCACGCAGCCCGAGGACATCTGCTCGCCGATGCTCCACGGTTCGTTGGTGCCGTGGATGCGGAACATCGTGTCGCGGCTGCCCTGGTAGAGGTAGAGCGCGCGCGCGCCGAGCGGGTTGTCGATACCGCCCTTGCGCGAGCGCTCGATGCCCGGATTGAGCGAGACCATCGTCGTGGTCGGGCTCCAGTCCGGCCAGACGCCCTTGCGGCCGATGCGGGCGTCGCCCTTCCAGGAGAAGCCGGCCTTGCCGACGCCGACGCCGTATTGGAGGGCCGTGCCGCCCTCCTGCACGAGGGCGAGATGACGCTTGTCGATATCGACAACGATCGTGCCCGGCGCCTCCGGACCGCTATAGGCCACTTCCTGACGGCGGTACTTCGGGTCGATGCGCGACCGGTCGACCAGCGGCACGTCGAACGGCTTGTCGGGCATCGTGCCGATGTACCAGGCCGCATCGTCGTCGCCTCCGGCCATCCGGCCCGGCTTCGAGGATTGGCAGGCCGCCAGCGGAATGAGGCAGAACGCGGCGAGCAGGACCCGGCGGGTGCTGCTGCGCGCCGTCCTATCGGCGGTTCGGGGGGCTGCCATGGCGGCTCCTGTCGCCGCCGTCGGGGGCGGGTTGGCGTTGCGGATCATGCGCCATGACTACCCGTCCTTGAGCGGATCGGGTGTGACTTCGAGGCCGCATCGGCGGAGGAACGTTGCCGTGAGGCCGTCTCGCCCCGGGCCCAGGGCGCCTTATCTCTCGCGCAAGATCGCGTGAGGAGGGGCACGATGCCCGAGACCGAGACCGAACTCGTTGCGGAAGCCGACGTCGCGACGCTCGCGCCAGCGATCCATCTCGACCATTGCGTCATCCACGTCTCCGACTGGGAGCGCTCGACGGTCTTCTACCGGGACGTGCTGCGAGCCGAGGTGATCCCGTTCGGCCGAGGCGCGGTCTTCCGGTTCGGCGGCGTGCAACTCAATGTGCATGGCCCCGGTCAAATCGGCACGCCGCGGGCGCGCGAGCCCGTGATGCCCGGCGGCAGCGACCTGTGTTTCCGCTGGTCGGGCTCGATCGAGGATGCGATGGCGCATCTGGCCGCCCACGGCGTCGCGGTCGAACTCGGGCCGGTGGAGCGCAACGGCGCGGCGGGGCAGGGCGTGAGCGTCTACTTCCGTGATCCGGACGGCTCGCTCATGGAGTTCATCACCTATCCGACACCGTGAATGCACCATGGGTGGCGCAACCGGCGATGACGGCCAATCGTTGACCGGTCGTGAGGGGCGGAAGAGCGAGGATGGAGCGAGCCATGCGGCGCCTGACGATCACGACGCTGGCCCTGTCCGCGTCGATCCTCTCGGCCGGTCCGGGCTGGGCCTTCGGCCCCGGCGGCGGGTCATCGGGCGAGGGTGACGGCTATCTGCGGCAGGAACTCCAGAATCCCGGCTACATCGAACCGAGCCCCTATGCCTATCGCAAAGGGTACCGTCCGAACGATCCGGGTGCTGAATACGAGGCGCGCCGACGGGGCTACCCCATCTACGGCCAGTGGGGCTGGAAGTATCGCTGAACGTCCACGCCGCTCCGTCTCGAAAGCTCACGGCTTCGATTGCCTCAGACGTTGCCGATGCGCTCGGCCAGCCGCTGATTGGTCTGCTCCAGTCGCAGGGCGAGTTCACGCATGACGGCGATGCTGATCTGCGGAAATTGCGCGAGCAACTCGATGAAGACGTCGCGGTCGATCCGCAAAGCCGTCGTCGCCATATCCGCGGTGACGGTCGCCGAGCGCGGCTGATCGGCGAGAATCCCCATCTCGCCGACGAGAGCGTTGGGGCCGAGCAGGGCAAGCCGGACCGGGCCGAACGGGCCGTCGATGGACACCGCAGCCGACCCTTCGAGGATCAGATAAGCCGCGTCCGCCGCCTCACCGCGCGCGAAGAAGGCTTGCCCCGCCTCGAAATGGACCCGCTCGCTGGTGAAAGCGAGGAGCTTGAGGCGAGACGGTTCCACCTCGCGGAACAACGGCACCTGCCGTAGGGACATCACCTCGGTGTCGAGGGTCATGGACTCACTCCGATGCGCCCCCCTGGGCGGCAGGCGGAAAGGGCCGCCGGTAGACGCACCTGCGAACGGTGTCAAAGTCGCGGTCCGCTCGCCCTCCTGACGTCCCTGGAAAAAGAGATCCGGCGAGATTTCGTCATCGCCCCAGGCAACCGGCATCATAATGCCGCAGGCGACGATCAGCGTCGGGTGGCGAGACCGATCCTGCTGGAACCTGGCGCCTCACGCTTCGCGCTCGCATTGGGCTGCGGCGAGTCCACGGGCTCCTCATGCGTCGTCGGCGTCGGGCTATCCTCCGGCGCTGGCATGGCCGGCATCGGCGTCCTGTTCGGCTCAGGGTGGCTCGCTCTCCCCGACGCCGCATCAGACTTGGCTACAAGCGAAGCCTTTACCATATATCGATTTGTCATCCGGGTTCCTCTCGGCTGTGGATGGCCTGTGGAAACGCGTTCACAACTCCGCGCAGCGCATTGGCGTGAGCAGAGCTAACGTCTGGACGAAACAGGGGTTTCCCCGGAGCCGGCGGTCGATACAGCCAAGGAACAATCGAGAGGGGTGATGGTTGAGAGGGGTGTGAAGAGTTGGCCTGAGGAGGCGCAGATGGCATCTGGTAATTCCACCTCGAAGCGAGGTTTCGCTTCCATGAATATCGAACGGCAGCGCGAGATCGCCAGTAAGGGCGGTCGTTCCGTCCCGGCGGACAAGCGGTCGTTCTCGCAAGATCGTGAACTGGCCTCGTCGGCCGGCCGCAAGGGTGGTCAATCGACCGGTCGCACGGGCGAGGCTTAACCCGGCTGAGGCGGTGACGGGCGCGGGGTCCGCGCCCGACCGCCCAGCCTTCTCCAAATAAGAAATATACTTCTATTCGACAGGCGCTGAGGGCGTCTGTTTTTTTAAGTGGTGACCGGACATTCAGGACGCTTCGTCTGCGCGAGCCAGCTCACGCCATTTGACGACGAGATCCTCGAATACGCGAAGATCGGCTTCGTCGAGCCGGCCCAGGGTGCGTGCGACATAGTCAGCCTGCGCCGCGATCCCGCGGGCAGCGACTCGCGCGCCGGCCTCGGTCAGGTGAAGGGCATGGGATCGGCGATCGCCGGGGATCGGGCGGCGCTCGACGAGACCGGCCTCGACGAGGCGGTCGATGAGGCCGGAGACGTTGCCCTTCGTGACGTAGAGCCGGGCAGCCAATTCCTGCTGCGTCAGCCCCTCACGTTCGCTCAAGGTCGACACCACGTCGAATTGCGGGATCGACAGGCCGAGTTCCCGCAACTCCGCAGCGACCGCGGCGGTGACTCGCCGACTGAGGCGGATGAACCGAAACCAGACCCGAAGCGGATCGACGGGGTCGGCGTTCGATGCGGGGCGATCTTGACGCTCGGACATGCCCGTCCAGCTTGTAGCAGAGGGATGCACCCCGGAAAGCCGAGTGGCGCGCCCCACCCCCAGCCTGTAGACTGCGCGACAGGTTATCCTCGTCTTCTTCTTCCCCTCATTCATCTCCGGGGCCATGCGCCGTCAGCTTCTCGATGAACCGGTGACCCGGGCCGGCCGCTACGCGCGAACGCTCGCCCTGTTCTCCCTGATCGTTACCGGCATGGCGGTACTGATCGTGCGCAGCCCTTCGGCGGAGCCCGCAGCGGCCCTTGCCGTGCTGGGAAGCGGGGTCGCGCTCTCCGTCATCGCGGTGGCGCTGGCCCTGTTCGCGATGGCGCGGGTCTGGCGGGAAGGTGCGGGCGGTCTCGGCGCTGCCGTCGGCGGCCTGTTCGTGGCGAGCCTCGTCCTGGCCTATCCCGCCTATGCCGCGCTCAAAGGGGTACGCCTGCCGGCGCTCACCGATGTGACGACGGATACCGAGCGCCCGCCCGCCTTCTCACGCTCGCGCCTTGCCTTCGCCGCCCGCGAGGGCCGCTACCCGACGGAACCCGGACCGGCGGCCCGAGAGGCGCAGCGGGCGGCCTATCCACAGATCGCGCCCCTCACTCTCGACGTGGAGGCCGACGAAGCCTTCGAACTCGCCCGCAAGGCGGCGGTGAATCGCAAGTGGCAGATCGTCGAGGCGATCCGGCCCGGCGGGCGGATCGGGAACGGCCGCATCGAGGCAGTGGCCCGAACCCGGATTCTGAACCTGCCCGCCGACATCACTGTGCGGGTGCACCCGCGGGCCGACGGCGCGCGCATCGACGTGCGTTCGGCCTCCCGGATCGGCGACCGCGATTTCGGCGACAATGCCGACCGCATCCGATCCTATCTCGACGAGGTCGCCAACCTCGCCATCGCTCTGAAGTAGCGGTTCTATAAATCGGAACTCAGGCGGGGCGGAACGCGCCGTCGAGCAGGGGCGGGCCGTCGGTGACCGCAAAGCCCCGTTCCACCAGATCCTCGAGATGGGCGAAGACCGAGAGGGCGGCGGCACCCCGCAGGTGCGGTGCGAGACCCTGGTAGACGGTGCCAACGATCGTTGCGATGTCGCGATCGCCCGCGGCCAGCCGAGCGCGGATCGCGGCCTCGCGCTGGCGTCGGTGGGCGGCAAGTCCGCGCACGAACCGGCGCGGATCGCGCACGGGTCCGCCGTGACCCGGCCAGTACAACGTCTCGTCCC
The DNA here is from genome assembly GCF_001542815.1 of Methylobacterium sp. AMS5. Taxonomy (GTDB): domain Bacteria; phylum Pseudomonadota; class Alphaproteobacteria; order Rhizobiales; family Beijerinckiaceae; genus Methylobacterium. Next base: position 3,038,245 of record NZ_CP006992.1, read on the forward strand.
GCTCCCGCAGCCGCTCCAGCGATTCCATGTAGGCCCGCATCGACCCATCGGGCGGTGCGACGATCGAGGTCGACCACGCCATGACGTGATCGCCGGAGAACAGCACATTCTCTTCGGGCAGGGCGAAAGCGAGGTGGTTCATGGTGTGGCCGGGCGTCGCGACGGCGGTCAGCGTCCAGCCCTCACCGGTCAGGCTCTCCCCATCCGCCAATTCCCGGTCGGGCCGATGTTCGCGGTCGGCGCTGGCATCGAGGATGGGCAGCTCGTTCTCGGCGAGCTGCCGCGCGGCCCGGTGCGGACCGCAGCCGACGATCGGTGCGCCCGTCCGCGCCTGCAGGAGGCGCGCACCCGGGGAGTGATCGCGGTGGGTGTGGGTGACGACAATGGCCGACACCGCCTCGCCGTCGAGCGAGGCGAGCAAGCCCTCGACATGCCCGGCATCCGCCGGCCCTGGATCGATCACGGCGACCCGGCCGCGCCCGACGATGTAGCTACAGGTTCCGCTCGCGGTGAACGGACCGCCATTGGGGCAGATCCGCCGCCGCACGAGGGGGCTCAGCGATTCCGTCCTGCCAGAGACGGGCAACGCGCTTTCGAAACCGGGGGAGGGGGCCAGCGCGTCCGCGGACGATTCACTCATAGACGACGGCTTCGATGCGACGAGGGTGCCGCCCGCCTACGACAGCCCGGCGCTTTCGCCAACTCGTCGGGCCTGAGCGATCAATGCCCGAACGGTGACGGTGACACCATGCGGACCGCTGCGAATCCTTCGCCGCGCGAAACGACCGGTGCGAAACCGGCGGAAGCCCCGACGGTCGGAAGCGTTGGGATTTGCGCTTCGGCGACCTGCAGGCGTCGGGCGCCACTCCCCTTCGCCTGCAGAGCCTCACGGAACGCCGCTTTCGCCGCATCGCGGCGCAGGGCACCGACGCGATCCTCGATGGCGTTGCGGTGGGGCCGGCTCAAAGCAGCGATGCGGTAATCGACGAGCGCCGGCCCTGTGCGGGAGAGGCCTGCGACGAGATCCGCTCCCTCCTCCGACGCGACGACATCGCCGGGGCGAAGCGTCCGGTCGTCGGCCAGCGGCATCAACAGGGCCGCGGCACCCGAGGGCTGACAGGAGCAGTTCTCGACGCGGGTGCGGCGATAGAGGTTGGCTGTGGCGGCACGCAGATAGGGACGGCCGTCGAGGGCAACGGACTGCTCGAGTTCGGCCCGCCCCGGCGCCAGGGTGAACACTTCGGTCGGCGCATTGGGACAGGCCGCGGCACAGGCCGCCGCATGAACGGGAAGGTCGGCGCGCGCATGCAGACGGCCGAGGGGAAAGACGTATCCGTCGCAACGGCGCATGCAGACGGTCCGCGTCCCTGCCGCGAAGGAGGCCGGGGACGCCACCCTCGCTCGTGCGCGACCGGGTGTCGAACGCGCCTCCAGGCGCGGCGTTCGCTGCACGAAGCGAGGCCCGGCAATGCGTCGCGTGTCAGGGAGCGAGGCGTAGCGCCGGGGCGCCTTCGGTCCCGGCTTTGCGATCGTCGCGGGCGGGGGGCTTGCCGCCCCGAAGATCGTCTCGAACAACTCGTTGAGCAAACCGCGCTCCGAGGCACGCACCATCGTCGTCGCGCTGATCGTCCCAAAGCCGATCAGCAGACCCACCAGTGCGGTGGCGACAAGTCGGTGACGCGGCCGCACTCGCGCCGCACCGGCATCGCTCTTCGCCACCCACGCGCCGGGCTTACGCTTGCCGAATCCCATCGTTGCCCCCCGTCGATCTGGCGCGTTCGCCATGGAGACGAGACCGGCCGGACATTTCGCCCGGGATCAGCTAGTCGGCCGTTTGCGGGGAGGACAATGTCGGCAAACCACGCAGGCGCGGCCGTATCTGCCGAGTGAAAACCGGCCAGAGTGCAAAGCCTTGCCGCGCCACTCTCTTTCGATCCGTATGGCGGACGACGCCGCGCATCGGCAGGCCCGCCTCTGTGGACAGCTCGATGCCATGAAAAAAGCGCCGCCCGGTGGGACGGCGCTTGGAATGGATGCATTCGGATCGAATGAAAGCCGGCCGCATCAGCGGCGGTGAACAGACTTCACGCGAACGGGAATGGGCTGAAGAACCGGTTGCGGTGAGAGCGCCGAAACGAGCCGTGCAGCGGCCTCCAGAACGGCTTTCGCTTGAGCGATACCGGGGACGAAGATCTTTTTCTGTGCGGGCACGCCGGAGGCCTCCTTCACATCGTCAAGTCTGAGTGTCGTATGATCGTCTGGGAATGAGATGGTGACGAACGGCCGAATTTGCCAGTCGGTTCCAGAGGCGTAGCACGGTCGCAGGCACACCGTAACAAAGTGTTCACAGCCTTGGAAACGGAAAAGGAACCTGCGGCGAAAACTTGGCGTTATTGCTTCCATGAGGCTGCGGCACGGGCCGCGCCAGTTCTTGGAAGGAAGTTCGACATGCTCGGTTGGGCTGTAACATTCCTGGTGGTTGCCCTCGTCGCGGCCCTGCTGGGCTTCGGCGGCATCGCCGGCACGGCCATGGAGGCCGCAAAGCTCGTCTTCTTCGTTGCGATCGTCCTGTTCGCGATCTCGGCCGTGATCGGCCTGATGCGCGGTCGTTCGCCGACCCTGTAGCCGTTCGCGACCATGACAAACGAGCCGCACCCGGCAGCGGGGGCGGCTCGCGCCACGACGAAAAGACAGATGACGGATCAGGCGCTCGCCGGATCGTCCGGATTGGGGGAATCGTCCTCAAGCCGCGCAATCAGATCTCGAAAGCGATCCGGGATCGGCTGCTGAACCACGGAATCGTAGAGTGTGCGCAGATGGGTTCCGATGCGCCTCTGCGCCTGGTCATTCAAACCATTCTCGCCACGCCCTCGAGTGGGCCGGTCCCTGGAGGGGAACGCGCCGGCCGGCTCGTTCTCGTTCATGCGTTCAAGATCCCCTTGGCGCCACGTCTGCCGCGATTGTCTTGCAGCTTGACATGAGTCATGGCTTCAGCAGCAACGCCGACATGCGGCTAGGGTTCCGCATGGGCCAGGAACGGACGTCCAGCCCCCGCGTTAGGGGCGCAGCGACAAACGAAGAGCGAAGAGGCTCAGGGGAACTCATGTCCACAGCACAACTGGTCGTGCAGCATCTTCCGTATCTGCGCCGTTATGCGCGCGCGCTCACGGGCAGTCAGGTGGCGGGCGATGCCTACGTCGCGGCCACCCTCGAGACGCTGGTCAACGAGCCCGAGACCCTCGGCCGCAGCACGAACGTCAAGGCCGACCTGTTCCGCGTCTTCACGCGGATCTGGAACTCGCTGTCCGTGAACGGCCACAGCGATCAGGTGCAGCACGACCTGCCGGCCGAAGTTCGGCTCGGCCAGATCACGCCGCTTCCCCGGCAGGCGTTCCTGCTCTCGTGCCTCGAAGGCTTTTCGGAGGAGGATGCGGGCGTAATCCTCGACGTGGACGTCTCCAAGGTGCGCGATCTCGTTGACGAAGCGGGCCGCGAGCTCGCCGCCGACATGGCCACGGAGATTCTCATCATCGAGGACGAGCCGCTGATCGCCATGGATCTGGAAGCCCTGGTCGAGGGCCTCGGCCACAACGTCATCGGCGTGGCGCGCACCCGCACCGAGGCGGTCAAGATCGCCTCCGAGAGCAAGCGCCCCGGCCTGATCCTCGCCGACATCCAGCTCGCCGACGGCTCGTCGGGGCTGGATGCCGTCAACGACTTGCTGAAGACCTTCGAGGTGCCGGTGATCTTCATCACGGCCTATCCCGAGCGCTTCCTCACCGGCGAGCGCCCCGAGCCGGCCTTCCTCATCGCCAAGCCGTTCCAGCCCGCCAACGTGTCGGCCGTCATCAGCCAGGCTTTGTTCTTCCAGCAAAGCGCGCGCCGCCGCGAGGCGCACAGCGCCTGAACCTCAGCTTCCGGGCAGCAAACGAGGGCGCCGGCCAGGAAGGTCGGCGCCTTTTTTCGTGCGCGATGAGGCCACCGCGACGAGCACCACCCGCGGAGCAGCCTACCCGAGCGGAATGTGAACGAAAAAACGGGCCGGACCATTGTCCGACCCGTGAAGAGGTTCCGGCCGATGCACAAGGGGAATGCGGGGAGGACCAGAGTGGCCGGGTGATTCTCTAACGAATGACCATCGGCTGGGTTCCGGATTCGGCGCCTGACCCCGCAGATTTTTCATCCACAGGGACTTTTTTACCACGACCTTGCCGCGCCCGCCCTGCCCACCCACTCGCCGCGTTGCGGGAGCGGGCACGCCGATTCAGACGAAAATACTGATTTGTACCGAAGCGAGACAGTGAAGGAACCGAAGATCTGAAAGCAGCGTTGTGATGACAACCTGTCAAGCTCCCATCGGAGATCGCAAAGATGCTTCGGACCGGCTTCGCCCTCGGTGTGAGTGTTCCCGCTGCGATCATGACCCTGTTGCTTCTGCCGGTCGTCCGGCAGGAGGCCGATGCGATGGGGGCCCCGACGGCCCCGCGCGTCGCCTACGAGGCGCCTGCCACACCGCTGCCGGGCATGCGTCCCTATTCCACCGCTCTCACCCCGATCCATGTGGCGACCGCGCCCCGCCCGCCCACGCGTTCGGAGTCGATCCCGACCCGCTCCGCTCAGGAAGAGTTGCCGGCCAAGCCCCGTCGCCTGACGCGGGAGGGCTGCGAAGCGCCGCTCAGCTCGCTCGTCGGGCCGGAGGCGCGCCGCATGGTTCCCGGTCGCTGCATGACCTGAAGCCGGCATCGAAATTTGGGGCGCTGGAAGATCGCACGCTCGAGCAATGGGCCGCCTCAAGCCGGCCGCGAAACTTTCTCCACGTCGGCGGTCATCCCGGCCGGGCTCATCCGCTCGCGGCCGACCAACCGGTCGCCGGGCCCGAATGTGCCGAGGGATACATCCCGATCCGGCAGGACGACCGTCGTCATCCTGTTGACGTGAACGAGGACGTAGCGCTGCAGCGGCAGCGAGGCCGCAGCCCAGCGCCGCAATTGGTCGTGATACGGCGCGCGCTTCCACGCTCCCGCCTGACCGGGATCGACCTGCACATTGAGGAAGCGGGTCACGGGGTCGAGGCTGAGCACCATCTTGGCCCGGTCCGGACGCCATTCCGGACCGATCCAGGTTTCCGTCATCCAGAGGCAGTGGAAGGCCCGGCAATGGTCGGGCCGCTCGGCATGGATGCCGCAGCCGCCGCCGGAGCGGACATGCCGGCACCACCGCCCTGCCGGGCTCTCGACCGCGGGCACGTCGTAGACCTTGCAGCACAAGGTGCAGGGGCCGCAGGCGCGGCCCGGAGCGGGCACGGCGACGATGGTGGCCGGATCGAGCATCGCGAGCGGGTCGGTTGTGTCAATCGATGAGGCGAACGGCGCCTTCCTGAGGGAGATTGCGGCCGTTAGTGTGGCGAGGTTGCCGGCGCGCCCCGTCGGCGAAGACTTCCGGCTGCCGCATCATGCTGTCGAACATCGCCGCCCGCGACGTCGAGACCCTGATCCATCCCTATACCAATCTCGCCACCTTCCGGGAGACGGGCCCGCTGGTGCTGGAGCGAGGCCACGGCGTCTGGGTCTACGACACAGACGGGCGCCCCTATCTCGAGGGCATGGCCGGGCTGTGGTGCACGGCCCTGGGCTACGGCAACGAGGAATTGGTCGAGGCCGCCGCCGAGCAGATGGGCCGGCTCCCCTTCGCCCACCTGTTCTCGGGCCGCAGCCACGATCCGGCGATCGAGCTGGCCGAGACGCTCAAGGAGCTGATGCCGGTCCCGACCTCGAAGATCTTCTTCACGTCCTCGGGTTCCGAGGCCAACGACGCGCAGGTCAAGCTTCTCTGGTATATGAACAACGCGCTGGGACGCCCGCGCAAGAAGAAGATCATCGCCCGCAGGAAGGGCTACCACGGCGTCACCGTGGCGACCGCCTCGCTCACCGGCCTTCCCGCCAACCACGCCGACTGGGACCTGCCGATCGACGGCTTCCTCCACACCGCCTGCCCGCACCATTACCGCGGCGCTGAAGCGGGCGAGACCGAGGAAGCCTATTCGCAGCGTCTCGCGGCGGAACTCGAAGCGCAGATCCTCGCCGAGGATCCCGACACTGTGGCGGCCTTCTTCGCCGAGCCGGTGATGGGGGCGGGCGGGGCCATCGTGCCGCCGGCCGGCTATTTCCCGGCGATCCAGGCGGTGCTCGATCGCTACGACGTGCGCCTCGTCGCCGACGAGGTGATCTGCGGCTTCGGCCGGCTCGGCACGTGGTTCGGCAGCGAGGCGCTCGGCATGCGCCCGAACACCCTCTCCTTCGCCAAGGCTCTGACCTCCGGCTACCTCCCGCTCGGCGGCATCAGCATCGACGAGCCGCTCTACCGGGCGATGCTCGACGAGAGCGTCAAGCTCGGCGGCTTCGGCCACGGCACCACCTATTCCGGGCATCCCGTCGCCTGCGCGGTGGCCAACCGGGCGCTGCACATCTACCGGCGCGACCGTATCGTCGAGCGGGCCGGGGAGCGTGCGCCGCATTTCCAGGCCGCCCTGGCGCGGCTGGCCGACCATCCCCTCGTCGGCGAGGCGCGGGGCATGGGGCTGATCGGCGGCATCGAGATCGTGGCCGACAAACCCTCGAAGCGGCAGTTCGAGCCGAAGGCGGCGGTGGCGGCGCGCTGCGTCGCCTTCGCGCAGGACGAGGGGCTCATCGTGCGCTTCCTGGCCGGCGACCGCATCGCCGTCTGCCCGCCGCTGGTGATCGAACCTGACGAAATCGATACCTTGTTCGAGCGCTTGGCCCGTGCCCTGGATCGCACCTCAGCCTGGATCGCGCAGGAGGGACTGGAACCAATGCCGGCCCCATGAGCCGCGCATCGGGACAGCGGATCAAGTCGCGGGCTCTTCCGGTGTAGATCCACGGAGGGCGTTGCAAGATGGGCCGCGTTGCAATGCACTATCGCGTGGCCGAAAAGCGACCATAGGCCATGCCCGATTTCTCGCCTTGCGCGAAATTCAGGCCGATCCGAAGTCTTAAGCTTCCGTTCATGTAATCGGGTCGATCAAAGGGAGGACGGCATCTTCGCAATCTCGCCACGAGAGGGGTGTCGAAGAGTCGTCCTCGCGATGTTCGCGAGACCAACGATCGAGCCGACGCGGTCGCCAACCGGCCGTTCCGACGCGCTAACAGGACAGGATCCATGTACGCCCCCAGCCGAACCCCGACCTTCGCGGCCGAGCCGGGCATCGCCTCCCCGGTAACCGTGGCCGGGGATCGCGAGAATTTCCGCCCCGTCGCTCTGCCGGCGCTGGCCGCCGCGGTCCATGTCAGCAGCGCTGCCATGAAAGCGGCCCGCACCAAGGCTGAGGCCCGGAACACCGTCCGCTTCGTTCACGAGGACGAGCCCGTCGATTGAGGCTTGACGCTGCCGCCACTCCATCGGCTCTGGCGGCATGCTCATTCTCCCGACTCGCAGGCAGATTCTCGGCGGATTCGGCGCCTCGGCGCTGACCCTCGGCTCCGGGGGCGCCTACGCCTTCATCGTCGAACCGCGGTTCCGGCTCGCGCTGACCCGCTACAGTCTGACGCCGCCGGGTTGGGACCCCGGGCACCGGCTGCGCATCGCGGTGCTCGCCGACATCCATGTCTGCGAGCCCTACATGCCGCTCGACCGGGTGGCGGAGATCGTGGCGGCGACGAACGCGCTCGCCCCCGACCTGATCCTCCTGCTCGGCGATTATCCCGCCGGCCGAAAGGTGACGTGGCACCGGGTGCCGTTGTCCGATTTCGCGCGGCTGGCCGAGGGTCTGCGCGCGCCGCTCGGCACCTACGCCGTCCTTGGCAACCACGACTGGTGGGACGATTCAGAGGCGATGCGTGCGGGCAAGGGCCCCGTCGAGATCCGGCGGCTGCTCGAAGCGCGCGGCATTCCGGTGCTGGAGAACGACGCGGTTCGTCTGACGCATGACGGCCGGCCGTTCTGGATCGCCGGGGTCGCGGATCAGGAGCCGTTCCGCCCGCTCGGCAGTCTTCGGAGCCTCGCCGACCTTCCGGCCACGCTGGCGCAGGTGACGGATGCGGCGCCGGTGATCCTGATGGCGCACGAGCCCGATATCTTCGTGAAGGTGCCCCCCCGCGTCTCCCTCACGCTCTCGGGCCATACCCATGGCGGCCAGATCCGCGTGCTGGGCTACTCGCCGGTGCTGCCCTCCCGCTACGGCCAGCGCTTCGCTTACGGCCATGTGCTCGAGGACGGGCGCCACCTCATCATCTCCGGCGGCCTCGGCGTCAGCGGGGTCGGCATCCGCTTCGGGGTGCCGCCGGAAATCGTCCTGATAGAACTCGGCGGTGAACCGCCCACGGCCTGAGGCCCTCGCGCCCCTCAGCCCTTCCGGCGCGGCGCCGCGCCGACATGCAGGAAGCTGCGCTCGCCGGTCGCGGCTTCCGCAACGTGCTGGATGGTGTCGAGAAGCTGGGCGATCGGCCGCGGCCCGGCATGGGGCGCCAGGGCGTCCGGAGCAACCCGGCGGGCGACGGTGCGCCCGGCCACGAGCTGCGCCTCGCTGAGGACATCGAAAGTACGGCCGACTCGTCGGTTCATCGCTCTCTCCGCTGAGCCCAACCGTGACGCCATCATGGTAAACGCCGCGTTAACGCTTACAGGACGAGGCGGTAGCGGCAGAAGTCGTCGGCAGCGACAAAGCGCTCATAGAGTCGCCGGGCCTGCGCGTTCTCGGCCCGCGTGTGCCAGTAGAGCCGCGACCAGCCCAATGCCTTACCCCGATCGATAAGGTCGGCGATCAGTGCCCGGCCGATGCCGCCGCCGCGCGCCTCGGGCGCAACGAACAGATCCTCCAGGTAGCAGACCGGTGCCGTACTCCACGTCCCCTCGTGAAGGACGTTGACCGTCATTCCGAGCAACAATCCGTCCCGCTCCGCCAGCCGTGCGAAGACCGGCGAGGCCGGATCGAGAATGCGCGCCCAGGTCGCGGCGGTGACCGCCTCAGGCAGAGTCTCACCGTAGAAGGCGAGGTAGCCGGCCCAGAGCCGGCGCCATCCGGCCTCGTCGGCGGCGGCGGGATCACGGATCGTCATGGCATCCTCCGCGCGGCATCCTCGGCCCAGAGATGGATCGCCGCATAGGCCCGCCAGGGCCGCCAGGCCGCCGCGCGCTCGAGAAGCGCAGGCCGGCTCGGCCGCCCGGTGCCGGTATCGAGAGCACGCATCAGCCCCACATCCCCCGCCGGGAAGGCATCGGCTTGAGCCAGCGCGCGCATGGCGACGTAATGCGCGGTCCAATCCCCGATGCCGGGCAGCGCCTTCAGACGGGCGACCGTCGCGTCGAGTTCGCCGCCGGGCGCGAACAGATCCGGCGTAGCGAGCATCGCCGCGGCAAGTCCCTGTATCGCCCGGCCGCGGGCGCGGGGCATGTTCAGCACGAGCGAAATCTCGGCGTCCACGAGCTGTTCCGGCGTCGGAAACAGGTGGGTGAGACCCGGCTCGTTCCCGCACGTCTCCCCATCGAGGGGCGTGCCGAAACCCGCGACGAGGCGGCCGGCAAGGCGCGTCGCGGCGGCGACCGAGACCTGCTGGCCGAGGATCGCCCGGACCGCCAGTTCGAACCCGTCGAAAGCGCCCGGCATCCGCAGACCCGGCCGGCGCCCCACGAGGGCCGCCGTGAACGGATCGCGGCCGAGTCCGGCGGCGATCATCCGCGGGTCGGCGTCGAGATCGAACATCGCCCGCACCCGCGCGAGGAGGTTTTCGTGGTCGTCATCTGAACCGAGGCCACGGATACGGACCGACAGAGCGCTCGCTTCGGCCGCCACGGAGACGGTGCCGCAGTGCCCGTCGAGGGCGAAGGTGCGGGCATAGCGGCCGGCCGTCACGGTTTCGACGCCGGGGCTCGCATGGTCGGCGAAGAATCGTTCGAGATGTGCCCAATCGTAGGGCTGGCGGCAGGCCAGCGTGAAACGGGCCCCGTCCTCTCGGGCCGCAGGTGAAGGGGTCTGCGTCATGAACCGGTGGGGAGCGTGGCAGGAGGTCGGCCCCACTGTTGGGCCGGCGTCAGCTCGGCGCAACCGGTTCGGTGCTCTCGAACTCCGCAGTATCGCCTACGAGGTCGGTGAGGGACACGGCCAAGCGCCGGGAATCCTTCAGGTGAAGCGTCGCATCGGGCGTGATCCAGAGCGGGTGCAGCGCCGCGTGCCGGCCGGTGAGGCTGCCATGGGCGAGGACGATGCCGTCACGGCGCTCGATGACGACCTTGTAGCGGACCGCGACCGGCTCGATCCCCTGAGCGGACACGGCGCCGCGACCGCTCAAGACCTGCAGGACTTCGTTCGGCTCGAACATGGGGAGGGGCCAGCAGCCGGGAATGAGAGGCAAAAGGATTTGCCACTTAATCCCGAACTACGGCACCCGCGTTCCAACGCCAAGATGCTGCGATGACAGTTCCCCGCTTCCCCCCAGGCTGCGTCGGGAAATGGGGGCGGGTTCGGGGCGGGGAGGGTCCGTCTCTCATGCGAGCCGCACACGAAGGCCGACCGAGCGACCGTCATCGTCCGTGGCCGGATTGTTACGGCTGCCCGGGCCATGAGGTCGCCGCCCGCCGCGACGGCGAACGGCTACGGCAGTTCGCGCACGGTGACCCGGCCGCGCTCGACCGCGAGCGCCATGCGTCCGTGCTTGAGCGCCAGCGCCTTGTCCCCGAACAGGGAGCGGCGCCAGCCCTGGAGCACGGCCACATCCGCCGCGTCGTCCTCGGCGAGTGCTTCGAGATCATCGACGGTGGCGATGATCTTGGGCGCCACGCCCTCTGCCTCGGCCACCGCCTTGAGCAGCACCTTCAGCAGATCGACCAGGGCGCCGCTGCCGCCCCCGCGGGAGCGGCTGCGCTCGGGTACGGCGATCTGCGAAGGATCGCGGGCAAAACCCCGCTCGACCGAGGCGAGGATCTCGGTGCCGGTGCGCGAGCGCTCGAATCCGGCAGGGATGGTGCGCAGGCGTCCCAGGGCCTCGACGCTGCGGGGCCCGGCGGTGGCGATGTCGATCACCGCCTCGTCCTTGAGGATGCGCCCGCGCGGGACGTTCCGGCTCTGGGCTTCCGCCTCGCGCCACGCGGCCACTTCCATCAGCACGGCGATCTCGCGCGGTTTGCGCATCCGCCCCGAGAGCCGGCGCCACGCCTGGGCGGGCTCGGCCTGATAGGTCTCCGGCGAGGTGAGGACCGCCATCTCCTCGTCGAGCCAGAGGCCGCGGTCGGTGCTCAGCAGCTCGGCCGCGAGCACCTGATAGATCGTCACGAGATGGGTGACGTCCGACAGGGCGTAGGCGAGTTGCGCCTCGGACAGGGGGCGCCGCGACCAATCCGTGAAACGGGAGGACTTGTCGATGCGCGCCTTGGCGACATCGTTGACCAGTTGCTCGTAGGACACCGAGTCGCCGTAGCCGCAGACCATGGCCGCGACCTGCGTGTCGAAGAACGGCTGCGGCAGAAGCCCGCCGAGCAGCCAGATGATCTCCAGGTCCTGCCGGGCCGAATGGAACACCTTCACGGTGCTCTCATCGGCCATCAGATCGAAGAACGGCTTGAGATCGAGGTCTTTCGCGAGCGGATCGACGAGGCAGGCGAATCCGTCGGGCCCGGCCATCTGGATCAGGCAGAGCTTCGGATAATAGGTCGTCTCGCGCATGAACTCCGTATCGACGGTCACGAACGGCTGCGCGGCGAGTTGGGTGCAGGCGTCGGACAGAGCCTGCGTTGCGGAGATCAGTTCCATAGAACCGGCTATACCGAAGGACGTGCGTCACCGCGAGCCGACGAGGGGCCTCTTGTCCCCACGCGATTGCGCTTCGAGACGAAAACTTCGCTCCTTCACGCCGCCCGGCGGGGGATGCGCGCGCTCCGAGCCTTCCGCTGCGCCTCGGCGTGGACGAGCAGCCAATCCAGGATACCGGTTTCGATCCGCGTGCCCGAGGCGGGCTCGGTGAGCCGTCGGATGCGGTCGGCGCGCAGGCCGCGATAGAGTCCGTGCGCCCGGTCGATGCCGCCGAGCAGAGTGCGGCCGGGCCCGAGCCTCAGCTCGCGCGCGTCGAGCGTGCGGGTCGTCCAGGCGCCGCGGGCGTCCTCGTAGACCACCTCGAAGCGGCCTTCGAGAGGCAGCGTGCGCCACACGCTCCGTACCCCACCGTCGGACGCCGGCGCAGGCGCGCGACGGGAGCGGGAGGAAGGCCCGTCGCCGGGGTGAAAGCGTCGAAATCCCATGGACTTGATATGGTGTTTGCCCTGGTTTTCCACAAGCAAACGCGTGGCCCTTCGGCGCGGTCATGCCGCGCTGCGGGATCGAACTTTGCCTTCGAAATCGCATTGCATCCGGGCTAAGGTCACGCTTGATCTGGGGCGGGCGGCGAACGGGATCGTGGGAGAGGCCGGGATGAGTGAGAGACGGTTCCGAGCGGCGCGCTGGGCGCTCGCGGGAATGCTGGCCGCGATTGTCAGCGCTTTCCTCCATCCGGCGTCATCGCGCGCCCAGACGTTCCAGACGGCGGCCGCGCACGCGATCCTGATCGATGCCGATTCCGGCTCGGTGCTGTTCGAGAAGGCGGCCGACGAACCGTTCTCCCCGGCGAGCATGGCCAAGCTGATGACCGCGGAAATCGTGTTCCGCGCCATCAAGGAGGGGCGCCTCTCCATGGACACCGAGTTCACGGTGACCGAGGACGCGTGGCGCCGCGGCGGGGCCGGGGGCGGCGGTTCCTCGATGTTCGCGCAGGTCAACAGCCGCATCAAGCTCTCCGACCTGCTGCGCGGCCTGATCGTGCAGTCGGGCAACGACGCGGCGATCACCATCGCCGAGAACATGGCGGGCACCGAAGAGGCGTTCGCCGGGATGATGAACCAGCGCGCCAAGGAGATCGGGCTGACGCGCTCGACCTTCCGCAACGCGACCGGCTACTCGGCCCCCGACCAGAAGGTGACCGCCCGCGACATGGCGCGGATCGCCCAATACCTCATCGACACCTACCCCGAGTTCTACAAGATCTATTCCGAGCGTGAATTCACCTGGAACAAGATCAAGCAGCAGAACCGCAACCCGCTCCTGACCCTCGATATCGGCGCCGACGGCCTGAAGACCGGCTACCTCGAAGAGTCGGGCTACGCGCTCACCGGCTCGGCGGTGCAGAACGGCCAGCGGCTGATCATGGTGGTCTCCGGCCTGAAGACCGCGCGTGACCGCGCGGCGGAAGCCCGCAAGATGATGGAATGGGGGTTCCGCGCCTTCGAGCCGCGGCAGGTCTTCGCCGCAAGCGAAACGGTTGCCGAGGTCTCGGTCTTCGGCGGCGAGAAGGGCTCCGTGCCGGTGGTGGCCAACAAGCCGGTGCGCCTGCTGCTGCCGCGCGGCACCTCGGACCGGGTGACCGCCAAGGTGGTCTACCAGGGGCCGCTCATCGCGCCCGTGGCGCAGGGCCGCGAGGTCGGCCGCCTGCGCGTCACCCGCGGCGACACCCTCGCCCTGGAGCAGCCGGTTTATGCCGGGGAGACGGTGGAGGCCGGCACCCTGTCGCAGCGGGCGCTCGACGCGGCGCTGGAAGTCGGCACCGACCTCGTCCGCCGCGCCTTCGAGAAGGCCAAGGGCGGCAACGGCTCCGGCAGCACGTCCACGGCCGGCACGGCCAGCGGCAACTCCTGAAGATCGTCTCCCTGATCGGACCTCGCTGGTCCGGATTTCAGGGGGCGGTGTTCGCAGGCACGTAGGCGCGGATGCCGAGCGGCAGATCGGCGCCGGGCCGCTGAAAGGAACCGGGGTCGGCACGCTGGCGTGCCTCGTCCCCGGCGGGACGCGGCCCGGCGCTGGCCCGGACGCTCACGGCATCCCAGGGACCGGCGATCTCGAACAGCGTGGCGGCGGGTGACGCCCCGTCGGCGGAGGCGGTGGCCCGCGACAGGATCTCGGCCCGGGCCTGGAAACGGCGGTCGGCCAGGGCGACGCGCCCGTTCAGGGACGCGCCGAGTGTGCGGGAGGCGAGCCGGCCCTCGACGATCTCGCCGATGCCATCGGCGAACAGCAGGGTCACGGCCGCATGCTCGAACGGCGTCCGGCCGTTGCGCCGGGCCAACGCCCCCGGCGCGACCGCGCCGCCGCGATGGACCACGTCGGCGAGGTCGAGCCCGGATAGGGCGCCGTCCGCGCTCTCCAGCGCGACCCGGCCTGATACGGAACGGGCCAGGGCATCGATATCGTGGCCGGCGCCCTCCAGGGCGAGACTGCCCCGCGTCGCCCCGAGCACCCAGCGGGACTGGCCGAGATCGTCCAGCAGGGCACCGAGATCGAGCCCGTCGAAACTGCCCTGTGCCTTCACGCGGGTGGGGGCCGCTTCGCCCCTGTCGGCGGCGAGGGAAACCCGGCCCTTGACCATACCGCCCCGCACGTTGGCACGGCCGAGCGACGCCTCGATGCCATCCTCGCGCACGAGAACGCTGGAGGCGAGATCCGTCAGTTGCACCGGCCCGATCCGGGCGTTGCCGGCGGAGATCCGCAGATCGAGGTCGCCCCCGGTGAAAGGACGCAGGTCGAGGGACTGGCTGTGCCCGGCCGCGTCGTCGGCAGCACGATCGAAGCCCGTCAGGCGCAGGAGGCCGGCGAGCAGCGGCGAAAGGTTGAGGTTTTCGGCCGCGAGCGTGGCCTGCACCGCGCTTCGCTGCGGGCCGAAGGTGGCCGAGCCCGCCCCCTCCAGCACGTTCCCGTCGCTGCGCACGGTGACGCTCGGAAACTGGATCTGACCGGAGGCCGCCTCGAAGCTGCCCTCGACCGCGAAATCCTCGACGAAGGGCGACAGGGCGAGCCCCCCGCCGGTCAGGGCCAGCGTCTTGTGCAGGGATCGGGTCTGGAGGCTGCCGGTGCCCGAGGCCTTGAGGCCGTCGCGCAGACTGCCGTTGCCTTGGGCGTTCAGTGAACCCGTCGGCCATGTCAGGGCGGCGGTGAACGGGCTCTCGCCGCCGGCCAAGAGCGCGTAGGGCCGCAGACCCGTCAGGGTGATCCGGGCGCTGCCGTCGTTCCAGCGCAATCCCCCGTTCACCGCCAGATTCTCGCTCCAGGCCGGCCAGGAGATCGTGAGATCGACGTCGCGGGCCGTTTGCAGCGTCCCGTCCCGCGGGTCGCGGCCCGTAAGCACGCAGCGGGCGAGAATGATCCGCCGGGGCCGGTCACCGTCCTGGCCGGCGATGCTATGGGTCAGGCGCTCGGCCGCCGCGGACCAGCGGGGATCCCCCGCTTCCTGCGGCAGCACCAGCTCCGACCCGTCGAGCGTCAGGGAATCGACCTCGACCCGGCCGGTGAGCAGCGCGGCGAGACCGAGCTGAAGCGACAGGTTCCCGCCCGCGGCTAGCACCGGCCCGGCGGCATCGCCCTCGGTCAGGCGGATATCCTCGAACACGATCCGGGGGAGGGGCAGCAGCACGACCTCCGTGCGTCCGCGGGCAGCCAAAGCCACGCCCCAGTCCTGCTGCAGGCCGCGGCTGACGAAGCGGGCGGCGCCGGGAGCCTCGATCGACCACGGCAGGCAGGCAGCCACCAAACCCACGGCGACAAGTCCGAGGGCGAGGGCGGAAAGGGTGCGGCGCAGCGACATTGCACTCCGTAGGCGGGCGACGCGGATCGGGTTCGGCCGAACCGCGTCGGCGTTGCGAGCCGTGCGATCCGACTCCTTAGCCGGTTCCCTTTCTCCTGTCCCGCGAACGGGGCCAGACCGGCCCGCAATGCAGTGGATGGGGCGGGCCGGGCTTCGATGAGGACGGCCGCAGCCCCGCCCACCGGGCAAGCGGTTACGGCGCGGGGGTTTTGCATTGCGTACAAATGCGTCGCCGGTTTGACGGGACCCGCTTCGCGTTGCACACCCGATCGCCATCGATCGGGAGCGCGGCCGGCCGCCGAATCTCGGACATTGTATCGTGGCCAACGGATCATGGCCCGCCCTGGCGGAAGACGAAGGAAGGGACGCTGTCGATGAAGAAGGTCTACCCGGATCCGAAGGCGGCGCTCGCCGGCCTCCTGCGCGACGGCATGACGATCATGGCTGGCGGCTTCGGCCTGTGCGGCATCCCCGACGAGCTGATCGACGCGATCCAGGCCGCGGGCGTGAAGGACCTCACCATCATCTCCAACAATGCCGGCATCGACGGCGTCGGCCTGGGCAAGCTGCTCGACACCCGTCAGGTGAAGAAGATGATCTCGTCCTATGTCGGCGAGAACAAGGAATTCGCCCGCCAGTATCTCGGCGGCGAACTCGAGATCGAGTTCAACCCGCAGGGGACGCTGGCCGAGCGCATCCGTGCAGGCGGCGCGGGCATCCCCGCCTTCTTCACCAAGACCGGCGTCGGCACCAAGGTCGCCGAGGGCAAGGAAGTGCGCGAGTTCGACGGCGAGAGCTACGTGATGGAGCGCGGGCTGTTCGCGGATCTGGCCATCGTCCACGCCTGGAAGGGCGATACCGAGGGCAACCTCGTCTACCGGAAGACGGCGCGCAACTTCAATCCGATGATGGCCACCGCGGCGGACGTGACGGTCGCGCAGGTCGAACATCTCGTCGAGCCGGGTGAGATCGACCCCGACCACATCCACACGCCGGGCATCTTCATCGGCCGCATCCTCCACGTGCCGGTGCGCGAGAAGCGCATCGAGCAGCGCACCGTGCGCAAGCGCAAGGAGCCGGAAGCGGCAGCGGCCGGCGGCGGCCAGATCTGATTCGAATATCGGCCGAGAGGCTATGAGCGCGACGGCGCGTCGCCGCCCCAGCGGTGGACGGCGCATCGTCGCTCCGAGGATGCGCCAAACGAGGGAACGTCAAGACCATGGCCTGGACCCGTGAGCAGATGGCGGAGCGCGCCGCCCGGGAGCTGGAAGACGGCTTCTACGTGAATCTCGGCATCGGCATTCCGACGCTGGTGTCGAACTACATCCCCGAGGGCATGTCGGTGCAGTTGCAATCCGAGAACGGCATGCTCGGCATGGGGCCGTTCCCCTACGAGGGCGAGGAGGATCCCGACCTCATCAACGCCGGCAAGCAGACCATCACCGCGCTGCCGACCACGAGCTACTTCTCCTCGGCCGACTCGTTCGGAATGATCCGCGGCGGGCATATCGACCTGTCGATCCTCGGCGCGATGCAGGTGGCGCAGAACGGCGACCTCGCCAACTGGATGATCCCCGGCAAGATGGTGAAGGGGATGGGCGGGGCGATGGACCTCGTCGCCGGCGTCAAGAAGGTCGTCGTGGTGATGGAGCACGTTGCCAAGGGCAAGGACGGCTCGGAGGCGCCCAAGCTCCTGAAGGCCTGCGACCTGCCGCTGACCGGCACCGCCGTGGTCGACATGGTCATCACCGATCTGGGCGTCTTCACCATCGACAAGAAGGGCGATGGCGGCATGACCCTGGTCGAGCTCGCCGACGGCGTCACCGAGGACGAGATCCGCGCCAAGACCGAAGGGGACTTCACCGTCGCCCTGAACTGAGTCGCGAGGGCCGGCAGGGGGAGGCGGCCCGTTTCGGGACGCCTTCCG
Source organism: Methylobacterium sp. AMS5 (assembly GCF_001542815.1). GTDB lineage: Bacteria > Pseudomonadota > Alphaproteobacteria > Rhizobiales > Beijerinckiaceae > Methylobacterium. The sequence continues at coordinate 3,055,780 of NZ_CP006992.1, forward strand.
CGCCCCTCGGCCGGGCATGGCTAAGCAGGCATTAATCGGGATCGTCGAAAGCTTCGCATCGACCGGACGGCGCCGTGAGAGCGCGCCGGTCGGGGAGCTTTCCGCGATACGAAGGTACCTGTGTATGCGTAGCGTTCCGGGAACGGACAACGTCATCCCCTTCCGTCGGCCTGCGGCCGCACGGCAGGGCGCCATCAATGCGGCATTCGGAGCGGGCGAGCCTCCCCGCAGCCGGTCGAGAAGCGACCAGCGCAACCTGATGGATGCGGTCTATGCCACGGGCAGCCTGCGGGTTCCGGCGGGCGACCGCGAGACCAAGCTCATCGCCTCGCGCCTCCAGGTCTACGGCTTCCTGACGATCGAGGAGATGGACGAGGACGGCACACTGCGCCGCTTGCGGCCGTCCGAGGCGATCCGCGCCCGCGCCGAGCGGCCGTGGCGCCTGTCGAAGGCGAGCTACGGCGCGAGCCTCGCGGTGACGATTCCTTCCGTCGATGACTTCCTGTTCGAGCCGGCCGGCATGCCGGCCTGATTTGGCCGTCGCAGGACGCGCGTCGCCCGCGCGTCCCCGTTGACCGGGCGCGCCGGCATCGTGCTGGAGATCGGATCCAGCACGAGGCTACGGGCTCTCGTTTTGCATCGTCTTTTTCCGAAAGCCGGTAGCCACCTTTCGGAATGATGCTCTAGAAGCATGGCCATGCGCGAGCGCCCGCACCGATCCGTGCACGGCCGCGCGATCATCGGGGTGATCGCGCTCTACGCGCTTGTCTTCCAGGCCTTCCTCGCGGTTCTCGCGCCCGCCCTGCCGCGCCTCGACGGCGGCATTCTCTGCGCGGAGCATGTTTCCCCCTCCGGCACGCCGGCCGACGACGAGCAGCCCTGCGGTCATCACGCCTGCTGCACGCAGGTCCAGGCCGTCCAAGTCCCGCCGCCGGCACAGGTCGCGTCCGCAGTCGCCCTCCGGCCGCCGCGCGCCGCCCCCGTGCCGTGGCGCGCCGCGCAGACGATCCGCGCCCGCGCACCGCCCGATCAGGGCACCAGTCCCCGAGGTCCACCCGCCGCCTGAGAAGATCGCTCCGATCCCTCAGACGCGGATTTCGAACCCATGCCTTCCACCCTGTCGGGCACCGCCGGTTTCACCGCCGCGGCGGCTTTGCGCGTCTCGCGCGATGCGGTCTACCGGGCCGTATGGCGCTGGCACTTCTATGCCGGCCTGCTCTGCCTGCCCTTCCTGATTCTGCTCTCGGCCACCGGCGCGCTCTACCTGTTCAAGGCCGAGATCAACGCGACCGTATTCGCCCACCGCACGGTGGTCGAATCCTCGGGCCGCCCCCCGCTCGGGCCCGACCGCCTGATCTTCAACGCTATGCAGGCGGTGCCAGCTGGCAACCCGCTCTCGTACACCGAGCCCGCCGGCCCTGCCGCCTCGGCCCTCGTCACCCTGGCCGAAGGCGACCGCAAGATCCTCGTCTACCTCGCCCCCCATACCGGCGATGTGCTCGATCGCGTCGCCGCGGATCGCGAGTTCTTCGGGATCGTGCGCGGCCTGCATAGCCTTACCCTGTTCGGTACGGCGGCGAACGCGCTCATCGAGATCGTGGCCGGGTTCGCGATCATCCTCGTCGTGACCGGCGCCTATCTGTGGTGGCCGCAAGGGGAGGGGCAGCGCCGGGGACGTGCCGTGAGCCTGCGCGAGACACCGCGACGCCGGGTCTGGTGGCGCGATCTTCACGCCGCCACCGGCCTGTTCGCTGGGGCGGGCCTGCTGTTTCTCGCGCTCACCGGCCTGCCGTGGTCGGTCTGGTGGGGGCAGGAGTTGCGGGCCTGGTCGAACCGGGCCGGGCTTGGCCAGCCGACCCAGCTCTGGGCCGGCAAGGCCGTCTCCACCGTGCCGATGGGTGCGCGCCTGGAGAACGCCGGCTGGGCGCTCGAAGACGCACCGATGCCGCGATCGGCTCCATCCAGAGCGCCGTCCCTCGGCATCGACCGCGCGGCCGCGACTCTTCGCGACATGGCTCTGCCCGGGGGCTTCGAGCTGGCGCTACCGTTGGGCGAGACCGGCGTCTACGCCGCCTCCGCCTATCCGCGCGACGTCGTGGGTCAGCGCATGGTCTCCCTGGACCGCTACAGCGGCCAGCCGATCATCGACGTGCGCTTTTCCGATCTCGGTCCCGTGGCGCGGGCGATCCAGTACGGCATCGGCATCCACAAGGGTGAATTCTGGGGGCGGGCGAACCAGTTCGCCATGCTCGCCTTCTGCCTCGGCACGATCCTGCTCTCGGTCACCGCCGCGGTGATGTGGTGGAAACGCCGCCCGGCCGGGCGCCTCGGCACGCCGCCCTGGCCGCGGGACCGGCGCGTCGTCGCCACCGTCACAGGCCTGATGCTCGGCCTCGGTGCCCTGTTCCCGCTGACCGGCCTCGCGATCCTGGCCCTGCTCGGCCTCGACCTTGCGACCCAAGGCCTTCGCCGCGCCGCGCGCCCCTGACGCCCGCTATTTGCGGGCCCCTGCGGCCCGCCCCGATCTCCCATCGCCACGAGCCGTCCCATGCGTTCCCACTCCGCCGCGCGCCGTGCCGCCTGGCTCCTCGCGGCTTCGCCGCTGGCCCTGTCGGGTTTGGCCGCGGCCCAGACCGTCGCTGATTCCGTCACCCTGGAGGAACTTGCCGTCACCGGCGAGGGCACGCCGCAAAGCCGAGCGGCGGCCGTGTCCGGTGCGCCGGGCTTCGGTGTCTCCGGCCCGCCGGGCGCGGCCGCCCTCGGCATCGAGCGCCCGACCGGGCAGGTCGTCACCGCGGTCGGACGCGAGGGAACGATCGCCAAACGCCCCGCCACTTCCATCGGCACGGTGCTGCTCGACAGCCCCGGCGTGACCCTGCGCCAGGGCAATGGCGGGCGCGACGTGGTGATCTCGATCCGCGGCAACAACGCCCGCGCCACCGGCGTCACCCGCAACATGGTGGTGCTGGAGGACGGCTTCCCCGTCACCCAGCCCGACGGCGCCTCGCGCTTCGATCTGGTCGATCCCCGCGCCTATTCGCGCATCGACGTGTTCCGCGGGCCGCAATCGGCCCTGTTCGGGAATTTCGCCACCGGCGGCGCGCTCGCCTTCCGCACCCGCACCGGCCGCGAGATCGACGGCTACGAGATCGGCGTCGATGCCGGAAGCTTCGGCTATCTCAGCAACTATTTCAGCGTCGGCGGCGTGAGCGGTCCGTTCGAGATCAGCCTGTTTGCCAGCGACGTGCGCGCCAACGGCTATCAGGATCATTCGTCCTACGACACCCAGACAATCAACCTGCTCGCGAGCTACACGCCGAGCCCCGATAACCGCTTCACCCTCAAGGTCATCGACAACGAGGTCACGGCCAACATCCCCGCCCGATCCTCGCTCGACCAGTTCCGCATCAACCCGTACCAGCGCGGCTGCGACGTGGCGGCGACGGCGGCACCCGGCTGCACCACCTTCGGCCTCCTGGCGAACGGCGCCTTCGGCCCGCGGGTGCCGGTAACGGCGACCGAAGGCGCGTTCCGCCGCAACGACCGGCGCACGATCATCGCCGGTCGCTGGGAGCACGACATCGACGCACAGACCGCGTGGCGGGTGCAGGTCGGCTTCGACGAGCGCAACTACAACCAGCCGTTCTACACCACCGCCGGACGCGGCAGCCTCCCGTCCTATTTCGTGCAGACCGACCTGACCCGCCGCGGCGAGCTGTTCGGCCTGCCGGCCATCGGCAGCGTGACGCTCGCCTACAGCGCGGTCGATATCGCGGCATCCGTCTATAACCGCGCGCCCTATGGCGGCGCCCGCCTCGGCGCGCTGATCGGGTTGCAAGAAGCGCTGCAATCGAATCTCGGCGGCCGCGCCCGGCTCGAACTCGAGCTCGCACCGCAATGGACGGCCGTGGCCGGCCTCGGCGCGGAGGAATCGAGCGTCATCGGGCGCAACCGCACCTTCGCGACGACGGCCGCCGGCACCGTATCGACCCTGGCGCAGGCCGACCGCCGCTTCATCAACGTGGCGCCCGAACTCGCCCTGGTTTACCGGCCGGATCCGGACTGGGCCCTGCGCGGCCGGGTCGCCACCGGCTACGCGACGCCGTCCTTCTCGAGCATGTTCGTGAACGCGACAGGATTGCCCGGCAACAACACCGACCTGAAGACGCAGGGGAATCTCGGCTTCGATCTCGGCACCGATTTCATTCCCTTCGCGGGACTGCGGCTCAGCCTCACCGGCTTCTACGAATTCTTCCACAACGAGTTCGTCACGCAGTCGCCGGGGGCGGGCCTGCTGAACTACACCTTCAACGCGCCGGCCTCCGAGCATCGCGGCGTTGAAGTCGGGGCCGATTGGACCTTTGCTCCGGGCTGGCGTGGGGTGCTGGCCTACACGTTCGACGATCAGGTCTACACCGATTACGTCGAACAGCTCAGCGCCGCCGCGCTCAGCGCCCGCTTCGACCGGGCCGGCAACCGCATTCCCGGCGTCCCCGCCCATCAGCTCCTCGCACGGATCGGCTACGACGTGCCGGCCGGCGCCTTGGCCGGGCTCGGCGGATTCGCCGAGGTGGTGGCGCAGGACGGCTACTTCATCGACAACGCCAACCTCCTGAAGGTACCGGGCTTCGCGATCCTGAACCTCAACATCCACTATGCGGCCCTGCTGCCGAACGGCTACGCCCGGCGGATCGACCTGTACGGCGAGCTCCGCAACGTCCTCGACACGACCTATGTCGGCTCGGCCAACCCGTTGGCGAACACGCTCAACGCGGCGACCGGCGCCCAGAACGGCCGCGCCGCGCTCGCCGGCACGACGGGCTCGATCTTTGCCGGGCCGCCGCGCACGTTCGTGGCAGGGATGAAGCTGTCGTTCTGACGGTCCGCCGACCGGCGTGGGCCCGCCCCGGCGCGACCGTCCCCCCCGCGTCCCGCCCGCGAGGCTTCAACCGCAGGCCGGGTCAGACCTGCGCGTCGGCTCCCTCGTCCGCATCGCCCGCCGGCGCCTCGGCATCCTCGCCGCGCAGGAATCGCGCCTGGAGATCGGCGACGCGGCGGACCGATTGCGCGTGTTTGGGCGAGACGGGTTCCCGTGGGGCCAGCCCCTGCTTGATCGCCAGGAGGTCGGGGTCGCCCCAGCGTTCGAGCAGCGCCTGGAAGGCCGCGTGGCGGGCGGGGTCGAAGGCGATACGGCGGCCCATCCCGTCCTTGTAGGGGTGGGGCGGGTGAAGGCCGCCGCAGGGCACGAAGCCGCCGGGGATCGGCGTCGTCGCCGCGTGGGTGCGCCCGGCCCGCAGGAGCTTCGGCAGGACGTGCGTGTGCGGTCCTTCGGGGCTGGTGCCGCCGGGGCCGGGGATCGGCGCATAGACCTCGATCCGCCCGATGCGGGCGCGGAAGATCCGGTGAGGGCTCATCGCGACGAGGCGCGGGCCGATCGGGTTGTCCATGGCGAAGATCGGCTTCCCGACCCCCGCGCGCAGGCAGGCGATGGCATCGGGGTCGCTCGTGCGCACACAGGCATCGACGGCCAGCAGCCCGAGCCCGAGATCGAACAGGATCGCCGCGCGGTCCTGCTCCCGCGCCGCCTCCAGGTCGGGACCGAGTTCGGTGACGACCGTTCGCCCGCTCATGGCGCAGGCCGAATCGGGCAGGCACAACGCCACGGCGTGGTTGTAGCCGCCGGAGAATCCGGTCTCGTAGGCGACGGGCCTGAGACCGGGGCTGAGCGTCAGCGCGACGGCGCCGCGATCGGTGGCGAGGCCCATTCGCCCGTCCGGCAGGGGTCGCACCGGCTCGTCGTCGTCGCGCATGAACTCGGCGATGGCGCCGAAGCTGCCGAGACTCCAGGCGGTGCCGGCATCGGGGAGCGCAGCGTGCAGCAGGCCTTCGACCTCAGAGGGTACGGGGGTCGGCGGCATCTCTCGTCTCCTTCGCTGTCACGCGGGCCCAGGGCAGGATGTAGGGCGTGCCGTCTGGTGCCTGTCCGCGCCGGACCGTGACGCCGAAGGTCGCGGCCAGCCGCGCATCGGTGAGCGCGTCCTCGGGCCGCCCGTCGGCGACGATGCGCCCGGCCTCCATCACCACGATCCGGTCGCAGCAGCGAGCGGCCAGCGTGAGATCGTGCAGCACCGCCACCACGCCCGTCCCGCCCCGGGCGATGTCGCGGAGCAGGGCCATGGCGTCGAGCTGGTGGGCCGGATCGAGGGCGGTGATCGGCTCATCGGCGAGCAACCACGCAGCCTCCACCGCGAGCGCGCGGGCGAGCAGCACCCGCATCCGCTCACCGGAGGAGAGCGTCGGCTCGAAGCGCTCGGCGAGGTCGGCGATACCGGTCGCTGCCATGGCACGGACAATGGCGGCCACATCGGCGCCGGAGAGGCCGGCGAAGGCACGGCGGTGGGGCAGGCGGCCGAGCGCCACGATCTCGCGGACCCGCATCGGCCAGCCGACGCCCGCCCCCTGGAACAGGGCGGCGATCCGGCGAGCACGGGCCTCGCGGGAGAGGCGGTCGAGCGGCGCACCGTCGAGGGCCACGCCCCCCTTCGTCGGGCGAAGGAGGCCGGCGAGAATCCGCAACAGCGTCGTCTTGCCGGCCCCGTTCGGCCCGACGAGGCCGACGAGGCGGCCGGGTTCGAGGGCGAGGCCGATGCCGGACAGGAGGGCGCGGCCGTCGATGGTGACATCGACGGCGTGGGCGGAAAGGCTCATGCGGGCCGCCCCCGGTTCCGCAGCAGCAGGACGATCAGGAACGGCGCACCGACGAGGGCGGTGACCACGCCGAGCTTCAGCTCGGGCCGGGTGGCGAAGAGCCGGACGCCGAGATCGGCCGCGAGCACCAGCACGGCTCCGGCAAAGCCGCTCGGCCACAGGCTCGCCCCCGGCCGGCCGCCGACGAGCGGCCGCACGAGGTGCGGCACCACGAGCCCGACGAAACCGATGGCGCCACTGACCGCCACACCGCTGCCGACGGCGAGCGCCGCCCCGGCGATCATCCGCAACCGGACCGAGGTGAGATCGAAGCCGAGGCTCGCGGCGGTGTCCTCGCCGAGCGCCAGGGCGTCGAGCGCGGAGGCCGTCGAGAGCATCAGCGCCCAGCCCAGCGCCATGAGCGGCAAGCAGAGCAGAACGTGATCGAGGCTGCGGTCGGCCAGCGATCCCATCAGCCAGAACACGATCTCCAGGGCCGCATAGGGGTTCGGCGACAGGTTGAGGGCGAGCGCGGTGAGCGCGCCCGCGAAGCTGGAAAGCCCCACGCCCGCGAGGATCAGGCCGAGCGTGCCGCTGCCGCGGGCGGCGAGGCCGATCAGCAGCAGTGCGGCACAGGCCGCCCCGGCAATGCCGCCGAGGGGCAGGGCGAGGCCCACACTGCCGGCAAGGCCGCCATAGAACACGATCACCGCGCCGAGGGCCGCCGCCGAGGAGATGCCGAGGATGCCGGGATCGGCCAGCGGATTGCGCAGGAAACCCTGCATCACCGCCCCGGTCAGGCCGAGGCTGAAGCCCACGAATCCGCCGAGCAGGGCGCGGGGAAGTCGCAGCTCCCACAGCACCAAAGCGGCCAGGGTCTCCCGACCGGCGATCCGATCGGCCGCCGCCGCGACGAGATCGACGGTCGCATAGCCGACCGCCACCGAGGCGAGCGTGAGCAGTACCGAGGCGAGCGCGAGGGCAAGCGTGAGCGGGGCCGGCCGCGCCGCGCGAAACCACCGCGTCGGGCGCTCGGTGCGGAGAAGGGGAGCGTTCACGGCTGCTCCGCCCTCTGCCGGGCCGCTTCGGCGAGGCGCGCCACCACCTCCGCGACCTGCGGGCCGGGGCAGGCCCACAACCGGTTCGGGATCGAGACAAGGCGGCCCCGTTGCCGGAGCGCGGCGAGAACCGGATGGTGCAGCAGCGTGTCGGCGAGCGAGGGAGTGCCGGGCTCGGCTTGGTCCATGACGATGACATCCGCGTTCGCCAAGGCTGCGGCCTCCAACGGCACCTGCCCGAACCGGTCGCGGCCGATCTCGGCGGCGACGTTGACGAGCCCGGCGGCGCGGATCAGCGCGTCGCCGAGACTGCCGGGCGCCACGGTGAAGGCATTCGGGCGCATCACCAGGGCGCGCAGCGGCTTTTCCGACGGCGTGACCGCGGCGAGGCGCGCATCGAGATCCGCGACCATCGCCTCGCCGCGCTCCGCATGGCCCAGAGCGGCGGCCACGGTGCGGATCTGCCCGCGCACGCCGTCGAGATCGGCCGGCACGCCGAGTTCGAGCACGGGAAAACCGGTGCGCTTGAGCATGGCCACGGTGGCCCGCGTCGTGAACGCGCCCGCCACGACGAGGTTGGGGCGCAAAGCCAAGATCTCCTCCGAGAGGCCGCGGATCACCGGCAATCCCTCGGCCCTGTCCGCCACCAGCGAGCCACGGGGATCGCGGGCGAACCCGGTGACGCCCACCACCTGCGCCCGGTCGGCGAGGCGCAGGACCAGCTCGTCCGCGCACAGGTTCATCGAGACGACGCGCGTCGGCATCGCCGCGGCGAAAGATGCATTCGGCAGGAGGGTCAGCAGCAGGGCGAGGGCGTGGCGCAGCCGCATGACGGGCTCAGAACGAGATCAATCGAGCCCCGCCATAGACCGCGAGCCCCGGCCCGAGGAAGGGGGATGGAGAACCAGATGGCGGCCCGGACAACGAGCAGCATCGATCCGGCCCAGGCGACAAGCCGCGCAAGGAGAGAGGAGTGGGGCGCGGGAAGGAGCCTCGGGCGGCGGCGGCGGCGGGGAGGCTCACCGCAAAGTGTCTCTCACGAAACTTCCACGGTGCTGTCATCGCCAGAACGAGAGACGTCGGGGACCGGGGGTTTTGTGAGGCACTCCAATTGCGGGGCAGCCACGGCATGGGGCGCGAAAGCCGGCGCTGCGTTCCCCTCTGGTCCCCGAAGGAAACCGTCGGCTCCAAGCGGAGCGAGGGATTCGGCGGCGGGTCAACATTCCCCTCGCGTGGTCGGACACAACGAGAGCGGCTTCTTCTTGTGATCGATCGGGTACTCTGCCGGCTCAGGACACGGGCAAAGCCGGATAAGCTGCATACGCACCGACTTGATCTTCGTAGTTCAAAGACCACAATCCCCTATACCGACGATCCGCCGTACGCGTGTTTTTTCAGACTTGGATCGACGATTTGCGCGACGTTCGCGCCGTTGCGCGCATCGCCAAGCACATCGATCGGTTGGCACTCGGCAATCCGGGCGATGTCAAATCGGCAGGAGGCGGTGGCAGCGAAATGCGGATCGATCACGGCCCCGGCCACGGGATCGACTTCACCGCCCAAGGCAAACAGATCGTCATTTTGCTTTGCGGCGGAGACACGAGTTCACAGGAGCGGGACATCCGAGCTGCGAAAGCGCTCGCGAAGGCGCTGAGGTCCAAACTCAATCAGCTTAACTAGGGCAAGGGCTGCTAAGGGTGGGAAGCGGACCCTGACGCTTCGCCCTGAAGCAGACGTTCCGCAGCCGACCCAGTCTAGTCGGCTGGAACGCTGTCGTCGTCCCCCGAAGCAGACTTTCATCGGCCGTGCGGCAAATTCAGCTCGGGGTGGGAGCGGCAATAAATTTTTCGCCCGGAAGCAGCCTTTCAGCTTCACGCCCCTTTCAGAGTTGGGGTGGTCTGGCGGCAACTTTCAAAACTGACGCTCGGCGAAGGCCCCGTTTATCGGCATCCTTTGACCGAGTAAATTCGCACCAGACTTTTGCAACGGCTAGAACCGCTCCCGCTCATTTAGCGACGGCCAAGTCGGTGTCGTAGCCGGCCGCGGCGAGGCAGTTGCGGCACTCGCCGGTCGTAAAGCGTGTCATCGTCCGTTTGCCCGCTCATTGCCCCCCAGAATCAACTGATGGGACACCCAGTCGTAGGGCTGCACGTACTCTCCGCGGGCAAGCTTCACGGCATCGTTCACCGCCTGGGCCCCCTGCAACGGCGCATCTTGAAGGACGCTGACCGACAAGTTGCCGCTCTTCACGGCCGCGATCCCGTCCGACGTTCCGTCGACGCCGCCGACCAGGACCTTGCCCGAGAGGCCGGCCGCTTTGAGGGCGGCCACCGCACCGAGGGCCATCTCGTCGTTGTTAGCCGCGATGGCGTCAAGCTTCAGGCCGCTGCGCAGCCACGCCGTTACCTGATCCTGCGCCTGCCGCCGGCTCCAATCGGCGCTCGCCTCCGCCAAGAGCTTTAGCCCTGGCCGTTGCCCGAGGATCTCCTTTACGCCGGCGGTGCGCTCCTGGGCGGCGTTTTCGCTGTCCTTTCCACGCAGGATGGCCACGTTGCCGCGATCCCCGAGACGCTGCGCAAGCATTCGCATCTGCACTCGGCCCGCTACGAGGTGGTTCGCGCTGACGATCGCCATTCTGTTGGTCACCGGACCGCTCGGTCGCCTGTTTACGAACACCACTGGAATCCCGGCCACTGCGGCCATCTCGGTGATCGTCCTGGCGCTGGCATCATCGACGGGCGTGACGATCAGGGCTGCCGGCTTTGCTTCAAGGGCTGCGCGAGCCTGGGTCACCTGGGTCTCGCCCTTGCCGGCCGCCTCCGCCACATCGACTGAGACGGAGAACTTGGAAGCGGCCGTGCTGATGACCGCGGACTGCAGACTATCCAGGAAACGGTCGCCCGCCTCCGGCATCAAGAAGGTCAGTCTCGTTTCGGCGGCGGCCGGCGCGGCCAGAGCGATCAGCAGCAGGGCGGCAGGCAGGGGTCTATTGAGTTGCTTCATGGCAAGCCTCGGCGGAAGTGTGAGCATCAGGCGGCACGTACGGTGTCGAGGAACGACTGCACCTGTCGGCGCAGCAGATCGGATTGCTGGGCGAGTTCACCCGAGGCGCATAGAACCTGCGCGGCGCCGGTCCCGGTTTCCTCGACGTTGCTCGCCACGCCGGAGATGTTGGCGGTTACCTCGCCGGTGCCGCTCGAGGCCTGGGCAATGGCCTGAACGATCTCGCGCGTCGCCGCCCCCTGCTCCTCGATGGCCGACGCGATGGCGGTTGCCGTCTCGTTGATCGAGCGGATCGAGGCGGAGATGCCGTCGATGGCCGTGGCGGTCCGGCCGGTGGAGGACTGGATCGCCTCGATCTTGGCGGTGATCTCGCGGGCCGAATGGGAGGTTTGGGTGGCGAGTTCCTTGACCTCCGCGGCCACGACCGCGAAGCCGCGGCCGGCTTCACCGGCCCGCGCCGCTTCGATCGTTGCGTTGAGTGCCAGCAGGTTGGTCTGGCCCGCAAGGCCGGCGATGGTGTCGACCACTTCGCCGATGCTGGCGGCCACGCCCGTCAGTTCGCGCACCAGCACGGTCATTCCCTCGGTCTCACGAACGGCGGCCTGCGACATCGCCGAGGAGCGCTCGACTTGGGCGCCGATCTCCGTCACCGAGGCATCAAGTTCCTCGGCAGCGCCCGCGATCGACTGGATGTTGACAGAGGCTTCCTCGGCCGCCGCGGAGACTGCCACGGCGCGCACGGATGTCGCTTCGGCCGACACCGAGAGGTGGCGGGCGGTCGTCTGCATCTGAACGGCCGCCGAGGACACGGACGTGACGATCCCCCCGACCGACTGATCGAACGCCTCCGCCAACTCGCGCATGGCGATCCGGCGCTGCGCCTCCGCCCCAGCGCGCTGGGCGGCCACTTCGGCCTCGAGAGCCTTGTTGCGGATAATGTTGTCCTTGAAGACTTGAACCGCGGCCGCCATCAGGCCGATCTCGTCGGAGCGGCGCTGATCGGGGACCTCAACGCCGATATCGTCATCCGCGAGCCGGCCCATCGCGACGGTCATGCGCCCGATCGGGTGGGAGATCGTCATCGTCAGAAGCCAGCCGGCCAGCGTGCAGAGCGTCAGCAGACAGGCCAAGGCCGAGACGATCCAGAAGCGGGCCGAGGCGCGGATCTCCTGGGCGGCGGCCGTGGCGATCTCGACCTCCTGTTGACGATAGGCCTGCACGGCCCGCACCGCGGTGTAGAAGTTGGCAGCCTCCGAGAGCATGTCACCCTGCAGCACAGCTGTTCCGGTCTCGCTCAGGCCGGCCCGGTCGAGGATGAGGATCTCCTCTTCGATCGCCAGGAAGTGCTGCCACGCGTTACGGAGGGTTTCGGCGAGCTGGGCCTCGCGCGGGCCCTCGATCATGGTTGCGTAATCGCCCCAGGCCTTCGAGAAGGCGATGCGGCTCTCCTCGGCTTCCCGCGCATAGGCGCTGCGCTGCGTCTCGCTCGGGCTGTAGTGCTGCAGCGCCGTCAGCGCACGGAGCTGCTGGCTGAGGCGGGCGAGGTCGCCCAGCAAGGTCACGGCCTCGACCTGACGGGCCAGCGCCGCGCCGATCGCCGAGACCTGATCGACCTTAATGATCGCGAAGCCGCCGGTCAGACCGGACAACACAACCAGGATCGCGAACGTACCGATGATTTTCGACGTGATGGATCGTAGATTGATCGAGCGAATTCTATGGCCGATCGGCATGGCGGCGAACCTTCAATGAGGGCGGGCCCGAATGGAGTTCGATTGTGGAAGGTCGGGGCGTTTGCGTTGGCGCGGGTCGCATTGCTGCGCTGGCCCCATGCCTCTCCCCGTCAGAACGTGACGCCGCTTTTGACGCCGAAGACGAGGATGTCGGTCCGTCCGGCGACGCCACCGGGACGGTTGATGAACTGGATGTTGGGCCGGACCACCACGTCGGGAGAGAGGGCAAGGCTGTAGAAGACTTCCAGCGCGCGCTCGTATCCGGGGATCGGGCGGGCGCCGCCGTCGAGCAGGTTGGCCGCCTGGAGGCTCTGCGCCAGGCCACGGCTGGCATGCGACTGGCCGATGCCGAAGCCGATCCAATCGAGCGGACGCGCAGCCCAGAAGCCTTTGTAGACGAAGCCGATGGTCTCCTGCCTGTCGATGAACGAGGTCGAGGAATTGGCCATCGTGACGCGGACGAAGGCGGAGAAGCTGCCCAACGGGTTGGCGGGGTTGGGACGGTAGAGTTCCTGTACGGCCACGCCGTAGAGGCCGCTGCGCTCGCGGTTCGCCACCGGCGCGCCTCCGACCACCGCCAGGGGCAGGCCTTCGCGGTTGAGGAAGAGGTCGGGCCCGCCTCCGGTCTGGTACCACGCACCGACCGTATAGCTGCCGGGATAGGAGAAGGGCGGGAGCGTCGGGAAGGCCGCGGCCTCGACGATGGCCAAGGCGCCCACGGCGCCGGACGGGTCGAAGTTGAAGCCGTTCTCGAGGTCGCGCGGATTGACCTGATACACGCCGGCCATCAGATAACCGGTGTCGGTGTTGCCGAGCCGCAGGCGGGCGGCATATTGCGAGACCGGCCAGTTGTACCAGTAGTTGCCGACGAGGTTGCCGGGCTGGTTGCCGCAGAAGGTGAGGTTCTGGAACTCGCAGGCGAAGCCGGCAAAGTCGGTGCTGACCGGCAGGCGGCCGAACTTGAGGTCGACGAACTCGCCGAAGCGCTGGGTGTAGGAGAGCTGGGTCAGGCGCGGGAACCGGCCGCGGCCGAAGATTTCCTCGGTCTGCTGGAGCACACCGAAGTGCTGGTCCGCGGTGAGGCCGCGGCCGAAGCGGTAGGTGAGAGCGACGTTGAAGGTGCCGCCGGCGAGTCCGGCGAGGCGATCCATGTCGACGGCGGAACGGACGGCGAGCTGCCCTGCGCCGCGCAGCGACTGGTAGGGGCCGCCCTGAACATTGGTCGAGGTCTGGTAGTCGAAGCTGCCGTCCATGCGGATGCCGGCACGGAAGAGATCGTCTCGCACACCGCCGAAATTGCCAAGCACGCCCCATTGCGGGGCGGCGCTCTGGGTGTCGAGGCTGCCGGCCGGGGCCGTGTTGACCCCGGCCGCCGTCGAGGGGCGCGCCAGGGGCAGGCCGGCGCCACCGAAGGCCGGTCGTGCGGGTCCGGAGAGGCGGCGGAGGCGCGGAATGGCCGAGAGGGTGGGGGGCTCGGCTCCGTGAGCCGAAGCCATCCCGCGTTCGGGGCCGGTTTGCGCGAGGGCAGGGATCTTCCCCGACGCGACGATGTGCGCCATCGCAAGCGAGAGCGACAGAATGAGCGGTCTTCCTGGCGGCGACATGGATTTCACAGGTCCGGAGAGGAGGCGATCGGCGCAGGAAACCTGCCGCATAGTCAACACTACTGCATTATTGCAAATACTGTCACTAACCCGGAATATATTGCGATCGATTGGTGGAACCAGATGAAGATGCAGCTGTTATTATTGAAAATGACCGGAAATCGAATGATTTTCTCTAATCTCTAAGCAAGCAAATTCGGACTATCATATATCAAATTAACAAATGATTGCCGTGCGCTAGGTCGCAGCGAATTCGAATCCAATTCTGAGCGTAAAATCGAACAACCTTAGATGCGATACGCATTATTAGGCCGTATCTGACAGGTCAGATTGCAATATTATATCCCAATTCGCAGTGAGACGAAGAAATACGACCAACCTCAGATTGCAATGCTGTCGGATTAGCTTCGCAGAGAAGGGTTAGCTCAGGCGACGCCTGGGCAATGGCTCACGGTGCCGGACGGGGCGCACGCCCGACGGCGTTGAGGTTGAGGGTCTTGCGTGTGCTGGCGGCGGCCTCTGCGGTGACGGGGCGCGCGCGTTTGCCCCAGCTGTTGCGGATGCAGACGTCATCCGAAAGCGGACCGTCGCAAAGCCACCCAACCCGGTCGTGCGGCTCTGGCTCATCAAGTGCCCGGAAGCGGACCTTCCGACCTTCTGCAAGGGATCGGGAGCAGTCCCCCTCATAACCGAGCTGATTGGGTTCTGACCCTATGACGATGGGCCTCGAAACGCAGTCTTACGACAACGCCGAGCCCCTGAACACGCCCGACCACATCGCGGCCAATCTCGATGCCGTGCTGGAAGACAACCATCCGGCGCTGCTCGCCCACGCGCTCGGTGACCTCGCGCGCGCCCGCGGAATCACACAGATCGCTCAGGACGTCGGCCGGTCGCGAGACCAACTCTATCGAACCCTGTCCGATGAAGCGAACCCGCAACTGGACACGCTCACGGATGTGATGAATTCGCTAAAGCATTGTCCCGAAAGGTGGTTGCCGGCTTTCGGAAAAAAGATGATGCGAAAACAAGAGCCAGGAGCATCGTCCTGGATCCGATATCCAGGACGATGCTTTAGGATCGCGCCTCAGCGTGCATCCGATCGAGGTGGAACGGTCGGCCTGAGCAAGGGCGCCACGAACTTCCTCACTCCCACTCGATCGTGCCGGGCGGCTTCGAGGTGATGTCGTAGGTCACCCGGTTGATGCCCTTCACCTCGTTGATGATCCGCGTCGCGACGCGGCCGAGGAAGGCCATGTCGAAGGGGTAGAAGTCGGCTGTCATGCCATCGACCGAGGTGACGGCGCGTAGCGCGCAAACGTGGTCGTAGGTGCGCCCGTCACCCATCACGCCGACGGTCTTGACCGGCAGGATCACCGCGAAGGCCTGCCAGATGGTGTCGTAGAGGCCGGCCTGCCGGATCTCGTCGAGATAGATCGCGTCGGCCTTGCGCAGGGCTTCCAGCTTCTCGCGGGTGATGACACCGGGGCAGCGGATGGCGAGGCCGGGGCCGGGGAAGGGATGGCGGCCGACGAACGCCTCGGGCAAGCCGAGTTCCTTGCCCAGCAGGCGAACCTCGTCCTTGAACAGCTCGCGCAGCGGCTCCACGAGCCGCATGTTCATCCGCTCGGGCAGACCGCCGACATTGTGGTGGCTCTTGATCGTCACGGACGGACCGCCGGAGAACGAGACGCTCTCGATCACGTCCGGGTAGAGCGTGCCCTGCGCGAGGAAGGCGGCGCCGCCGATCTTCTTGGCCTCGGCCTCGAACACGTCGATGAAGAGCCGGCCGATGGTCTTGCGCTTCACCTCGGGGTCGTCGACGCCTTCGAGCGCGCCGATGAACAGGTCCTGCGCCTGAACGTGGACGAGCGGGATGTTGTAGTGGTCGCGGAACAGGCGGACCACCTCGTCGCCCTCGCCGAGGCGCATCAGGCCGTGATCGACGAAGACGCAGGTGAGCTGGTCGCCGATCGCCTCGTGGATCAGCACCGCCGCGACCGAGGAATCGACGCCGCCGGAGAGGCCGCAGATCACCTTTTCCTTGCCGACCTGCTCGCGGATCTTGGCGATCGCCTCCTCGCGGTAGGTGCCCATGGTCCAGTCGCCGGAGCAGCCGGCGATGTCGCGCACGAAGTTGCGGATCAGCAGGGCGCCGTGCGGCGTATGGTGCACTTCCGGGTGGAATTGGACGGCGTAGTAGTGGCGCCCCTCGTCCGCCACCGCGGCGAAGGGCGCGTTGCGCGACATCGCGATGGTGGCAAAGCCATCCGGCAGCTTCGTCACCCGGTCGCCGTGGCTCATCCAGACCGGGTATTTCTCGCCCGCGTGCCAGACTCCCCGAAACAGCGGCGAGTCCGAGACGATCTCGACCTCGGCGCGGCCGAACTCGGCATGGTGGCCGCCCTCGACCTCGCCGCCGAGCTGGGCCGCCATGGTCTGCTGGCCATAGCAGATGCCGAAGACCGGCACGCCGGATTCGAAGATCTTCTGGGGGGCGCGCGGCGACAGGTCCGTCGTCACCGATTCCGGGCCTCCGGAGAGGATCACGCCTTTGGGCCGGTGCGCGTCGAAGGCGGCCTCGGCCTTCGTGAACGGCACGATCTCGCAATAGACGCCCTCCTCGCGCACGCGGCGGGCGATGAGCTGCGTCACCTGGGAGCCGAAATCGACGATCAGGATCTTGTCGTGGTGGGAGGTATCGATGGTCATGCTGCCTCGGGCCTTCTGCGATACCGGTTAGACGAGGCCTCGGAACGGCGCAACGCGCCTGGGGTCAGGAGGCACATGCGCCAGCGCTGACGTCGCCGCCGTTAATCTTACGTTCACGGTTTCGGGGCGAAACGGCACGCCCCTCGAAACGGACAGGAGCCATCCGACCATGAGAGCTGCCCTCTTCGGAATCGCCGTCACGATCGCAGGTTTCGGCGCCGCAGCGCCGGCCCAGGCCCTCCCCCTTTCCGGCGCCGCTCCGCTGACGGACGGATTGTTCCAGCAAGCTCAATACAGCCGCCGCGTCGTCCGCGGTCCGCGCTGCCGGACCGTCGTCACCAAGCGTCGTGGCCGGTTCGGCCGGGTGGTCGTCACCCGCGAGCGCCGCTGCTTCTGATCACGACGCCACACCGAGAACGATGAACGGCCCCCGGAGACGGGGGCCGTTTTCATTTTGAGTACCGCCATCGCGCGGAGACGATGTCCGGGCATCGTCCGCACCGGATGCGAAGCTGCGGTCTTGACCCTTCAGCCCGGTCGCCGCTGCGGAACTGGCTTTGCCTCGACAAGCCGTGGTCCCTTCAGCCGTCTCGCCGGGCCTCATCCGTGAAGGGGCGGTGGCTGACGGCTTCGGCTGCGACACCGATCACGGCACCGGCCAGGACATCGACGGGAAAATGCGCGCCGCGTACGATCTGGATGGCCGCGATGGCGGCCGCGGCGCCATAGGCCGGGGCTGCGGCGTTGGGATAGGCGCGCGCTACCGATCGAGCCACGGCAACACTCAGGGCTGCGTGCCCCGAGGGGAAGGATTGCCAGGGGCCGATGCCGGTCCCAGGCCGACCGCGCGCGTAGTGCCCCTCGTCCATGAACACGTTGGGACGGGTGCGGTGGACCGTCCGCTTGATCGTCGTCTTCACGAGGCTGGCCACAAGGCCGGCCGTGAGCATGTTGCGTCCCGCATGAGCGAGTCGGCGGTCACGGGCGACCATGCCGAGGGCCAGGGCCGTCGTCGACAACGCGAAGAGAGCCTGCCAACTGCCGATTTCGCTGGCCGATCCCATGGCCTGGATCGCCGGACGATCCTTCGCCCGCGCGAGCGAGAGACCGGATGCGACGTCGACCGCCTCGATCCCGACGGCCAATTGCGTGGCGCGGGCGCGGATCGAATGTCTCGGTGTCTTCGCAAGCATGGCCTTAAACGCCCGGGATCGGCAATGGTTCGCGGCACGTGACGCGCCCGCGAGCCGTCGCCGATGGGTGTCGGCGTGGGAGCGATCGTAAGCCGAGCGTTACGACTTCAGCAGGCCGTGGCCGCGCATCCAGGCCATGAACAGGGCAGGCCATGCCGCCGCGGGACTGCCCGGCACACCGAGCCCGAAGCCGTGGCCACCGCGCTCGAACAGATGCATCTCGGCGGGCACCTTCGCCGCCCGCAGCGCCGCGTACATCAAAAGCGGATGGTCGGTCACCGCGATCCGGTCGTCGGAGGCCTGGACCATGAAGACCGGCGGTGTGCGCTCGTTGACCTGCACCTCCACCGAGTAGGCCCGCCGCCGCGCATCGGGCGGGTCGTCGCCGACGAGCACCCGGCGGCTCGACATGGTTCGGTCGAACGGCGCCCGCATGGTGACGATCGGGTAGATCAGCCCGGCGAAGGAGGGGCGGGCGCTGAGGCCGTCCGCCTCGTCGGTGTCATCGTAGAGATCCTGCTCGGCATCGGTCGCGGTCACGCCCATCAGGTGGCCGCCCGCGGAGAAGCCGAGCACGCCGATCCGGTCGGGATCGAGGCCGTATTCCTCCGCCCGCCAGCGAACGAGGCGCATGGCCCGCTGCGCATCCTGCCGTGGCGCATCGGGGCCGTCGCGCCATTCCTCACTCGGCAGACGGTAGACCAGCACGAAGGCGGTGATGCCGGCGCGTGCCAGCCATTGCCCGACCGGCAGTCCCTCGTTGCCGATATCGATGCGCAGATAGCCGCCGCCCGCCGCGATCAGGATGCCGGCGCCGTTCGGGCGCTGCGGGCGGATCACGAGAAGACAGGGCCGCACCACGCCGGTGATGACGCCGGTCAGGGTCTCGTCGAATCGGTATTCCGAGCGGAACGGCCCGCCGCCGCCCGGCGGAAGGTCCGGCCACAGATCGATGATTTCGAGGTCGGAGCCGGGCGCGGATTTCGGCAGGGGCTGGACGACGTCACCGGTCTGCGGACGCACCGGAAGACGCAGGGCCGGCGGTACCTCCGCCCCCTGCGCCCGCGCCTCGGCCGCGGTCAGCACCGCCGCCGTCCCCGCGAGCAGGGCTCGCCGGTGCAACGTCATGGTCTCGGCCTCGCCGTCATCGAAACCCCCGCCGCGGCAATGCGCAGGAATCTCGTCCGTGGCGGCTGCCCCGGCCTGTCCCCCGCGCGGTTCCGGTGAACAACGGGATCAGCGCGCAACCGATCCGGCCGCGGATCAGCTTTTGCGTGTCATGGTCGCGACATAGAAACCGTCGGTGCCGGTGAGGGCAGGGCTCATCTGGATGCCGCGGGCCGTCTTACGGACCTTCTCGTCGAGACCGGGAACGGGCGCGAGATCGGTCGCCACGGGCCGGACCGCCCTGCTGCGCTGGAGCAATCCGTCGACGGCGGCGTCGTTCTCCTCGGGCAGGAGCGAGCAGGTGACGTAGACGAGAGTTCCACCGGGACGCAGCAGACGGGCCGCCCGGTCGAGCACCTCGGCCTGCTCGGCGAGCCGGCCGGCGAGGCTGCCCGGCCGCAGGCGCCACTTGGCATCGGGGTTGCGGCGCCACGTGCCGGTGCCGGTGCAGGGCGCATCGACCAGAACCCGATCGACCGTGCCGTCGAGATCGGCCATCACGTCGGCGCGCGCCTTGCCAGTGCGCGGCGTGCGCACCTCGACCTGCGCACCCGAGCGGCGCAGGCGCTCGTGGATCGGGGCGAGCCGGCGCGGGTCGGCATCGGTGGCAATGATGTGGGCGGCGTTGCCGGTGATCGCAGCGAGCGCCAGCGACTTGCCGCCGCCGCCCGCGCAGAGATCGACGATGGTCTCGCCCGGCTTCGCCCCGGCGAGCAGGCTCGCGATCTGCGAGCCCTCGTCCTGAATCTCGAACCCGCCCTCCAGAAACAGCGGATCGACATGGAGCGCCGGGCCGCGCCCATCCTCGCCGAGCGGGATGCGCAGTCCGAGGGCCGAGAGCGGCGTCGTCTCGGGCGAGAGGTCGGCCAAAGCCGCGAAGGCCTCTTCGCGGCTCTGCTTCAGGGTGTTGACGCGGATATCGAGCGGCGCCCGGCGGCCGAGCGCCCGCAGCTCGGGCAGCAGCGCCTCGCCGAGCAGCGCAGCCAGCGACGGCAGCACGAAGGCCGGTGCATCGCCCGCGACGTCCGGCGGCGCGTCGGCGAGGCTTCCCTCCGCCAGCCGCTTGCGCTCGTACTCGGTGAGGGGCGGGGGGGCGAAGCGTGCGCCGTCGAACAGCGAGGCGATGCTGGGTTCGGCCAGACCGCGCTGAAGGCGCAGCATGCCGATCACGATGGCCCGGCCGGTCTCCGCGCCCATGACCCAGGCGGCGGAGGCCCGGCGCCGCAGCCCATCATAGACGAGGCTCGCGATGGCCGCGCGGTCGCCGGAGCCGGCGTAGCGGTGGGCGAGCCCCCAATCCTTGAGGGCGTCGGCGGCCGGACGGCGACGCGCGGCGATGTCGTCGAGGATCTCGATGGCGGCGGAGAGGCGGGCGGAGGGGGTCAGGATCGGCTCCGGAAACGTTTCGTTAAACTTGCCGTCGTGCGGCCACGCTTGGACCCACAGCCCGACACGATAAGGCCGAGCTTCCGGCACTTTGGGCGTTCAGAACGGCACGATGGCCCTGTCCGTCAAGGACAAGTGAGAAAAGGACCCCTCGGATGCCGTCCGTAAGCCTGAGTTTGAAGCCTTTGGTGCGCGCGAGTCTGCTCGCGCTCACGCTCGCCGCCTGCTCCACCGCACCGGCCGCGCCCAGCCTCGATCCGGTGCCGCCGCCCGCCCGCCGGCCCGATGCCAAGACGCAACTCGAATACGGCAGCCCGCCCCCGCCGTCGCCCGGCCGGTACTGAAGAACGGCGCAAGCGGCGCCGATCAGGCCGCCTCGCGGGCGCGCCGGTGCTCGTAGGCCTTGAGGTGCGTCAGCACCCGGTCGAGCACCGGCGTCTCTACGCCCTTGGACCGGCCGCGCGCGATCAGGTCGCCGATGATGTGGTCGGCCTCGATGCGGGCGCCGCCCTCGATGTCGCGCAGCATCGAGGCGGTCATCGCCGAGCCCTCCGCCGTCAGCATCTTGCGGGCACCGGCAAAGACCTTCTCGCGGGCGGCGTTCCCGTTGGCGCCGGCCACCGCCTGGCACTCGTCGTGCAGCGCCTCGATGAAGGCCCGGCCGCCGGGCGCCGCGAGGATGTCGCCGAGCGCCGAGCGCATCAGCGTCGTCGATCCCGCGAGCGTCGCGAGGAAGACCCACTTCTCCCACATCTCCAGCAGGATCTTGTCGCTGGCACGCGGCTGGAACCGAACGCCTTCCATCTGCGCCTCGATGCGTTCGATCCGCTCGGAGCGCGTCCCGTCACGCTCGCCGTAGGTCAGCGTGTGCAGATCGGTCATCTGCCGGATCTCGCCGTCACCCGTCAGCGTCGCGACGATGGAACAGCTTCCCCCCAGCACCCGGTCGGCGCCGAACGCCTGATCCAGCACGTCGAGATGGCGCAGGCCGTTGAGGATCGGAAGCACCGCCGTCCCGGCGCCGACGGCCGGCGCCACATCCGCGACCACCGAGTCGAGGTCGTAGGCCTTGGCGGAGAGGAGGACGAGATCGAACGGTCCGGCCCCGGCGAGCGCGTCGGCCGTCACGGTCTTCGGCGCCTCGATGCGGATGTCGCCGACCGGGCTACGGACCGAGAGGCCCCGCGCCGCCAGCTTCTCGGCACGCGCCGGGCGCACCAGAAACGTCACGTCCCGCCCGGCCTCCACGAGCCGCGCCCCGAAATAGCCGCCCGTCGCGCCGGCTCCGACCACGAGAATCCGCATCGTCCTGCCTTTCCTGTTGCGTCCTCACATACGCCGAAGCCTCGCCGCCCGCACCCCGCCGGAGACGGGATGCGGCTGGTGATTTTCGAGACGGCGACGCGCCGCGCGCCACGATGGAATTGTAACGGTCCAACGGCTAAGCCTAGGTCCACCAGACGGCCCCTGCATTCCGCACCGGCGATTGCTGGCTTCCGCGGATTTCACCCATGCGCCCCCTGCCGACCCTCGCCGCTCTGGCGGCCGGACTACTTCCCGCCCTTGTCGCCCAGCCCGTCTCGGCCGCTGAACGTCAGCCTTTCGAAATCGTGAAGGGCTGGGAAGTCGAGCGGACAGTCGGTGATACCAGCGCCAATCCTTGCATCATGACCCATGCCTACGAGGACAAGGACGACAACAACGCTGCCAATGCCGTCGTCTTCGCCCTTCAGGGCTCCTCGGCCGCGCTTGTACTGGTCTATCAGGGCTGGGACTTCGACAAGGAGCAGGTGGTCAAGGTACCCCTCTTCCTCGACAAGAAGCCGATCAAGGTGAAGACGAGCTGGATCGGCGACGGGAAGACCTTGCGCACCCAGTTGCCGGACAGCGTCGTTCCCGATCTCCTCGCGGCCAAGACCGTGATCCTGCGCTTCGAGGACAGCGACGCGGATTTCCGGATCCCGGATTTCGCGGCGGGCTACGAGTCCCTGCGGCGCTGCGATGCCACGCCGGCCAAGTCCGCCGCGGTTGCCGCCCCGGCTGCCCCCGTCGAACCTCCTGCGCCGTCGCAGCAGCGAATCGCGGCCTACGTGATCGGGCTGTCGGTGCAGCGCGTGCTGAAGGAGTGCGACATCCCCACCACCGGCAAGCAGCGCGCCGGCGTGGAAGCCAGGATGGCCGCGCTCCAGCCGGAGATGGCACCGATCGAAGCGCAGGTGCGCAGCGAATTGAAGCGCAACGGCGAGTCCTGCCCGGCGGCTGACAGGCAGGCGGACTTCCAGGAGATCTTGCGGAAGTTCGTCGAGCTGAGCCCCGAAGACTTGGTCGCCGCCCTAGAGAAGCAGCCTGCTCCGGAAAAGAGCCCGAACGCCCCCGCCGATCCGAAGCTGTGAGGCCTCGCGACCGCGAATACGGGGCGGGGCTCAGAATGAGGGAGGGCCGATCCCGCTTCTCGGGAGAGGCTCTTCTTCGCTCCTACCCATAAAACGTTGTGAGGGACGCCCGCTTCGAGGCTGGTTGCGCCGACGGGCTGCGGCTAGGCTTAATCGGCCGGCTGGCCATCCTGCATTCCGCGGGCGGCGAGGGCCGGCCGTCCCCGCGGAGATGTCGCGTGCGCCTCTCACCCGTCACGGCAGCGATGCTGGCGACGCTCCTCGGCGGCCCGCTTGCCGCCGCGGACCGTGCGCCGGTCGAGACCGGGCGCGGATGGACGGTGGAGCGCCGTGGCGGCGAAACCGGCTCCCCCAGCTGCCGGACGACCCACACCGAGACGAATGCGCAGGGCGAACTCACCGGCCTCGTGATCGTCTCGATCGATCGCGGCGGGCTCACGCTCGCGGTCGCCGACCGGAACTGGGACTTCGCGGCGGGCGAGAGGTTCAGCGTGCCGGTTCTGCTCGACGGGAAGCCCGCCGGCGCGACGCTGATCTGGACCGGCGATGGCCAGATCCTGCGCACGGCGCTTCCGGAGACGATCGTACCGGCCCTCTTGGAGGCGCGGGCGCTGTCCCTGCGTTTCGCGGATGGTGACAGGGCGCTCGCGGCTCCCGATCTCGCGGCCGCTGTCGCCGCCCTGCGACGCTGCGCCGCGACCCCGCCGAACGGGCCAACGATTGCGGCCGAAGCGCCGCTGCCGCCTCGGGCACGAATGGCCACCTATACGGTGGGACTCGCCCTGCAGATCGTGCTGCGGTCCTGCGGCGTGACGGCCACCGATGCGCAGCGCGCCGCCGTCGATGCGAAGATGTCCGCGCTCCAGCCCGAAATGGCGCCCTACGAGGCGGCGATGCGGGCGCAGGTCACGAAGTCCCGCGGCTTCGCCTGCCCCACCGCTGACAAGGATGCGGAGTTTCAGGAGGCGCTGCGCCGGTTCATCACTTTGAGTCCGGACGAGTTCGCGACGGTGATCGACCAGCAGGCCGAGGCCGCACCGGCCACCTCGGCCGTGAAACCGTAGCGTGTTATCGAAGCGACTTCGCGCGGTTTGATCTACATCATTGAGCGGGCAGATCCAGTCGTGAGAGGCTTCGGTTGCACTGGCCGAAGTCGCCGCTCGAGTTCCGGAGCGTCGGCGGACCATCGCGGCCCGATGCATTCCTCCCAAGACTTTCTCTCCGCGGCCACCCCAGGCCTGCGGAGACTTTTTGCAGCCAGCGGGACTTTCGCGACCGAAATTGATATTTATTAAAATGCCAAACCGTGGATTGATCTACGTTTGCCGTCTCGCGGAGACCGACCATGGGGCGCATTCGTCCTCCGGACCCGACGGCAGCGCAGGACCGCGCCGTCGCAGCCACGCTCTGCGTGCTGGTTCTGCTGCAATGTCTGACGCTGATCGCAAGCCTGCTCTGGCTCTGAGTGTCTCTCGCAAACCGCCCGATACGCCGCATTGCCCGGAACGGAGGCGGTCGGTGAGCGGGAGTTTCATGAGGCACTCCGAATCCGGCGCCGCGCGATTCCCGAACGGAACCGCGCGGCCCCGTCATCAGCGGCTGGGATAGTTCGGGCTCTCGCGGGTGATCGTCACGTCGTGGACGTGGCTCTCGCGCAGACCGGCATTGGTGATGCGCACGAACTGCGCCCGCTCCTGGAAGTCCGGCACCGTCGGGGCGCCGACATAGCCCATCGCCGCGCGCAGCCCCCCGGCGAGCTGGTGCAGCACCGCCGCGACCGGGCCCTTGTAGGGCACCTGCCCCTCGATTCCCTCGGGCACGAGCTTGTGGGTATCGTTGACCTCGGCCTGAAAGTAGCGGTCGGCCGAGCCGCGCGCCATCGCGCCGACCGAGCCCATGCCGCGATAGCTCTTGTAGGAGCGGCCCTGGTAGAGGAACACCTCGCCCGGTGCCTCGTCGGTGCCCGCGAGCAGCGAGCCGAGCATCGCCACCGAGGCACCGGCCGCGATCGCCTTGGCGAGATCGCCCGAGAACTTGATGCCGCCGTCGGCGATCACCGGCACGTCGGCGCCATGCGCCGCCTCGACCGCTTCCATGAGCGCTGTGAGCTGGGGCACGCCGACGCCGGCGACGATGCGGGTGGTGCAGATCGAGCCCGGTCCGATGCCGACCTTGATCGCGTCGGCACCTGCATCGATCAGGGCGCGGGCACCCTCGGCGGTGGCGACGTTGCCGGCGATGATCTGCACGGCGTTGGAGAGCTGCTTCACCCGGGCGACGCTGTCGAGCACCTTGCGGGAATGGCCGTGGGCGGTGTCGACGACGACCACGTCGCAGCCCGCATCGATCAGGCGCTCGGCCCGCTCGAAGCCGGCATCGCCCGTGGTGGTCGCCGCCGCGACCCGCAGCCGCCCCTGCTCGTCCTTGACGGCATTGGGATAGGTAACCTGCTTCTCGATGTCCTTGACGGTGATGAGGCCGATGCAACGGTAGTGGTCATCGACCACGAGCAGCTTCTCGATGCGGAATTGATGCAGCAGCCGCTTGGCCTCGTCCTGCGTCACGCCCTCGCGCACGGTGATGAGCCGGTCGCGGGTCATGAGCTCGGCCACGGGCTGACCGGCATTGGTCGCGAAGCGCACGTCGCGGTTGGTCAGGATGCCGACGAGCTTGCCGCGCGAGCCGTTGGGGCCGCGCTCGACCACCGGGATACCGGAGATCCGGTTCCTCTTCATCACCTCGAAGGCGTCGGCGAGGGTCTCGTCGGGGTGGATGGTGATCGGGTTGAGCACCATGCCGGACTCGTACTTCTTGACGAGGCGGACCTGCTCGGCCTGCTCGGCCGGCTCGAGATTGCGGTGGATGACGCCGAGACCGCCGTTCTGGGCCATGGCGATGGCCATCGGCGCCTCGGTGACGGTGTCCATCGCCGAGGCGATGATCGGCATGTTGAGCCGGATCGTGCGGGTGAGGCGGCTGCCGATATCGACCTCGCCCGGCATAACCGACGAGGCGGCGGGGCGCAGCAGCACGTCGTCGAAGGTCAGGCCCTCGATGATCGAGTCAGCGCTGATACGGGCCATGGAAACCAACTCCGGAGACGAGTGTTGCGCCGGGCCGGAAGGTCGCGGCCAGCGGGATCGGGTTGGCAGGGGCCAGTATCATGGGCGCCCGGCGCACGCAAAGCCGGCGCGTCCATTCGCGGTGCATGGCTGACCGGCAATCCGCAGCGCCCGGCACGTCTCGTGGCGAACGGCAACACACCGTTAACCCTTACGTTCCAACATCCGGGCTCGCCGTCCGCGTCTCTTCGCGGGACCGGCCGGCTGGAGACGAGCCCCTCGCCATGATGTCGCGCGCCGAACGCAGCCCCCTCGCGGATTGGTGGTGGACGGTCGATCGCGGCCTTCTGGCCGGCCTCGGCTGCCTGATGGTGGCCGGTCTCGTCTTCCTGATGGGTGGCGGACCGCCGGTGGCCGAACGCATCGGCCTGCCGACCTTCTACTTCCTCAACCGGCAGGCGATGTATCTCGCCCCCACCATCCTGCTCATCATCGCCGTGTCGTTCCTGTCGGTGCGCCACATCCGGCGCTTCGCCCTGGTGACGTGGCTGCTCGGCGTGGTGCTCTGCATCCTCGCCGGCAAGTTCGGCCCCGAGATCAAGGGCGCACATCGCTGGATCCAGTTCGGCTCCTTCGGCCTCCAGCCCTCGGAATTCGTGAAGCCCGCCTTCGTGGTCGTCACCGCCTGGGCCTTCTCGGAGGGTGCCAACCGCCGCGACATGCCCGGCGTCATCTTCGCGTTCATGCTGCTGCCGATGACCATCGTGCCGCTGATCCTCCAGCCGGATTTCGGCCAGACCATGCTGATCACGATGGTGTGGTGCACCCTGTTCTTCGTCGCCGGGCTGCACTGGTTCTGGGTGGCGGGTCTCGGATTTGCCGGCATCGTCGGTGTCTTCACCGCCTACACCTTCCTCCACCACGTCCGCGAGCGCATCAACCGCTTCATGGATCCTGAATCGGGCGACAGTTTCCAAGAGGTCTGGTCGCGCGAATCGTTCAATTCCGGCGGCTGGTTCGGCACCGGCCCCGGTGAGGGCGTGGCCAAGCGCCATCTGCCCGACGCGCATACCGATTTCATCTTCTCGGTCACCGGCGAGGAATTCGGCGTGCTGGTCTGCCTGGGCCTCGTGGCACTCTTCGCCTACATCGTCATCCGCGGGCTGAAGCTCGCGCGCCGCACCGACGATACCTTCACGAGGCTCGCCATCACCGGTCTGACGACGCTCTTCGGCCTGCAGGCCTGCATCAACATGGCGGTGAACACGCAGCTCATGCCGGCCAAGGGCATGACTCTGCCGTTCGTCTCCTACGGCGGCTCCTCGCTGATCTCGCTGGCGCTCGGGATGGGCTTCCTCGTAGCGCTCACGCGCAAGCGCCCCCGCACCACGGCTGTCAACCAGCGCCCGCCCGGCACCATGCCCTCGGCCGTTCCGGGACTGATGCAGTGACCGTCTTCACCCCCCTGGTTCTCGTCTGCGCGGGTGGCACCGGCGGTCACCTGTTCCCGGCCCAGAGCCTCGCCTACGCCCTGAAGGATCGCGGGATTCGCGTCGCGCTCGCCACCGATGCCCGCGTCGATTCGATCGCGGGCGATTTCCCGGCGGAAGAGATCGTCACCATCGCCTCGGCGACACCTTCGGGCCGCTCGGTGCTGCGCCGGGCCGGCGCCGTCGTCACGCTCGGCCGAGGCTTCGGCCAGGCCGCCCGCGCCGTGCGGCGGCTCAACCCGGCGGCGGTCGTCGGCTTTGGCGGCTACCCCACCGTGCCGCCGATGCTGGCGGCGCAGCTTCTGCGGGTCCCGACCATCCTGCACGAGCAGAACGCGGTGATGGGCCGGGCCAACGGCTTCCTCGCCAAGGGCGCGCGCGTCATCGCCACCGGCTTCAAGGAGGTGCGCGGCGTCCCCGAGAAGGCGACCGCGCGCCGCGTCCATACCGGGAACCCGATCCGCCCCGCGGTGCTCGCCGTGGCCGAGACGCCCTATCCGTCCCTCGATGCGAACGCGCCGCTCCGGCTCCTCGTGTTCGGCGGCAGCCAGGGCGCCCGCGTGATGAGCGAGGTGGTGCCGGCAGCGATTGAAAAGCTGCCGCAAGACCTTCGCGCCCGCCTCCACCTCGTGCAGCAGGCGCGGCCCGAGGATCTGACCGCGACGCAGAACCGCTACCTCGCCATGGGGCTCGGCGGGATCGAGGCGGCCCCCTTCTTCAAGGATCTGCCCGGCCGCATGGCGAGCGCCCATCTCGTGGTGGCGCGCTCCGGCGCCTCGACGGTCTCCGAACTCGCCGCCATCGGCCGGCCCGCCATCCTCGTGCCGCTGCCCGGAGCGCTGGATCAGGATCAGGCGGCCAACGCCGCGACGCTGGCCCAGATCGGCGCCGCGCTCTCGATTCCGCAGAGCGCCTTCACTCCCGATCGGCTCGCCGCCGAGCTGGTGGATCTGTTCGAAGCACCGCGGAAATTGACCCAGGCCGCCGCTGCGGCCAAAACCGCCCGCATCCTCGACGCGGCCGACCGCCTCGCCGCGCTCGTCGCCGAGACGGCGGCCGCGACCTGAAATCAGCGGCAAGCCCGAACGGCTTGCCGCGTCCGGCCGACGGCC
This sequence comes from Methylobacterium sp. AMS5, assembly GCF_001542815.1. Classification (GTDB taxonomy): domain Bacteria; phylum Pseudomonadota; class Alphaproteobacteria; order Rhizobiales; family Beijerinckiaceae; genus Methylobacterium. The sequence continues at coordinate 3,084,380 of NZ_CP006992.1, forward strand.
GCCCCGCACGCGCGGAGTTCGACGATCCGTGATCGTCGGATTCCGGAACGAGACGGCCGGGGCTCGTCAGTGCCCCGGACTCAAAAGGTTTTCGATATGAAGCTGCCCGAAAAGCTCGGCCCCATCCACTTCATCGGCATCGGCGGCATCGGCATGTCCGGCATCGCCGAGGTCATGGCCAATCTCGGCTATACGGTGCAGGGCTCGGACGCGAACGACAACGCCAATGTCCGGCGGCTGGCCGAGAACGGCATCCGCACCTTCGTCGGCCACCGGGCCGAGAACGTCGAGAACGCGGCCCTCGTCGTGGTCTCCACCGCGATCCGCCGCGACAACCCGGAGCTGATCGAAGCCCGCGAGCGCCGTCTGCCGGTGGTGCGCCGCGCCGAGATGCTGGCCGAGCTGATGCGCTTCAAGTCCTGCGTCGCGGTGGCCGGCACCCACGGCAAGACCACCACGACCTCGCTCGTCGCCACCCTGCTCGACGCCGGCAACCTCGACCCGACCGTCATCAACGGCGGCATCATCAACGCCTACGGCACCAATGCCCGCATGGGTGCCGGCGACTGGATGGTGGTCGAGGCCGACGAATCCGACGGCACTTTCCTCAAGCTGCCAGCGGATGTCGCCATCGTCACCAACATCGACCCCGAGCATCTCGACCATTTCGGCTCGTTCGAGGCGATCAAAGACGCCTTCCGGCGCTTCATCGACAACATCCCGTTCTACGGCTTTGCCGTGATGTGCATCGATCACCCGATCGTGCAGGATCTGGTCGGCCACATCGAGGACCGGCGCATCATCACCTACGGCGAGAACCCGCAGGCCGACGTGCGCCTCATCGACATCGATCTGAAGGGCGGCCAGAGCCGCTTCCGGGTGATGATCCGCGACCGCCGCCCCGGCTTCCGCATGGAGATCGAGGATCTCGTCCTGCCGATGCCCGGCCGCCACAACGCGCTCAACGCCACGGCAGCGCTGGCGGTGGCCCACGAACTCGGCGTGCCGTCGGACGCGATCCGCAAGGCGCTGGCCGGCTTCGGCGGCGTCAAGCGCCGCTTCACCCGCACGGGCGAGTGGAACGGCGCGACCATCTTCGACGATTACGGCCACCACCCGGTGGAGATCCAGGCGGTGCTGCGCGCGGCCCGCGCCTCGACCGACGGCCGGGTCATCGCCATCGTGCAGCCCCACCGCTACACCCGGCTTCAGTCGCTGTTCGAGGATTTCTGCACCTGCTTCAACGACGCCGACACGGTGATCGTCGCCCCGGTCTACGCGGCGGGCGAGGCACCGATCGAGGGTATCGACCGCGATTCGCTGATTGCCGGCCTGAAGGCCCGCGGCCACCGCGACGCGGTCGCCCTGGAGCGCCCGGAGGATCTGGCCCGCCTGGTGTCCGGCCGCGCCGGCTCGAACGACTACGTCGTGTGCCTGGGCGCCGGCACGATCACCCAATGGGCCTACGCGCTGCCGGGAGAGCTGGCGGCTTTGCAGGGATGACGCGGGTACGCCCGCCTCACGCGCCGGCCGCCTCGGGTGCCAGATCCTCGACATCGACGTCGAGGGCGCGCGCGAGCCGCTGGTAGAGGGCGGGCTCGGCCGTGACTCCACCCCGCTCGATCTCAGCCAGCAGGCTCGGCTCGACCGCGCAAAGTTGCGCGAGCACGTCGGCAGCAACGCCGCGCCGGCCCCGCCAGAAGGCAAGGGGGCTCGGCGCCCGGCGCAAGGCAGCCAAGTCGTCCTCGCTCAGCAATTCTTCCTCGTCAGCCGCCAGCCGGCGCTCGGAAGCGTCGAGCGTACGCGTATCGAGCATGTCCTCGGCCAACTCCCTCAGCCGCTCGAACTCGGCCTCGGGCAGGATGACGATCGCCTCGCCGGAGGGCGTGCGGGTCCGCACGATGGTCATGGTGCCTCTCCTACCCGTAGATCGAGCCCCTGGGACCGACCTCGTGGACAATGATCCGATCCGCTTCGATGGTGAAGAGCACCCGCCAATCCCCGACCCGCAGGCGGTATCGGTCGTCGCCACCCTTGAGGGCTTTGACGTTGTTGGAGAGTGCGGACGGATCGTCGGCGAGTTGACGAAGTTTGCCGCGAATCCATTCCTCGGTATTCCGCGGCATCCGACTCAAGGCGCGAGCGGCGGCGCGGGTGAAAACCAAGCTCCGTCCCACCGCGGTCCTCCGCCAGAATCGACAGATACGAGCGACAGGTTAGCATGACCGCGCACTCCCTCATCGACGCGATCCGCGCCGCCGCGCCCGAACTTCGCGGCCGCCTCCTCGAAAACCAGTCGCTCGCCGACCTGACGTGGTTCCGCGTCGGCGGGCCGGCGCAGGTGCTGTTCAGCCCGGCGGACGAGGAGGATCTGTCCGCCTTCCTCACCGCCCTCGATCCGTCCGTGCCGGTGACGGTGATCGGGCTTGGCTCGAACCTGATCGTGCGCGACGGCGGCATTCCCGGCGTGACGATCCGGCTCGGCGGCAAGGCTTTCGGCTCGGTCGAGATCGACGGCGAGACGATCCGCTCCGGCACGGCCGTGCCCGACATGCGGCTCGCCAAGGCGGCGGCGGAAGCCAGCCTCGACGGGCTCGCCTTCTTCCGCGGCATCCCCGGCTCCGTCGGCGGCGCGCTTCGGATGAATGCCGGAGCGCATGGCGGCGAGACCACCGACGTGCTGGTGGAGGTCCGCGGCATCGACCGGACGGGGGAGGTCCGCCGCTTCACCCATGCCGAGATGGGGTTCCGCTATCGCCACTCCTCGGCACCGGACGACGTGATCTTCACGGGCGCGACCTTCCGCGGCCGCCCCGGCAACCGCGAGGCGATCGAGGCGGAGATGGAGCGGGTGACCGCCGCCCGCGAGGCCGCCCAGCCGATCCGCGAGCGCACCGGCGGCTCGACCTTCAAGAATCCGGAGGGCGGCAAGGCCTGGCAGCTCATCGACGCCGCCGGCTGCCGCGGGCTGATCCTGGGCGGAGCCCAGGTCTCGGAGATGCACTGCAACTTCCTGATCAACCGCGGCGGCGCCACCGCCGCCGACATCGAGGGGCTCGGCGAGGAGGTACGCCGCCGGGTGCGCGAACATTCGGGCTTCGAGCTGCACTGGGAGATCAAGCGCATCGGCGTCGCGGCTTCGCTCGCCTGACGGACAGCCCGCGTCGAGACCGGAGGACGCATCGCTCATGGCTTCGATCGACCCCACAGCCCTGACCGAGCATCTCGGCAGGCTCGTCGATGACATCGCCGTTGAGGCCGACACCGCTCGGACGGGTGGCGACATCCTGCGCCTGCGCGACCGGCTCAACCGCGAGCGGGACGGCGTCACCATCGAGGATGGCATCGCGTTGCGCGGCAGCCGGCTCCTCGGTGAGGAGGCCTGATTGTCTCGCCAACACATCGTGCGCCCGTTGCGCTCAACCAGCCCTGAAAGGCTCTAGCCGATGTCCAAGCACGTCGCCGTCCTGATGGGCGGCTGGTCTTCCGAGCGGGAAATCTCGCTTCGCTCCGGCAATGCCTGCGCCGAGGCGCTGGAAGGGGAGGGGTATCGCGTCACCCGCGTCGATGTCGGGCCCGACATCGCCACGGTGCTGACCGAGCTGCGGCCCGATGTAGCGCTCAACGCGCTGCACGGCCCGGCCGGCGAGGACGGCACGATCCAGGGCCTCCTGGAGATCCTGAAGATCCCCTACACCCATTCCGGCGTGCTGGCCTCGGCGCTCGCCATGCACAAGGAGCGTGCCAAAACGGTCATGCGCGCGGCCGGTGTGAGCGTCCCTGAGGGCCGGGTCGTTAACCGTCATGATGCGGCGAAGTCACACCCGTTAACCCCTCCCTATGTCGTGAAGCCGATCGCCGAGGGCTCCTCGATGGGGGTCATCATCGTGCGCGAGGAGCGCTCGCACCCGCCCCAGATCCTGGCCTCCGACGAATGGGTCTACGGCGAGGAAGTCCTTGCGGAGACTTACGTTGCCGGCCGCGAGCTGACCTGCGCGGTGCTGGGCGACCGGGCCCTCGGAGTCACCGAGATCAAGCCCGTTTCGGGGGAGTGGTACGACTTCGATGCGAAGTACGCCGGAGGGGGGTCGATCCACGTCCTCCCCGCCGATCTTAAACTAAATATTTACCAGCGTGTCCAAGAGTTGGCGTTAACGGCGCATCAAGCACTGGGATGTCGTGGCGTCAGCCGTGCCGACCTTCGTTACGACGACACGCCGGGTGGAACCGGCGCTCTCGTCGTCCTCGAGGTCAATACGCAGCCAGGGATGACCCAGACGAGCCTTGTGCCGGAGATCGCGGCCCACGCAGGCCAGAGTTTCGGTGAACTCGTCCGATGGATGGTGGAGGACGCTTCTCTCAACCGCTGAACGCAGCCGGTAACCCCGGCAGCGGCGGGATCCTTGCGGGCTTACGGCTCCCGAAGATCCTCAGGCGGTTCTCGTCGGCGCGTCGGCTCCGGCCGGCGGTGCCGATCGAGGCACGCGTGCCGCGGCTCGCGGGCACGGCGCTGGTCGCCGGGCTTGCCGGCACCGTCGCGCTGACCGGCTTCGTCATGAGCGGACGCTACGATAGCTTCGTCGCCGAGAACGGCCGGCCGCTCGACATCGTCGCGCGGATCGCCGGCTTCGGCGTCGAACGGGTGACCATCACCGGTCTGTCGCGGATGTACGAGCGCGAGGTGCTGAGCACCGCCGGCATCGACTGGCGCTCCTCCGTGCCGTTCCTCGACGTCGATGGCGTGCGCGATCGTCTGCTCGCCGAGAAGCTGATCGCCAGCGCCTCCGTGCGGAAGCTCTACCCCAACGAGATCGTCATCAATCAGGTCGAGCGCGAGCCCGCCGCGCTCTGGCAGCAGAACGGCGAGATCCAGGTGATCGCCGCCGACGGCAAGGTGATCGATGACCTGCGCGACGAGCGTTACGTCAACCTGCCGCTCGTCGTCGGCGCGGGCGCCAACGAGCGCCTCAAGGAATATCTCGCGCTGATCGAGGCGGCCGGTCCGCTCGGATCGCGCATCCGCGCCGGCACCTACGTCTCCGGCCGGCGCTGGACGCTCAAGCTCGACGGCGTCGACATCCGCCTGCCCGAGGCCGACCCCGCCGACGCGCTCGCCCGGCTGGTGCGGCTCGAGCGGGAGAGCAAGATTCTGGAGAAGGACATCATCGCGGTGGACCTGCGCATGGCCGACCGCGTCGTGGTGCGCCTGACCGAGGAGGCTGCGGCCGCCCGGGCGGAGAGCCGCAAGAAGCCGAAGAAGGGGACCGCGACATGAGCGCGTTCCGCCCCGCCGCACTCTCCTCCGTGCCCTGTCGCGTATCCGCCGAGTAGCGTCCGATGCAGACCCATCACGGCCTCACGCCGCGCCTGAAACCGCTTTCCGCCCGTCGGAGCGCGACGATGTCGGTGCTCGACATCGGCACCAGCAAGGTCGTCTGCCTCATCGCCGAGCTGCAGCCGGCCGAGGCAATGTCGACGCTGCGCGGGCGCACCCATCTCGCCCGCATCATCGGCATCGGCCACCAGCGCTCGCTCGGGCTCAAGGGCGGCGCCATCGTCGATCTGGAGGCCGCCGAGGGCGCGATCCGTCAGGCGGTCCACGCCGCCGAGCGGATGGCCAAGGCCGAGGTCCAGTCGGTCATCGTCAACATTTCCGGCGGGCGCATCGCCTCGCAGCATTTCGAGGCGCGGGTGAACGTCCGCTCCGGCACCGTCACCGGCTCCGACGTCGAGCGGGTGCTGGAGACCGCGAGCGCCCACGGCGTCAGCCCCGGCCGGGCGGTGCTGCATGCCCTGCCGACCGGCTACGCGCTGGATGGGCAGGGCGCGGTGATCGACCCGTCCGGCATGATCGGCAACGCACTCGGCGTCGATCTTCACGTCGTCACCGCCGAGGCGGCCGCCGCGCGCAACCTGATGCTGGCGGTCGAGCACTGCCATCTCGGCGTCGATGCGGTGATCGCCACGCCCTACGCCGCCGGCCTCTCGGCGCTCGTGGACGACGAGGCCGAACTCGGCTGCGCCGTCGTGGATATGGGCGGCGGCACCACCAGCGTCGGCGTCTTCATGGGCGGCCACCTCGTCCATTGCGACGCCGTCGCGGTCGGCGGCCACCACGTCACCATGGATATCGCCCGCGGGCTCTCGACCCGCGTCTCCGTCGCCGAGCGGCTGAAGACCCTCTACGGCTCGGCCATCGCCACGGCCTCCGACGAGCGGGACATGATCGCCGTGCACGGCGTCGGCGAGGACGAGGGCGAGGCGCCCGGCCACGTGCCGCGCTCGCAGCTCGTGCGTATCGTCAAGCCGCGGGTCGAGGAGGTGCTCGAACTGGTGCGCGACCGCCTGCGCAACGCGGGCTTCGGCGCCCAGGCCGGTCGCCGGGTGGTGCTCACGGGCGGCGCGAGCCAGCTCGTCGGCATGCCGGAGACGGCCCGCCGCATCCTTCAGGGACAGGTCCGGATCGGGCGCCCGCTCGGCATCCGCGGCCTGCCGGAAGCCGCCAAGGGGCCCGCCTTCTCGGCCTCGGTCGGCCTGCTGGTCTACCCGCAGGTGGCGCATGCGGAGCATTTCGAGCCGCGGGGGCAGGGCGCCTTCGCCGGCACGGGAACGGACGGCTACTTCTCGCGGGTCGGTCGCTGGATCCGGGAAAGTTTCTAGGGCGATGTCGCGCGTCGGGTTTCCGGTTCGCGTGAAGACATCGCGATAAAACAACGACTTGGAGGCGTCCCCGACCCCACCGGACGGGGAACGGCTCCAACAGAACGACCCCGCGCCGCCGCGAGGCCAGCGCGGGACAAGCAAGACAGGGCAGGCGTCACAAGGCGTCGTTCAGGCAATCGAAAGTCACGAAGGGTTCGACCACATGGCCATCTCTCTTCAGGCTCCGGACATCCGGGAACTCAAGCCCCGCATCACGGTGTTCGGCGTCGGCGGCGCGGGCGGTAACGCCGTCAACAACATGATCGAGTCGGGGCTGCTCGGCTGCGAGTTCGTCGTGGCCAACACCGACGCCCAGGCGCTCACCTCCTCGAAGGCCGAGCGCGTGATCCAGATGGGCATCGGCGTGACCCAGGGCCTCGGCGCCGGCTCGCACCCCGAGGTCGGCTCGGCAGCCGCCGAGGAGGTGATCGACGAGATCCGCGATCAGCTCTCGGGCGCGCACATGGCCTTCATCACCGCCGGCATGGGCGGCGGCACCGGCACCGGCGCGGCCCCGGTCATCGCCCGCGCGGCGCGTGACATGGGCATCCTGACGGTCGGCGTCGTGACCAAGCCGTTCCAGTTCGAGGGCATGCGCCGGATGCGCACGGCCGAGGCCGGCATCCAGGAGCTTCAGGCGGCGGTCGATACCCTGATCGTCATCCCGAACCAGAACCTGTTCCGGGTCGCCAACGAGAAGACCACCTTCGCCGACGCCTTCGCCATGGCCGACCAAGTGCTCTACTCGGGTGTCGCCTGCATCACCGACCTCATGGTCAAGGAAGGCCTGATCAACCTCGACTTCGCCGACGTGCGCGCGATCATGCGCGGCATGGGCAAGGCGATGATGGGCACCGGCGAGGCCTCCGGCGAGAACCGCGCCAACCGCGCGGCGGAAGCGGCGATCGCCAACCCGCTCCTCGACGACGTCTCGATGAAGGGTGCCCGCGGCCTGCTGATCTCGATCACCGGCGGCTCCGACCTGACCCTCTACGAACTCGACGAAGCCGCCACCCGCATCCGCGAGGAGGTCGATTCCGACGCCAACATCATCCTCGGCGCCACCTTCGACGAAAGCCTCGACGGCATCATCCGCGTCTCGGTGGTCGCCACCGGCATCGAGCCGGCGCTGATCTCGGCCGATTCCCCGAACAACCCGGAAATCGCCCAGACCGAGCAGCGCATCGCCGAGGTCGCCGAGCGTCTGCGCTCCGAGGCCCGCGCCCGCGCCTCCGCCGCCCTGAGCCCCGCCTCGACGCATCAGCCGGCACAGCAGAGCGGCCATCAGCCGTCCCACCGCCCCGGCCCCGAGCCGCTGCTCGCCCCGAACGCGGGCCCGCGGGCCATGCTGTCGGAGCCGGTGGCTCCGGAGCCGATGCGCGCCGAACCCGCCCCGGCGATGCACCACCATGATGTCGTGCTGACCCAGGCGCCGGCCCGCGCCGCCGTCCCGGCCTACGAGCCGCCGGCCCCCGCCCAGCTCCAGGAGCCCGCTCAGGCCGCGAACGGCCCCTACGTGCCGCCGCGTCCGCAGCTCGCCCGCCCGCCGCGGATGCCGCAGATCTCGGACCTGCCGCCCCACACCCAGGCGCAGATCCTCAAGAGCCGCGGCGAGGAGCCCCAGCCGGAGCCGAACCAGGATTCCAAGCGCATGACCCTGCTGCGCCGGCTCGCCACGGTCGGTTTCGGCGGTCGCCGCGAGGAGGCCGAGGCTGCTCCGGTGCCGGCGCCCCGCGCCGCCGCTCCGGCTCCGGTCGCCGCGCCCCGCGTCGAGCCGGCCCTGCGGGCGCCCGCGCCCCAGGCGCCGCAGTACCGCCCCGCTCAAGGCAATCTGGACGCGCAGGGCCGTGCCCTGCCGCCGCGGATGATGGAAGACGACCAGCTCGAAATCCCGGCCTTCCTTCGCCGCCAAGCGAACTGAAACGCGACCTGAAACAACGATTGCCTGTGGATCGATGGGGGCAACGCGGCCTCCATCGACCCTCATCGGGGTAATTCGGCCACAGACCCGGAACCGCAAGGTTCCGGGTTTAGCTACTTGTTAAGACACTGATCAGAAAATGCTTTTCAAAGATCGTGGCGAAACCGTGGCTGTAACAGATCGTAAGAATCCGTGATTTGGCCGGCCCGATTGCCACAGCTATACACGCTTCCGGAACGACAGAAGGCGCGGCCGGTCGATCGACCGCCAGCGCTCGCAGGGGCTTCAAGCAGCGGACGGACTTTCTCATACCGCCCTCCCGAAACGGGGTGCGCGGGAAGGATCCTGGCCGAGGGCTAAGGTATGCGGACGAACCAACAGACAACACTCAAAACGTCCGTGACGCTGACCGGAATCGGAGTCCACTCCGGCAACCCGGCGGAGATCACGCTCCACCCCGCCAAAGCCAACCACGGTATCGCCTTCCTCCGGACGGGCACGACCACCGGCAACGATCGGATCATCAAGGCCCACTTCGCCTGCGTCTCCGCCACCGAGCTGTGCACCGTCATCGGTGACGTCGAGACCGGTGCCGTCGCCACCATCGAGCATCTGATGTCGGCCCTCTACGGGCTCGGTGTCGACAACGCTCTGGTCGAGATCGACGGTCCCGAGATGCCGATCCTCGACGGCAGCGCCCGCCTCTTCGTCCAAGCCATCGACAGCGTCGGCCTCGCCGTCTGCGGTGCGCCGCGCCGCTGGATCAAGGTGCTCCAGCCCGTCCGCATCGAGGCGGGCCGCGCCTTCGCCGAACTCCGCCCGATCGACCGCGGCTTCCGCCTCGACGTGGAGATCGACTTCGAATCCCCGGTGATCGGCCGCTCGCGCAAGGCGATGGACCTGACCCCGGCCGCCTACCGCCGCGAGATCGCCCCCGCCCGCACCTTCGGCATGATGAAGGACGTGGAGCGCTACTGGAAAGCGGGCTTCGCGCTCGGCGCCTCCCTCGATAACACGGTCGCCGTCGGCGAGACCGCCGTCGTCAACCCGGAGGGCCTGCGCTTCTCGGACGAGTTCGTCCGTCACAAGTTCCTCGATGCGGTCGGCGACCTCGCGCTGGCCGGCCTGCCGCTCCAGGGCGCCTACCGCTCCTATTGCGGCGGCCACCGCATGAATGTCGGCATCCTCGAAGCCCTGTTCGCCGACCGCGCGAACTATGCCATCGTCGAGGGCCAGGGCACCCGCCGCGAGACCGCCCGCGCCGAATTCGGTGCCGGCCTGGGGCTCGCCGCCTTCGCCGCCGAGCTGTAACCCGGACGCCACATCGGCCCTCGATCCACGTCGCAGGCGGAATACCTTAAAGGTTCCCTACGCCCTGCCGTTTTGACGCCCGAATCGACCGCCAACCGTAAAAGCCTGCGCGTAGGCCGCGCGCCGCCCCTGAAGCGGCCGGGCCTGACAGGGAAATTGACCGCGATGCCTGTGACCTTCCCGACCCGTGGCGCGATGGCGGCCGTGCTCCTCAGCCTGGGCATCGGGCTCGGCGGCTGCGATGCCCTCGATCCGACCAACCTCTTCGCCGAAAAGTACAAGCCCGAGGCGATCCCGGATACGCCCGCGGACAAGCTCTACAGCGAGGGCTTGGCGAAGATGGAAGACAGGGATTACGAGAACGCCGCCAAGCAGTTCGATCAGCTCGACAAGCAGTACACCTATTCCGACTGGTCGCGGAAAGGGCTGCTGATGACGGCCTACGCGAACTACGAGGGCGCGAAGTACGACGACGCCATCAACGCCTCGAAGCGCTACCTCCAGCGCCACCCGGCGAGCAAGGATGCGGCCTACGCCCAGTACCTGATGGCGATGTCGCAATATAAGCAGATCCCGGACGTGACCCGCGATCAGGAGCGCTCCGAGCGCGCCCTCATCGCCCTCCAGGAACTGGTGCAGAAGTACCCGACCTCCGAATACGCCGCCGACGCCAAGGCCAAGATCCAGATCACCCGCGACCAGCTCGCCGGCAAGGAGATGGAAGTCGGCCGCTTCTATCTCGAGAAGCGCGCCTTCCCGGCGGCGATCAACCGCTTCCGCGACGTGGTCAGCAAGTACCAGACGACCCGCCACGCCGAAGAGGCGCTGGAGCGTCTGGTCGAGGCCTACATGGCGCTCGGCCTCACCGGCGAGGCGCAGACCGCGGCGGCCGTGCTCGGCCACAACTTCCCCGACAGCCCCTGGTACCAGGATGCCTACAAGCTCCTGCAGACCGGCGGCCTGGAGCCGCGCGAGGAGAAGTCCTCCTGGCTCAGCAAGATCTATCGCGGCGTGATCGGCAAGACCGCCGCTGCGGACTGAAGCGGATGGCATAGACTGTCGAAACGGCGTCGATCCAAAGCCAGGGTCGGCGCCGTTTTCTTTTTGCCTTCCATACGGATTGTCGCGACGAGATTTGCTCAGACCGCCGATCGGCGGGGCAAGACCTGTCGCAGCATCCATCGGGCGCTGCGCCAGCGAGCGGCCGCCTCTCGGAAGATTACGGCAAAGAGCCCCGACTCCGCGAAGGCTTCGGTCCCGTGCCCGAGAGTCTCGGCTACGCCGATATGCAGTTCGATCCGGCGGACGAGGCCGGAAATGCTTCCATCGGAAGGAAGGGTCCAGAACCCGTGCGCCGGATCCTCCGGCACTAGGATTTCTCTTCGGCAGAAGAAGTCGGCGCATCGAACACGCAGCAGGGGTGCCAGCCGCCCGTGGATGTGCCGCGTCGTGAAATCGACGGTCGGGGGTGTCATCGAGAGAAGCAGGACGCGGAAATCCATCAGATTCTGCGAGATGACCCGGACCTCGACATCATCCGGGATGCGGGCCGTCTGGAATGTCAGGCTGAAGAGCGGATCGCGCAGGCCGTAGCGAAGATTGGGGAGGTCCGCTCGTACGCCGCGTCCCCGCCGCACCACGGCTCGCGCAACCTTCCGGGCGAGTGCGACGCCGTCCGCATCAGGCACTGCCGGGACCAACTTGGGCAGATCGCCAATTGCCCTCGTTAGATCAGACTCCGTCATTGCGGCGGATGTTTCGAGTGTTGCTGCCACCAGAGCCGGCAGCACGGTTGGGCGCTTGCGGATGAAAAGCCAGCCCTCGTCGCGGGCCGTGAAGAAATCTACCTCACGGAAGATCATGCTGTCGTTGCCGATGATGTGCGGCCACGCCACGAACGTCGTCTCGCGGCAAGCGATCGTACCGGCCCGGCCATTCGCCTGCGCTAACATGGTCTGAAGCATGTTCTCGTCCGCATGGACGCAACACCGGAAGCGCGCCGCGTCCGGCAGGCAGGATTCGGCCTCATATAGGTATGTGCAGGCTTGCCGCGACAGGACGTACCAGTTGCTGCCGTGGTGGAGACGCGTGAGAAAGTCGGGGTCGCGCGCAAGGGCGGAGACGCCGAAGCTGCCGACCCCCGGAAGCTCGCGGTAGTCCATGCTGGACCGATGGACGAGATCCTCCTGTCCACTCGGGTACATGGCCGCGAACGGTGTCGCTGCGACATAGGAGACGCCGGGTTGCAGGGCGTCCGCCAGCTCGGCCGGATTGCGTAAGGGGCAGTGCTGCTCGCTCAAAGCCACGAGATGCGACCAAGCGGGCGCGGCCTTCAGCGCCCAGGCTACTGCATCGAGCGTGGTAGCGACCTGCGAGTAGGATGCCCAGGCATAGTGCCGGCTCGGCAGCACAGCGACGTTCGGGAAGGCCTGCGCCAAGCGACGCACAGTCTCGTGCAGGGCCTCAGGCGCCTTCGCATCGACATGATAGAGGTAGAGGTGATCTGGATGGTAAAGAAAGCGGAACTGGTCGCGAACGAAGGCCGGTGAGTGGTGGCAAGTGATGAAATAGGCCGTCATGATCCCGCTCGGCCGCGACGCTCCGTTGCCTGTCCCGCCTTCTAGCGGCGAACGCGCCGATCGGTCCATCGAGCTGGATCGTCGCGAACCGGTCGATGGCGATTTTTCCGCGTGAAGTCGTGGCCTCTTCCGTCTAGATCACGCGCACGACACCAAGGGGAACCGGACAGCAGCATGCTCGTCCAGCTCGCGATCCGCGACATCGTTCTGATCGACAAGCTCGAATTGACCTTCTCCGGGGGGCTCACCGTTCTCACGGGCGAGACCGGTGCGGGCAAGTCGATCCTGCTCGACGCGTTCGCCCTGGCGCTCGGCGGGCGCGGCGACGGCGGCCTCGTGCGGCAGGGCGAGGCGCAGGGCGGCGTCACCGCCGTGTTCGACGTGGCGCTCGACCACCCCGCCCGCGCCGTCGCGGCGGCGGCCGAGATCGATACCGACGGCGACCTGATCCTGCGCCGCACGCAATTCGCCGACGGGCGCACCCGCGCGTTCGTCAACGACCAGCCGGTCGGCGTGCAGACCATGCGGGCGATCGGTACGGCCCTCGTCGAGATCCACGGTCAGCACGACGACCGGGCGCTGGCCGATCCCACAACCCACCGCAGCATCCTCGACGCGTTCGGCGGGCTTCAGGGCCCGCTCGCGCAGGTGGCATCGGCCGCCAAACGCGTGCGCGCCGCCCGCTCGACGCTCGCGGAGCAGCGCGAACGCGTCGAGGCCGCGCAAAAGGAAGCCGATTTTCTCCGCCACGCGGTGGAGGAACTGGGCCTCCTCGATCCGCAGGCGGGCGAGGAGGCCCAGCTCGCCGAGCGCCGCACGCTGATGCAGCAGGGCGAGAAGGTCGCCCGCGAGTTGAACGAAGCGCTCGACCTCGTCGGCGGCTCCGGCTCGCTCGTGCCGCACCTCTCCTCCGCCGTGCGCCGCCTGGAGCGGCGCAGCGCCACGGTGCCGACCCTGGTCGATCCGAGTATCGCCGCCCTCGATGCCGCTCTCGTCGCGCTGGACGAGGCGCGCGCTGCCCTCGATGCCGCGGTGCTCGCCGCCGAGTTCGATCCGCGCGAGCTGGAGCGTGTCGAGGAACGATTGTTCGCCCTGCGCGCGGCCTCGCGAAAATATTCGGTCCCGGCCGACGACCTTTCCGACCTGCGCAGCCGCTACGATTCAGATGTGGCCGCCCTCGATGCCGGCGAACAGGCGCTTGCCGGGCTCGAGGCCGAACTCGCGGCGGCGGAAACGGCCTATGCCCAGGCCGCCAAACGGCTCGGCGACGGGCGCCGCAAGGCGGCCAAGGCGCTCGATGCGGCGGTGCAGTCCGAGTTGCCGCCGCTGAAGCTGGAGGGCGCCCGCTTCATCACGCAGATCACCGTGGACGAAGCCTCGCGCGACGCCGCCGGCACCGAGCGGGTCGAGTTCTGGGCGCAGACCAATCCCGGCACCCGCGCCGGCCCGATGATGAAGGTCGCCTCCGGCGGCGAGCTCTCCCGCTTCATGCTGGCGCTCAAGGTCGTGCTCGCCGGCAAGGGGTCGGCGCCGACCCTGATCTTCGACGAGATCGACACCGGCCTCGGCGGCGCGGTGGCCGACGCCATCGGCGCGCGGCTCGGCCGTCTCTCGGAGCAGGTTCAGGTCGTGGCCGTGACCCACGCGCCGCAGGTCGCCGCCCGTGCGGTGACGCATTTCCGCATCGCCAAGGATAGCGTGAAGGGGAAGGCGGCCAAGGGCGCGGAGAAGAGCGCCGAGCGGGTGACGACCCGGGTGGTCGGGCTCGCGGCGGATGCGCGCCGGGAAGAGATCGCCCGCATGCTGGCTGGCGCCACCGTCACCGACGAGGCGCGCGCGGCGGCGGCACGGCTGCTGTTGGGGGCCGAAGGCTGAGCCTCCGGCGCATCGTCTCATTCCAAAAGCCGGCGACCACCTTTTGGAACGATGCGCTAATCGCCCTCGTCGAGTTCGATCCCGTATTCCGCCAGCACCCAGAAGATCGCTTCCAGATCGTCGGCGGTGACGTCGCGCGGCGGCAACGCCTCTTCAAGGTCGTCGTAGGTCAGCGAGCGGCGGCGCTCCGCATCCGCCTTGGCGAGCAGGCGATCGACCGTCATGCGGATGTCGGCCGGCAGGGCATCGTGGCTCGGCAGCACGATCCCGCCGGCCGGGCGCAGGGCGTCGCTGAGCAGGCGATCGATGATCGCCTGCCGTCGCGCGTGAGCTCCGTCCGAACTGTCCATGCCACGGAATATGGACCGTCGTCGGCGCGCGTCGAGTCTCCCAGTGCCGCCGTCTTGAATGACTCCGTGCATGGCTCCACGCGTCACTCCTTGCCGACCGACATCAGCAGGCGCTCGGTGCGGGCATCCTCCAGGCGGTTGACCATGCGGCGGCTCTCGTGGACGTCGCGGAGCGTCTTGGTGGCGGTGATGCAGGACTGGACCAGCATCACCGTGCCCATGGCGAGATAGCCCTTCATCCACAAGTCGAGGGGCATGAACAGGATGCCGAAGCCGACGAGGGCGGCGGAGGCGACGAAGGAGGCTTGGGTGAACACGACCCAGGCGCCGGTATGCTGCGCAGTGTCTTGGGACATGCCTGAATTCCTAAGGAACGCGGGAGGGCGGATCAGAGGCAAGCGGCGCGGGCGGCCTCGGCGCGGCTTCGCAGGCGGGCGAGCACGTCGTCGGGGGAGGGACGCGTCCGGGGCCCGAAGCCCTCGCGTTCGAGGCGCTCGGAAATGGTCTTCTCGGGCGTCTCGATCGCGGTCAGCGCGTCTTCGGAATCCGTCGCCTCGGCCTGGATCCGCCGAAGCCGGGCCAGCGTCGCCTCGGCCTCCCGCAACGTCGCGCGATCCCGCACGCCCTCCGTCCGGCGCAGCCGCCGGACCGCTTCGGACGCTGCCGCGACCCGCCGCCCGCGCTCCAGGGCCGCCTGTCGCCGGGTCGCATCGGCGAGCGCCGCGCGCATACGGACGACCTCGGCCGCGAATGTCGCCCGAGCGGCGCGCAGGGCATCCCGCTCGGCTTCGAGGCTCGTGATCGCCTCGGCCGCATCGCGGGCCAGATCCTCGCGGCCCGCCGCAAGCGCGGCCACGGCGCGGGTCTCCAAGTCGGCGGCGCGGGTCTCGACCTGCGCCAGTCGCCGCGCCTCCGCGCTGTCTCCGGCCATGGCCGCGGCCAGCGTGCGCCGGCCGCGCTCCAGATCGGCGGCCGTCTCCCGGATCTGCTGATCGAGCACGAGGAGGGCATGACGGTCGTGGGCCTCCTCGCAGGCTTGGGCGGCAGCGCCGCGGGCGAGGGTTCGCAACAGCGTCAACATGGCATCACTTCGAGGGCGTGACCGCGTCGTCACGCCCTCATGGATGAGCCTGTTTGCACAGCGTGCAAGTGATGATTTGCACATCGTACAATATGGATGATCGTCCAGGACCGAGCCGCCCGAGCCGAACTCAAGCATCGTCCTGGATGCCTGATTCGGGACGATGCTCTAGCCCCGGCTCAATCCCTCACGGTCAATGTCGCCGCCTTGGCGATCCGCACCGGAATCGCCTTGGCTGCCGGCACCTTGGCCTGGGCATCGTGGTGCCAGAGCGGGATCAGCACGTTCAGCTCCGGGTAATACCCGGCGCAATTGCCGGCGGGGATGTCGTATTTGACGATCCTCAGGCCCTTCACCTCGCGGGCGAACTCGTCGGCGGCCTCGGTCACGACATCGACGGTCTCGCCATCGGCGAGTTGCAGCCGCTCGATATCGTTCTCGTTCATGAACAGCACTTGGCGGGTGCCTTTCACCCCGCGGAAGCGGTCGTGATAGCCGTAGATCGTGGTGTTGAACTGGTCGTTCGAGCGCAGCGTGATGAGGTCGAGCACGTCGCGCCGGTCGCTCTTCATGTCCGGGTCCATGTCGAGCCCGTCCGGCGGCACGACGAAGTTCGCCTTGCCGGTGGGCGTCTCCCATTTGCGCTCGCGCGCGGCGATCGGCTTGTGCTGGCCGCCGGGCTCGAACAGGCGCGCGTTGAAGTCCTTGAACTTCTCGGGATACGTCGCCTCAATGGCGTCGCGCACCCGCGCGTAATCGCCGACCCAGGCGTTCCAATCGACCTTGGGGTTGGCCGGCAGCGTCGCCTTGGCCAGTTGCGCCACGATCCAGGGCTCCGAGCGCACGTGGTCGCTCACGGGCCGGGCGACGCCGCGCGAGCCGTGGAAGCAGGAGGTCGAGTCCTCCATCGACACAGCCTGCGGCCCGCTCGCCTGCTCGTCCACCTCGATCCGGCCGAGGCAGGGCAGGATATAGGCGACCTCGCCGTGCACGAGGTGCGAGCGGTTGAGCTTGGTCGAGACCTGAACGGTAAGACGCAGCGAGCGCCACGCCTCCTCCATCCGCTTCGTGTCGGGGATAGCACGGATGAAGTTGCCGCCGAGCCCGACGAAGGCCTTCACCTTGCCGGAGAGAACGCCTTCGCAGGTCTCGATCGTGTTCATCCCCTTCTCGCGGGGCGGCTCGAAACCGTACATCTCCTTGAGTTTATCGAGCGGTACCAGCGACGGCTCGTCGGCGATGCCGACGGTGCGCTGACCCTGCACGTTCGAGTGTCCGCGCACGGGGCAGATCCCGGCGCCGGGCCGCCCGATATTGCCGCGCAGGAGCAGCAGGTTGACGAACATCTGCACCGTCTCGGTGCCGCGGCGGTGCTGGGTCAGACCCATGCCGTAGATGCCGATCACGGCCCGCGCACGGGCGTAGACGGCGGCGGCCGCCTCCATCCCCTCGCGCCTCAGGCCGGACTTGGTCTCCAGCGCCGGCCATTCGAGCCGGTCGCAAAACTTTTCGAAGGTCTCGAAGCCGTGGGTGTGCTCATTTAGGAAATCGATATCGAGGATGCGCGGGCGCCCTTCCGCCTGCGCCTCTCGATCCATGGCGAAGAGCGCCTTGCAGATGCCGCCGAGCGCCGCGATGTCGCCACCAGCCTTCACCTGATGGTACTGGGTCGAGATCTGCGTCGAGGAATGGGTCAGCATCTCGACGGGCGATTGCGGGTTGGTGAACCGTTCCAGTCCGCGCTCCCGAAGCGGGTTGAAGGTGATGATCGGCACGCCCCGGCGGCGGGCGTCCTGCAACGGGTGAAGCATCCGCGGCGCGTTCGAGCCGACATTCTGCCCGAAGAACAGGATCAGGTCGGTGGTCTCGAAATCCTCCAGCACCGTCGTGCCGACGGGAACGCCGATCGATTGCGGCAGCGCCTTCGAGGTCGATTCGTGGCACATGTTGGAGGAGTCGGGCAGGTTGTTGTTGCCGTACATGCGCGCGAACAGGGCGTACATGTAGCTCGTCTCCAGCGAAGCGCGGCCCGACGAGTAGAACACCGCCGAGTTCGGGTCCGTCTCGCGCAGAGCCTTCAGCTCTTGACCGATCTCCGCGAAAGCCTCTTCCCACGAGACGGGAAGGTAGCGGTCGCGCCGCGGATCATAGCGCAGCGGGTGTGTGAGGCGGCCCTTCTCCTCGAGGTCGTAATCCGGCCAAGTCAGCAATTCGGTGACCGAATGGCGCTCGAAGAAGTCGGGGCCGATCCGCTTGCGGGTCTGCTCCCAGGCGGTCGCCTTGGCGCCGTTCTCGCAATATTCGAACGTGGCCGGCTTGGCCGGCTTCGACCATGCGCAGGACACGCACATGAAGCCGCCCGGCTTGTTCTGCTTCATCAGCATCGCCGCGCCGGAAGCCGGGATCTCCTCGCGGGTCAGGATCTCGACGAGCGACCGGGCCGACCCCCATCCGCCGGCCGGGTCGGTATAGGCTTCGATCTTCTCGTCGGGCATGGCCGGGCTCGCTTCGCGTGAACCTCCGGCCAACATCCGCGCCAAACGTAGAGTTCCGCCCGTGCGACGATGCCTACGGCGCTTTGGAAAGCGCCACGCGGCCTATTGGTCGGCGAACGGTTCCGCCCCCTGGGCATCGGGGTTCATTCCCTCCACCGGCGCGCGGCTGCGGCGAGGGCGCGCCGGAGCGTTCGCCGCAGTCGGCGTCGCGGTGTTGGCGCCGAGTCGCGTCGCGAGCGCGATCGCCCGCGCTTCGGTAAAGCGCAGGTGGCAATAGCCGTGCGCGCCCTCGCGGGCATAGGTCCGGCAGGCCTGCTCGCGATCCGAGGAGAACGCCGCCTGCTCCTGCACGATCGGGCGGATGTCGCCGCCCCGCGCCCGCTGGGTCATGATCTTGTAATTGTCCCGCACCGCCTTGTCGGCGACGCCGCGGGCGGTGTCGAACTCGCCCGCCTGCGGGAGCAGACTCGCCGCGCCGGGCCCCCACAGGCCCGACGGCTTGGTCTCGCAATCCGCCGCCGTGAAGGTGCAGGCCGAGCCCGAGCCGAGCGGCGTAGCGAGCACGCTGCCGTCGAGGATCTCGAAGCGCAGCGGGCATTCGGCGCTCGCCGTCGAGAAGCGGGAGACGCCCTGCGCGCGGCCCTCGGCGCTCAGCGGCATCGGCTTGCCGCCGTCGAGCTTGACCGTGCAGTTCTCGGTCGGCTGCGAGATCTTGGTGCCCGGCAGCGTCATCTGGGCGGTATAGGCCGACCCGCTCCGCTCGATCTTCAGCGATCCGTTCAGCCCGTTCAGCAGCAGGTCCTGACCCGCGACGTTGTCCTCGGCCGGTACCCGCAGCACAACGGGCTGGCGGGGCTGGGCCGGCACGCTCGGGCGCGTCTCGGCGCCTTCGCCCGGTGCCGGAGCGCCCGGCTCCACCGGTTGCGGCGGCTGGACGGGCACGTTGCGCGGCGGCTGTGGCGGACGGGCCGCCCGCCCGATGCCGAACAGCTCCTCGAAGAAGTTCTGCGCCCGCGCCGGGGTGGCCGGGACCACGGCCAGGCCGGCCAGCACGAGCAACGCCCCCGTCGCGACGCGGAGCGGGCGAGGCTTCTTCGCGAAAACCCTTTCGGACACGGGCAGCAACATCAGGCGGTCGGCCTCCCGGTTTGCCGCCACTTCACGGACGGTATGCATAAGCCATATGCCGGTGTCCTAGCACGTCACCCGTGGCGCGGACGTGGCAGCATGGCAACAAACAAGCCTTCCTCTCGGTGTCGCGCCTCGGAAAGCAGCCCCGGCGCGGCGAAGGATGACGCTCGCCGCTCAACCGTCGGACGCGCGTTCTTGCGGCGGCGTAGCCGTCTTCTTATATGCGGCGGGACACGGGACGAAGCCTTGGGAGCGCATCCCGCAAGGGCCACGCGCTTCGGACCATCCCGTTCTCAAACCAGACGTTTTCAACCGCCATGGGTCGAGCTGCTTCGGGGCTCGGCGGTCTGCTTGAAAAATCCAACAGAGGGATCCCACCATGGGTAAAGTGATCGGTATCGACCTCGGCACCACCAATTCCTGCGTGGCCGTCATGGAAGGCACGCAGCCGCGGGTCATCGAGAATGCGGAAGGCGCCCGCACCACCCCGTCCATCGTCGCCTTCACCGACGACGGCGAGCGCCTCGTCGGCCAGCCCGCCAAGCGGCAGGCCGTGACCAATCCGGAACGCACGTTCTTCGCGATCAAGCGTCTGATCGGCCGGACCTACGACGATCCGCTGACGCAGAAGGACAAGGGCCTCGTGCCCTACAAGATCGCCCGCGGCGACAACGGCGATGCCTGGGTCGAGGCTGACGGCAAGAAGTACTCGCCCTCGCAGATCTCCGCCTTCACCCTTCAGAAGATGAAGGAGACGGCCGAGTCGCATCTCGGCCAGCCGGTGACGCAGGCCGTCATCACGGTGCCCGCCTACTTCAACGACGCCCAGCGTCAGGCCACCAAGGATGCCGGCAAGATCGCCGGCCTGGAAGTGCTGCGCATCATCAACGAGCCGACGGCGGCGGCGCTCGCCTACGGCCTCGACAAGAAGAAGGCCGGCACGATCGCGGTCTACGACCTCGGCGGCGGCACCTTCGACGTGTCGATCCTTGAGATCGGCGACGGCGTGTTCGAGGTGAAGTCGACGAACGGCGACACCTTCCTCGGCGGCGAGGACTTCGACAACCGCGTGGTCGAGTACCTGACCGCCGAGTTCAAGAAGGAACAGGGCATCGACCTGACCAAGGACAAGCTCGCCCTCCAGCGCCTCAAGGAGGCCGCCGAGAAGGCGAAGATCGAGCTGTCCTCGGCGACCCAGACCGAGATCAACCTGCCCTACATCACCGCCGACGCCTCAGGCCCGAAGCACCTCGCGCTCAAGCTCAGCCGCGCGAAGTTCGAGTCGCTCGTCGACGATCTCGTGCAGCGCACGATCGAGCCGTGCCGCAAGGCGCTCAAGGATGCCGGCGTCTCGGCCTCCGAGATCGACGAGGTCGTGCTCGTCGGCGGCCAGACCCGCATGCCCAAGGTGCAGGAGGTCGTGAAAGCGTTCTTCGGCAAGGAGCCCCACAAGGGCGTTAACCCGGATGAGGTCGTCGCCATCGGCGCTGCGGTCCAGGCCGGTGTGCTCCAGGGCGACGTGAAGGACGTGCTGCTGCTCGACGTGACCCCGCTCTCGCTCGGCATCGAGACGCTGGGCGGCGTGTTCACGCGGCTCATCGACCGCAACACCACGATCCCGACCAAGAAGTCCCAGGTCTTCTCCACGGCCGAGGACAACCAGAACGCGGTCACCATCCGGGTCTTCCAGGGTGAGCGCGAAATGGCGGCGGACAACAAGCTGCTCGGCCAGTTCGATCTCGTCGGCATCCCGCCGGCGCCCCGCGGCATGCCGCAGATCGAGGTGACCTTCGACATCGACGCCAACGGCATCGTCAACGTGACGGCCAAGGACAAGGCGACGAACAAGGAGCACCAGATCCGCATCCAGGCCTCCGGCGGCCTGTCGGACGCCGACATCGAGAAGATGGTCAAGGATGCCGAGGCCAATGCCGAGGCGGACAAGAAGCGGCGTGAACTGGTCGAGGTGAAGAACCAGGGCGAGAGCCTGATCCACGCCACCGAGAAGTCGGTCGCGGAGTACGGCGACAAGGTCTCGGCCGCCGACAAGGGTGCCATCGAGTCCGCCATCACCGCCCTGCGCTCCGCGCTCGAGGGTGAAGACGCCGAGGGCATCAAGGCCAAGACAAACGACCTGATGCAGGCCTCGATGAAGCTCGGCGAGGCGATGTACGCCGCCTCGCAGACCGAGGGTGCGCCCGGCGCCGAGGGGGCCGCGGCCTCGGGCGAGAAGAAGGACGACGTCATCGACGCCGACTTCCAGGAAGTGGACGAGAACGAGCGCAAGAAGCGCGCGTAAGGCTATCGTGATTCGTTTGCGAACGAGGAACATCGGCACGGCTGGGCTTGCTCCAGCCGTGCCCCTCTTCGTTTCTCGTACCGTTGGTGCTGCGTTCGTGATTCTGCTATGCGCATCAGCAGCGACGCACGGCGAATCAAGGCTGGATCCTCAATTGCGAGAAGAGTTGAGGATCCGGAGTGAGATGCGCAATCTCCACCAAAACATGATACTGGCTGAGCACAATCTCTCTGAAGCGATAAAACAGCGGGACAATTCAAGGCTTCTTCTTGTCAGCCTATTTCTTGGCTTCATGACATCCAAACCTGCCGCATTCCATCATTCGTGCACGGAAGCGGAAAAGGGGCTCAATGAAGCCGTCGCTGGGGCAGCCTATGCACTCAACCCGAATTCTATGAGTGTCAAAATCGATGACGAGAAATCAATAAACCTCCTTCCGGAGCAAGACGCCCTCCTTAAATGGTACGAGGATGGGCGCTCGAAATACGCGGGCAATCTTTCGGATTGCGAAGAGCAAGTAGGCATCAAGAAGACTGAGCGCTCGATGCCTGAACGACTTCCCTGGGCGAACTGATATGTCGAAACGGGACTACTACGAGGTCTTGGGCGTCGCGAAGACGGCCTCGGAGAGCGAGCTGAAGGTTGCCTTCCGCAAGCTGGCCATGGTGCATCACCCGGACCGCAATCCCGGCGACAAGGAAGCCGAGATCAAGTTCAAGGAAGTCAACGAGGCCTATCAGTGCCTCTCCGACGGCCAAAAGCGTGCGGCCTACGATCGGTTCGGTCACGCGGCCTTCAGCCAAGGCGGCGCGGGCGGTCCCGGATTCGGCAACGAGTTCGGCGACTTCATGTCGGACATCTTCGAGAACTTCTTCGGGGACGGACGCGCCGCACCGGGCGGCGGGGCAGGCCGCGGGCGCGGCGGCGCACCGGGCCGTGAGCGCGGCTCGGACCTGCGCTACAACCTCGAAATCAGCCTCGAAGAGGCCTTCGCGGGCAAGACGGAAACCATCCGCATCCCGACCTCGATCGCCTGCGAGACCTGCTCGGGAACGGGCGCCAAGGCGGGCTCGAAGCCGCGCACCTGCTCGACCTGCGGCGGCTACGGCCGGGTGCGGGCGGCGCAAGGCTTCTTTGCCATCGAGCGGACCTGCCCGAACTGCCACGGCCGCGGCGAGGTGGTGGACGATCCCTGCACGGCCTGCTCCGGCGCGGGCCGGGTGAACCGCGAGCGCACGCTGTCGATCAACGTGCCGGCGGGCGTCGATGACGGCCTGCGCATCCGTCTTGCGGGCGAGGGCGAGAGCGGCATGCGCGGCGGGCCGGCGGGCGATCTCTACGTCTTCCTCTCGATCAAGCCGCACCCGTTCTTCCAGCGCGATGGGGCCGACCTGTTCTGCCGCGTGCCGATCTCGATGGTGACGGCCGCGCTGTCGGGCGAAATCACCGTGCCGGTGATCGACGGCTCGCAGACGCAAGTGCGGATCCCGGCCGGCACGCAGACGGGCAAGCAGTTCCGCATCAAGAGCAAGGGCATGCCGGTGCTGCGATCCCGCGAGGTCGGCGACCTCTACATCCAGGTCTCGGTGGAGACGCCGCAGAACCTCACCAAGCGCCAGCGCGAGCTGTTGCAGGAGTTCGACCAGAGCGCCTCGGACGAGAACCACCCGGAGAGCGCCGGGTTTTTCTCGAAAGTGCGTGACTTCTTCGTGAGCGGCTCGACACGGGCGTGATCGCCCACGGCGCACGGGATCAAACCCCCTGTTCCACCGGTTATGACCGCGGCTTGCCGCTGCGGTCACACGCCCAGCCCCTTACGGCGAAGCTTGACTGCTTACGGGTTTTCGTCGTCTAGCCTGTTCGATCCATGATGAGCCGAGGACCTTCGGACGTGCCGCCGCTTCGCCGTTCCAGTGCCCGCGCCGTCTCCGCCGCACGCACCGTCCGTGAACGCAAGGATCCCTTGGAGGACGAGGCGCGCTTTCTGCGCTCCTGGTTCGAGCGCCCGCTCGTCACCGGCGCGGTGACACCCTCGGGACGGATGCTGGCGCGCACCATGGCCGCCTATGCCGACCCGAACGTCAGCGGCCCCGTGATCGAGCTTGGGCCGGGCACCGGCCCCGTGACCGAAGCCCTGATCCGCCGCGGCTTCGATCAGGACCGGCTCGTCCTCGTCGAATTCAATCCCGATTTCTGCACCCTGCTGCGCCGACGTTTCCCCGGCGTGACCGTGATCTGCGGCGACGCCTACCGGATCCGCGAGACTTTGCGCGACCGTCTCGGCAGCCTCTGCGCCGCCACGATCTCGAGCCTGCCGCTGTTCACCAAGCCGCTGGAGCAGCGCTTCGAACTGCTGCAAGGCGCCCACGACCTGATGCATCCGGGCGCGCCCTTCGTGCAGTTCACCTACGCCGTCGTGCCGCCGATCCCGGCGAAGTGCGAGGCGGGCAGCTACACGGCGAGCCGCTCCAACCGCGTCTGGCTCAACCTGCCCCCGGCCCGCGTCTGGGTTTATCGGCGCCCGGAGCCGAAGGCCGGCACGGTCTGATCCTGGACACCTCGCGAGGCCGAGCCGCGAAGCGCCGGCTCGACCGCACCAGAATATCTTTGAAAAGCCGCTGACCTTCTCCGGATGTTCTCGGGCGTTTCCCCGGTTCAATCCGGACGATCCGGCCTGGCTTTCCAAGTGTGTCCGCCGGGCTCGAACGGACTTGTTTCCGATTGTTCGGATCGTGCTCAGTGCGCGTTCATCCGCCGGCTCCTAGCTTCGTCGTCAAGGCTGCTGGGACAGCCCGATGAACGGAGGTCACACGATGTCGGATACATCCTTGGGGCGTCGAACCCGCTTTGCCTTCGCCGCACTCGCCCTGATGGCTGGCGGCCTGTTCGGCGCGAGCACCGCCAACGCCGCCCCGCTCGCGCCGGCTCCGGAAGCGACTCTCGCGTCGGAGGCGACGGTCGAGACGGTGCAATGGCAGCACCACCATTTCGGCCACCGTCACCATCCCCGCCATTGGGGCCACCGCCACCACCATCACGGCCATTGGGGGCACCACCGCCGCCACTGGGGCCACCGCCATCACCATCACGGCCACTGGGGCCATCACCGCCGGCACTGGGGCCACCGCCACCACTGGTAGGGCATGAGGAGGCGGGCTCAAAGCCGCTCGCTCAGCCCAAGCGCTCCATCACGGCCTCACACGGCTCCGGCTCCGTTGCACCGATCCGATAGGCTGCCCGAAGCGATGCCGCTGCCCGCTCGGCGGCGGCCTCGTCCGCAGCGTGGACGGTGCCGATCGGATCGTTCGGTGCCAACCGATCTCCCGGCCGCGCGAGGCCGGTGAAACCGACGCGGGCGTCGATGGCATCCTGCGGCCGGGTGCGCCCGCCGCCGAGGCCGATCACCGCGAGGCCGATGGCGCGGGTCTCCACCGACGCCACCACGCCCGCTTCCAGCGCCGGCACCGGCCGCACGACCGGCGCCCGGGGCAGGTGTCGGTCTGCCGCCTCGACGAAGTCGCCGGGGCCGCCCAGCGCCGCCACCATCCGCGCGAAGGCCTCGCAGGCCCGACCCGATTCGAGCGCCGCCGTCAGCCGCCCCTCCGCCTCCGCGACATCCGCGGCGAGGCCCCCGATCAGCAGCATCTCGGCGGCCAGTGCCAGGGTCACGGCGTGGAAGCGCGGTTCGCGGGCGCGACCGGTGAGGTAATCGACGGCATAGGCCACCTCGACCGCGTTGCCGGCGCAGGAGGCCAGCGGGGCATCCATGTCGGTGATGAGCGCGCGTGTGCGAAGTCCCGCCGCGTTGGCAACCGTCACGATGCTCTCGGCGAGCGCCTGCGCATCGGCGCGGCTTGCCATGAAGGCGCCGGAGCCGGTCTTCACATCCATGACGAGCCCTTGAAGCCCCGCCGCGAGCTTCTTCGACAGGATCGATGCGGTGATGAGATCGAGCGATTCCACCGTCCCGGTGACGTCGCGGATCGCGTAGAGGCGCCGGTCGGCCGGCGCGAGGTCGGCGGTCTGGCCGATGATGGCGCAGCCGGCCTCGGCCGTAACCGTGCGGAAGCGGTCGAGGCCCGGCATCACGTCGTAGCCCGGAATGCTCGCGAGCTTGTCCAGCGTGCCGCCGGTATGCCCGAGGCCGCGCCCGGAGATCATCGGCACGTAGCCGCCGCAGGCGGCGACCATCGCGGCGAGCGGAAGGCTCACGGTGTCGCCGACGCCGCCCGTGGAGTGCTTGTCGAGGACGGGGCCAGGTAGATCCCACGCGAGCACCGTGCCCGAATGCGTCATGGCGCGGGTCAGCGCCACGCGCTCGTCGAGCGAAAGGCCGCGAAAGAACACAGCCATGGCAAAGGCGGCGGCCTGCCCCTCGGTGACCTGATCCCGCGTCAGCCCCTCGATGAAGCCGGCGATGTCGGCCTCCGACAGGGCGCGTCCGTCGCGCTTGTCGCGAATGATCTCCTGGGGGAGCCTCATCGGGCGGTCTCCCCGGCGCGGACGAGCTCGGCGCGGAGCGCGCTGGCGCCGATGCGGAAGGTGTTCGGGCTCACCCAATCCGGCCCCATCATCCGGTCGGCGAGCGCGAGATACGCGGCGGCGTCCTCGACCCGGCGAAGGCCGCCCGAGACCTTGAGCCCCGCAGGCCGGTCGCCGCCGCGCGCGCGGATCGCGTCCAGCATGATCTCGGCTGCCGGCAGCGTCGCCGAGACCGCCGTCTTGCCGGTGGAGGTCTTGATGAAATCGGCACCGGCTTCGAGCGACAGGCGGCTCGCCTGCGCGATCAGGTCCGGGTCTTCGAGTTCGCCGGTCTCCAGGATCACCTTGAGAAGTCGGCCTGCACAGGCCGCGCGCACGGCCCCCACCATCGCAAGAGCGCTCTGCGCGTCGCCGCGCATCAAGGCGCGATAGGGCAGGACGAGGTCGATCTCGTCGGCGCCGTCCGCGAGCGTGGCCCGGGTCTCCGCAACCGTGCGCTCCACCGCCTCGCCGCCTTCCGGGAAATTGACGACAGTGGCGACCCGGACGCCGCTTCCGCGAAGCCTACGGACCGAATCGGCAACGAAACGGGGCCAGACGCAGACGGCGGCGACCCCGCTCGCGCGGGCCTTGCCGCACAGCTCTTCGACGGCAGCGGCAGTGCAGGCGTCGCTGAGATCGGTGAGATCGAGCAGTGGGAGGGCGCGCCGTGCCGCGCGGGCCGCATCCTGCGGGGGGAGGGGGGCTGAAGCGGTCATCCGGGTTCCCTACACTTCGGGCAGCCGGCCGACGAAGCCGGCGGCGAGCCGGGCCAAATCGGCCCCGGCGCGGGCGGCGACCGCCTTGGTCTCGGCATGGTGCGGGTCGCCGCCCGCGATCCCCGCCGCGAGGTTCGTCACCACGGAGATCGCCGCCACGGGCATACCGAGGAAACGGGCGAGGATCGTCTCCGGCACGGTGGACATGCCGACGAGGTCGGCGCCGAGAATCCCGGCCATGCGCACCTCGGCCGGCGTCTCGAAACTCGGACCCGAGAACCATGCGTAAACGCCGGCATGCAGCGGCAGTCCGATTGCCTCGGCTGCCGCACTGAGGTGAGCGCGCAGGCCGGGATCGTAGGCCTCCGTCATCGGCACGAAGCGGGCGTCGCTCGGCTCCCCGATCAGGGGATTGAGGCCGGACAGATTGATGTGGTCGGCCAGCATCACGAGGCGGCCGGGGCCGATCTCCGGGCGCAGCGAACCGGCAGCGTTGGTGAGCAGCAGCCGCGCCGCGCCGAGCGCCCGCGCGGCGGCCAGCGGCACCCGCATGGCGGCAGCGTCACCGGTCTCGTAGGCGTGGGTCCGCCCCTCGAACACGAGCACAGGCCGCCCCGACAGGCGACCGCGATGCAGCCGCCCGCCATGGCCGCTGACGCCGGGGGCGGGAAAGCCGGGAATCGCCCCGTAATCGAGGCTGACGCGATCCTCGACCGCCTCGACCAAGGCGCCGAGCCCGGTCCCCGTGACGATCGCTAGGGCATAGGGGCCGGAGAAGTTTTCCGCGCGCAGATGGGCGATGGCCGCGTCTTCAGGCGCCATGGACGAAATGCTCCGGGCCGAAGGAGGCGGGCAGCAATTGCTCCAGCGTGTAGCGCGCCCGCACGCCGTCGGGACCGGCCGAGAGGATCGGCGTGTCGGGACGCGCGAATTCGCGGATGCGCTGGCGGCAGGCGCCGCAGGGCGTCACCGGGGCGGGACTGTCGGCCAGGACGAGGATCGCCCGGATATGCCGGCCGCCGGCCGCGATCATCGCGGCGACGGCGCCGGTCTCGGCGCAGGTGCCGACGGGGTAGGCGGCGTTCTCGACGTTGCAGCCGGCATGGACGCGGCCGGCTTCGTCCACCAAGGCGGCGCCGACGGCGAAGCCCGAATAGGGCGCATGGGCCCGTCCGCGCACGGCGGCGGCGGCCGCGAACAGGGCATCGAAATCGGGCTCGGTCACGGATGAGGCCTGAGCGGTTGGCTGTGCATCCTGCGGTTTGGCCCGAGGAAAGGGGCCGTGTCGAGGGGGCAACGGTCGACAGAGACGCGCACGGCTTCTAAGGCAGGCCCATCGCGCGCGGGCGCGGCACCGGGAGCCCACACAATGCTCGGACGCTACGATCGGGGATCGACCGGCGGCGAAGCCAAGGTCGAGTACGGCGACGGCACCATGCGGGTGGTCAAGCCCGGCACCTACGTCCGCTGCGCCGTGACCGGCGAGCCGATCGCCCTCGACGCCCTGCGCTACTGGAACGTCGATCGCCAGGAGGCCTATGCCACCCCCGAGGCGGCGATGCAGCGCCTCAAGGAGATCGGCGCGGCGCGTTGACGGCAGGACGGTCCTTCCGTCGTCCGACCTCGACCGACTTTGTCGGGCTCGGCTTCCTCGCCGGGGCCGCGGGCCTCTTCTTCATCGCCGTCAGCGACTTCGGCGCGATCATCACCGGTCTTTCGGCGGGCGACGAGTTGATCGAGGTCTCGAGTCACGCGCCCGCGGCACTGCCGGGGGCTGTCGGGCTCAGTGCCTTCGCGGCCATGCTTTTGCGGCGGAAGGGGACGCCGCGCGGTGACACGCGTCTCATGGCGGCGGCGCTCACCTGCATTCCGCTGATGCTTCTGCTGCCGATCCCGTACCTGATGACATGGCGGGCCATCCTGACCGATCACGGCTACGCACCGTGCGAAACGACTGTCGCCGGCCGGCGCACGGTGTACCGCTGGCGTCGGACCGAGTTCGGTCCGTGCCGCTGAACGGCGCCCGCGTCATCCCAAATCCGATCGATCCCTCCGGGATGGCGGATTGGAACCTCGCTCAGGCGCCGCGCGGGAACGCCGCCGCGAGCTGCTGGCGGAGCCGCGCTTCATCGGCAAAAGCGAGGGCGACCCGTAGCACCTCCACCGCCGGGCGCGCCTCGGCCGGCAGCCGCACCGCATCCTTCTCCGTCGTGACGAGGCGGGCGCCCTCGCGCGCGGCGAGCGCCGACAACGCCGCCCAATCCCCGGGCCGATAGGGATGATGGTCGGCGAAGGCCCGCTCCGCCACGATCTCGGCGCCCAGGCCCCTCAGCGTCTCGAAGAACTTCTGCGGACGGCCGATCCCGGCAAAGGCGACGACGCGGCGACCGGACCAGTCCGGCCCGGCTTCAGGCACGAGACGGGCGCGGTAGACCGGCAGGTCGCGGCTTTCCGCCGCCGTCGCCGTCGCCTCGCCGGGGGCGCCCTCGCCGACCAGCACGAGGCCGGCGACATGGGGCCATTGCCGGGCCAGCGGCGCGCGCAGCGGCCCGGCGGGGAAGGGAAGGCCGTTGCCGAGGCCAGCACCGCCATCGACCACCGCGAGCGCGAGTGTCTTGGTCAGGCTCGGATTCTGAAGGCCGTCATCCATGACGATCACGTCGGCCCCGGACGCGGCGCAGAGGCGGGCGCCGGCCGGACGGTCGCGGGCGACGATGGTGGGCGCCGTCCGCGCCAGAAGCAGCGGTTCGTCGCCGACCTCCGCCGCCGCGTGCCGAACGGGGTCGACAACGAGCGGCCCGGCGAGCCGGCCGCCATAGCCCCGGCTGAGCAGGGCGGGCGTTCGGCCGAGATCGCGCAGCAGGCGGACGAGAGCGAGGGCCGTCGGCGTCTTGCCGGCGCCGCCGAGGGTGAAGTTGCCGACGCACAGGACGGGGCAGGGCGGTGCCGCGCCGGGCCGGTCCATCCGGTTCGCGGTCAGGCCGCCGTAGACCCGGCCCGCGGGGGCCAGCAGCCGGGCGAACGGATGCGTGGGCGGTCGGGACCAGAAGCCGGGCGGGCGCATCGCAGCCTCAGTCGCGCTCGCGGGCGGAGAGCTTCATCTGCGCGACGTAGGGTTCGAGCACCGCGAAGGTGCGCGCCACCGCGCCCTCGAAGGGCAAGAGCGCGGCCTGGCCCTCGGCCCACATCGCCGCCAGCGCGCGCGGGTCGGCGACCAGTTCGCCGACGGCCTTCTGTAGCTCCGCCTCGTCCGCGACCCGACGTGCGCCGCCCCTGGTGTCGAGCGCGCCATAGGGTTCGTGGAAGTTCTGGACATACGGCCCATGCAGGATCGCGCTGTCCAGGCGCACCGGCTCGATGGGGTTCTGGCCTCCGTGCGGCACCAGCGAGCCGCCGAGGAAGACCAGTGGGCAGAGCCGGTAGAACAGGCCGAGTTCGCCGATCGTGTCGGCGACATAGAGGTCGATCGA
The DNA here is from genome assembly GCF_001542815.1 of Methylobacterium sp. AMS5. GTDB lineage: Bacteria > Pseudomonadota > Alphaproteobacteria > Rhizobiales > Beijerinckiaceae > Methylobacterium. Next base: position 3,114,834 of record NZ_CP006992.1, read on the forward strand.
GGGCAGCGGGCGCCCGCCCTTGGCGCGCCGGCTCACCCGCAGACCGGCGGCGGCGGCGATCCGCGCCACCTCCTCGCCCCGGCGCGGATGGCGCGGCACGATCACCGTCAGCAGGCGCGGGAAGCGCTGCTTCAAGCCGGCATGGACACGGGCGACGACCTCGTCCTCGCCGGAATGGGTGCTGGCCGCGACCCAGACGGGCCGATCCCCGATCATGTCGCCGAGATAGGCGAGTTGCTGAGAATCGGCCGGCGGCACCGCCGAATCGTACTTGAGATTGCCGACGACATTGATCCGCGGCGCACCGAGCCGGGCGAAGCGCTCTCCGTCCTCGCGGGTCTGGACGAGACAGACCGCGATCCGCGCCAGCAATGCCCGAGCGGTGTCGGGCGAGCGCGTCCAGGCCTTGAACGAGCGTTCCGACATCCGGCCGTTGACCAGCACCAGCGGGATGCCCCGGCGGTGCAGCGACACGATGGTGTTGGGCCAGATCTCGGATTCGGCGACGATGGCGAGATCGGGCTGCCAATGCGCGAGGAAGCGCTCGATCCAGCGCGGCGCGTCGAGCGGCATGTACTGATGCACGGCGCCGGGGGGCAGGCGCTTGCTCAGCAGGTCCGCGGCGCTGCGTGTGCCGGTGGTGACGAGAACCGAGCAGCCGCGGGCGATCATCCCCTCGATCAGCCCGACGAGGGAGAGAGCCTCGCCGATGCTCGCCCCGTGCATCCAGACGAGATGGCCCACCGGCCGGGCCCGGCCGGGCAGGCCGCGGCGCTCGGACAGCCGGACCGGATCCTCCTTGCCCCGGCGCGAGCGCCACGCCAGCAGCCCGGCCACGGCGGGCTCGCCGAGATAGAGTCCGTAGCGGTAGGCGCGCAGCGCGACAGGAAGCTTCGGTACCCTCACGCCGGGCTGCCCTGCGATGCGGGAGCGGACACGCCGCCGACCCGGTCCGGCCGGCCGACGAGGGTGTAGGCCCGGTCGTGGACGCGGTTCAGCTCGGCCTGCACCCGCTGGCGCAGGGCATCGACCTCCTCGGGCGTGACCTCGCGGGGGACGAAGGTCGCCTCGCCGAACACCATGGCGCCGCGGCCGAAGGGAAGGCCGAGGCAGGCCCGATCCCAGGAGTTGAAACGGATGTGCCGGCTCGTCACCACCGCCACCGGAACGATGGGCGCGCCGGAAAAGCGCGCGAGCAGGATGATGCCGGCGTCGCACACACGGGAGACCTTGGGCACGTCGGCCGAAAACGCGACGGTCTCACCGCCCTTCAGCGCCTTGACCATGGCCCGCAGGCCCTCGGCGCCGCCCTTGGCGCGGGCGTCCTTGACCGCGCGACCGCGGGCGCCGGAGGCGCGCATCACGCGCACCCCCATCCGCGTCAGGGCCATGGTGTTGATGTTGCCGTCGGGGGAGCGGGAGATGATCGTGGCGACCCGGTCCTGCGGACGGCTCATGAACGAGATCATGATGTGCTGGCCATGCCACATGGCCGCGATGAACGGGCCGAACGCATCGAGCCGCGCATAGGCGTCTGCCGGCTCCAGGGTGAAGCGGTTGGTGCGCCGGACGAGCCGGAGATAGCCCGAGGCCAGATGGCTGAGCACCCACTGGACGCTCGGCTTGCGGCCGATGGTCTTGATCAGGCCCATGGGTTCTGACCGCTCTGTCCCGATTCGCTTCTCGACCGACCATCGGCCTCCCGCGCCGACATGCGGGGTCGGCGGCTGTCTAGACCCGACCGTACGACGGATGCAACGGAGCCACCCTCATCTTAACCTGTGTAATACGAAGCCAAGGACACGAAGCCAAGGAAACGAAGCCAAGGAAACGAAGCCAAGGAAACGAAGCCAAGGAAACGAAGCGAAGCCAGCGCCGGGGGGCGATGCGGCGGGATGCCCGATATTGACGCCGGCCCGCGTTGCCGCGATGCGGGGTGGCGTATGTTCCGTCTTGCTCATCTCACCGATCCCCATATCGGGCCGCTGCCGCGGCCGCGCCTGCGCCAGCTTCTCAGCAAGCGGGCGGCCGGCTACGTGAACTGGCGCCGGGGCCGCAGCCGCCACCACGACATGGACCTGCTCGGCGCCCTCATCGCCGACCTGCACGGCCAGGGCGTCGACCATGTCGCCTGCACGGGTGACCTGTGCAATCTCGGTCTTCCGGACGAATGGGAGAGCGCCCGGGTGTTTCTCGAAGCGCTGGGTCCGGCGGACCGCGTGAGCTTCGTGCCGGGCAATCACGACGCTTATGTCCGCGGCTCGCTGGAGGGACTGCTCGTCGCCTGCGGCGGCTGGACCGCGGCCGATGACGGGCAGAGCCGTCTGTTCCCCTATCTGCGGCGGCGTGGGCCGCTGGCCCTGGTGGGGCTGTCCTCGGCGATCCCGACCAAGCCGTTCGTCGCGAGCGGCCGGCTCGGGCCGGCGCAGATCGAGGCGGCCGAGCGCGTGCTGCGCGACCTCGCCCTGGCGCCGGATCGGCCCTGCCGCGTGGTGATGATCCACCATCCGCCCCATCCGGGCGGGGCGGCCTCGGGACGCGAGTTGAAGGATGCGGCCGCCTTCGCGGCGATGATCGGCCGGGCCGGGGCGGACCTGATCCTGCACGGGCACAACCATGTCGGCACCGTGGCCCAGATCACCGGGCCGGACGGGCGGCCGGTGCCGGTGGTCGGCGCGCCCTCGGCCTCGGCGCGCACGCTGCTGACCAACCGGCGCGCCTCCTACTACCTCTACACGGTCACGCCGGGCGAGAACGGCTTCCGGATCGCGGTGACCGAGCGCGGTCTCGACGAGGCGGGCGGCATCGGCGAGTTGTCCGGCTTCGACATCGAGACGCCGCCCGCGGACCGGATCGGACTGATCCATCGGCGGCGCCAGCGCCACACCTGAGCCGACCCGGTCGGGTTCAGAGCACGCCCGTCTTCGACAGGCCGTTGGCCCGGGGCAGGGGACGCAGCAGGCTCTTCACCTGCGAGAACGGCCGCGGCCGGTTGATCACCTCGTCGAGGCGAGACCACAGAGTCTTGGGCGAGAACGGCTTGGAGATGATCTCGTTGACGCCCAGCGCGATCGCCCGGTCGACCACGTTGCGGCGCGGCTGGGCCAGCATGAGGATGATCGGCACGGTCGGCGAGGGCGAGGTGGCCGGGGTTCTGGCGAGCCGGATGAACTCCTCGCCCGACAGGATCGCCAAATCCCAATCGATGATCGTGAGATCGGGCTTGCTCTCGGCGAGCACGCCGAGCGCCTCCGCGCCGTCGGGTGCCTCCAGCACGCGCTTGATGCCGACGCGCATCAGCATGTCGCGCACGATGCGGCGGATGTAGAGGCTCTCGTCCACGACGAGGGCAGAGAGATCCGGGAAGGTCGGAGTTGCGATCATCGGCAGCCGGCGCCCGGTTCGAATCCGGGGCGTTTCGCGGCAAGACTAGCCCCGTTGGGTTTGCATTTTCCTAAAGCGCGGCCGGGTGCGCGGGAATCACAGGCGAGAAACGTCCCCCCTCTACTTCCCCTGCGTGCAAGCGGGATTCGGAACGGACGGGATCCCAAAGGGGGTACGTACGCAGTTTCACCGCGAAAATACGGAGCCCGCAGCACGGATCGGTTAGAAGAACCTTGCGGTATGGGCGGGATTGCGTCAGACCTGAGGCATCGCTCCCGGTAGCCGCAGCCGGGGGGATGATAGTGCGGCGCGTCGGCTGTCTCGAGATAGCGCGCACGCGGTATTCGAGACTTGGCGGGCGGACGGTTTTTGCGAGCTTTCAATGGGACGTGGTCGTGATTTCAGGGGGCCGCAGAAGCGCGGCTTCGACGAGGGTGGTTCCGAGCCGCGGTGGCCCGACGAACTGCCCCCGAGCGGCGGTGACCGCTTCGGCGGCGCGAGCGCCGGCGGCAACCGCTTCGGCGGCGGCGGTGGTTACGGTGGCGGCGGTGGCGGCGGCTTCGACCGCGGCCCGGCCCGCGCGGCGGCTGCACCGACGGGACCGGAGCGTGATGCGACGGTCAAGTGGTTCAACAAGGAGAAGGGCTTCGGCTTCGTGGAGCTCGGTGACGGCTCCGGCGATGCCTTTCTCCACATCCGCGCGGTCGAGGCCGCCGGTCACGACGACCTCCTTCCCGGCACACGCCTGACGGTCCAGACCGCCCAGGGCCAGAAGGGCCCGCAGGTCACCGCCGTGAACAGCGTCGATACCTCCACGGCCGAGGCGGCTCCGCCCCGGCGCGAAGCCCCGCGCTTCGGCGGCGGCGGCGGTGATCGCTTCGGTGGTGGCGACCGCTTCGGCGGCGGTGGCGGCGACCGTTTCGGCGGCGGCAGCCGTGATCGCTTCGGCGGCGCGGGTGCTGGCGGCGGCGGTGGGCGCTTCGCCTCCGGCCCTTCGGTCGAGATGACCGGCACCGTGAAGTGGTACGACCCGGCCAAGGGCTTCGGTTTCGTCTCGGTGAACGACGGCGGCAAGGACGTGTTCGTGCACCGTTCGGCACTCTCCCGCGCCGGCCTCGACTCGCTGGCCGAAGGCCAGCAGGTCACCCTCGGCGTCGTCGAGGGTCAGAAGGGCCGCGAGGCCTCGAGCATCACCGTCGAATATTGATCGACGCGGGCCGCGTGCCGGCCCGAACGACAGCTTACGAAGCGGCGGCCTCAGGGCCGCCGTTTTCGTTTGTCGGGTTGGCGGTCACGACGGGCTTCGGCCAGCGACGACGATGAGGGAGAGCGCGATGCGTCGGAGTGCCAGCGCACTCAGCCTGCTCCTCCTGTGCGCGGCACCCGCCGCCGCGGAGGATTTCTCCGGCTTCTACGCCGGCGTGAATGCGGGTTGGGCGTTCGAACGCGGCGACCGGGATCCGTCCGTAGCGGGGGCACCGGGTGCGGCCAAGCCGGAGGAGGAGCTTCCGCAGAGCGTAGCGCGGGTTCAGGAGCGACGATTGCCGGCGCCCCCGCATCCGGCCGGGCGCCGCTGATCAGCGAGCGCCCGCAATCGCGGAACAGGGCCGAACCGGTGATCGCCGCCGCGTGAAGGCCGTCAGACGTCGCGGCCGTACCGCTCGGCCACCAGGGCGTAGGCGAGGCGGGCGGTCTGGACCTCCCCGCCCTCCGGCCGACCGGGCTTGGTCGAGGGGTTCCAGCTGTAGAGGTCGAAATGCACGTGCGCCTTGGTCCGGCGCACGAAGCGGCGCAGGAACAGGGCGGCGGTGATCGCCCCGGCAAACCCGCCGCCCGGCGCGTTGTTGAGGTCGGCGACCTTCGAATCGAGCAGGCTCGCATAGGGTGGGTGCAGCGGCAGGCGCCACACCGGATCGTTGACGCGCAGGCCCGCTTCCGCGACCGCATTCGCCAGCCCCTCGTCCTCGGTGAAGAAGGCCGGAAGATCGGGGCCCAGCGCCACGCGGGCGGCGCCGGTCAGCGTCGCGAAATCCAGGATGAGGTCCGGCTCCTCGCCATCGGCCAGCGCCAGCGCGTCGGCGAGGATCAGGCGTCCCTCCGCGTCGGTGTTGCCGATCTCGACGGTAAGGCCGGCACGGGAGCGGATCACGTCGCCGGGCCGGAAGGCATCGCCGGCAATGGCGTTCTCGACGCTCGGCACGATCAGCCGCAGCCGCACGGGCAGGCCGGCGCCCATGATCATCTCGGCCGCCGCCAGGGCCACGGCGGCGCCGCCCATATCCTTCTTCATCAGCAACATGTTGGAGGACGGCTTGATGTCGAGCCCGCCGGTGTCGAACACGACGCCCTTGCCCACCAGCGTCACCCGCGGCGCGTCCTCGGCCCCCCAGGTCAGATCGATGAGGCGGGGCGCCCGCGGCGAGGCGACGCCGACGGCGTGGACGAGAGGAAATTCTTTCTCGAGATCCGCGCCGACGGTCACGCAGACCGCCGCGCCGAACCGCTCGCCCAGAGCCCGCACGGCGGCCTCGACTTCGGCCGGTCCGAGATCGTTCGCCGGGGTGTTGACGAGGTCGCGCCCGGCCGCGACCGCAGCCGCGAGCCGCTCGATCGCCGCCGCGTCGATTCCGTCCGGGGCAACGAGGCGCGGGCGCGGCTCGCCCGGCTTGCGGTAGCGCTCGAACCGGTAGCTGCCGAGCCGCCACGCCAGCGCCGCCTCCCTTTGATCGAGATCGTCGCACGGCTCGAAGCGGTAATCGCCGGGGGGCAGGGCGCCCGGTAGCTTGCCGGCGAGAAAGCGGTCGCGACCGCCTGCTTTCGCGTCGCCCAGGCCGAAAAGCACGCGGCCGAGTCCGCCGTTCTCTCCGGGCAGAAGGGCGACGCGGCCGGCCTTGGGGGCAAAGCCGGTGGCGTCGGCGAAGCTGCGCTGGAGCGGCGGCAATCCCGCCGCGACGGCGCCCCATCCGGCCTCCGTCACGCAGAGAATCGGGACTGCATCCGCGCCTGCATCGAGAAGGGATGGGCCGTGCTGCGACAGAGGTGAGGTCATGGAAAATAAGCTTAACCGGCCATTAGGGTTAACGCTCTATCACCCCGCCATCGGTACGGCGCAAGCGCCCGCCGTGGCATTGGGAAGAGAGGACACCATGACCGGCATTTGCAGCGCGGCTCCGAGCCAGCCTGGAATGGTCCGGACACGCCGTGTGCTCGCCCTGGCCCTCGTCGGCCTCGGGCTGGCCGGGTGCCAGAGCCGCTCGCCCGAGACGACCGGCTCGATCGGCGGCCTCAGCCTGCTGGGCGCGAACCGTGCCGAACGCTCGCCCCGCGCCGAAATCGATGCCCTGGCCGCGCGCTACAACGCGGACCCGAACGACGTGCGCGCCGCCATGCGCTACGCCGCGGCCCTGCGGGCGACCGACCAGAAATCACAAGCCGTCGCGGTGCTGCAGCAGGTCGCCCTGCGCAACCCGAAGGACAAGGTCGTGCTCGCCGCCTACGGCAAGAGCCTCGCCGATGCCGGCCGCTACCAGGAGGCCAACGAAGTCCTTCAGAACGCCCACAGCCCGGCTCAGCCCGATTGGCGCGTGCTCTCGGCGCAGGGGATGGTGGCCGACGAGACCGGCGATCACGCCCGGGCTCAGAACCTCTACGACACCGCCCTCAAGATCGCGCCGAACGAGCCGCGGATCCTGTCGAATCTCGGCCTGTCCTACGCACTCTCCCGCCGCCTCGACGAGGCCGAGACGACCCTGCGCCTCGCCGTGGCCCAGCCGAAGGCCGATGCCCGCGTGCGCCAGAACCTCGCCCTGGTGCTCGGCCTCAAAGGCCGCTACGACGAGGCGGAGCAAGTGCTGGCCCAGGATCTCGGCCCGGCGGAAGCGGCGGCCAACATGCGTGAGATGCGCGCCATGGCAGCCCGCCGCGCGGCACCGAAGACGGCCCAGGCCGGCAATGCGGCTCCGGGCCGGCAGCTCGCACGGACGGCGATCCAGTAAAGCCGGGATCTTGGCCCGTCGACCTTGACGAAACCGGCGCATCTCCCCTATAGGCTCGCCACTTCCATAGGACTCCGCCGGTATCGATTGTCGCGAGGGTTCGACGCCCTCGGCGCAAGAGCCGTGTGGCATTGCCGAAACGCTTCAGCGCCGAGACCCGGCCTAACGTTGACAGGACTGTAACGATGTCGCGTCGCTGCGAACTCACGGGCAAGGCCGTTCAGGTTGGTCACCTCGTGAGCCACTCGAACCGGAAGACCAAGTGCCGGTTCCTGCCGAACCTCTGCAATGTCACGCTGCAGTCGGACACCCTCAACCGCCGCGTCCGCTTGCGGGTGACCGCCCACGCGCTCCGCTCGGTCGAGCATCGTGGCGGCCTCGACGCCTTCCTCGTGAAGGCCCGCGAGATCGAGCTGTCGCAGACGGCCCGCCTGCTGAAGCGCGACATCGAGAAGAAGATCGCCGAGACCGCGACGCCCGCCGCCGCGTAATGCCCTATGGCCCGAGGGGCCTGAGCTTCTTTACAAGTGAATCGGGAGGCCACCGGATGCGCAGCGCGCGCCCGGTGGCCTTTTCCGTTCGACAAGGCACACGCTGCCGATGACGGCGCTCACCCTCATCATCCCGATCTTCGGCCTCGTGCTGGTCGGCTGGCTCGCCTCGCTCACCAAGATCATCTCGGAGCGCGTCGGCGACGGACTGTCCGAATTTGTCTTCTCACTCGCGGTGCCGGCCCTCATCGTCTCGACTCTGACGCGGCCGGGCCTGTCGGGCGAGATCGCCTGGGGCTACTGGGCGAGCTATTTCGGCGGGGCCGCCATCGCCTGGGCCACCGGCTCGCTGATCGGGCGCCGCACCGAGGGCGTGGACCGGCGCGGGGCCGTGCTGCACGGCTTTGCCGCAAGCCAATCGAACACCGTCTTCATCGGCGTGCCGATGATTCTCCAGGCCTACGGCGAATCGGGCGCCTTCCCGCTCTTCATGCTGCTCGCCGTACACCTACCCTTGATGATGGGCGCGGCGACCTTCCTGATCGAATCGGAGGGCGGGCGCCCCCTGGGCCAGCGGCTGAGGGCGCTCGGCCTCGCGCTCGGCAAGAATCCGATCTTCCTGGCGCTCGCCGTCGGCATGGCGATGAAGGCGGCCGGCCTCTCCTTTTCGGGCATCCCCAAGGCGCTGGTCGATTCGCTGGCCGGCACCGCCTCGACCTGCGCACTGATCGCGCTGGGAGCCGGCCTCACCCGCTACAAGGTGCTGCACGACCTGCGCGGCGCGAGCATCGTCGCCGCCTTGAAGCTCGGCGTGCACCCGTTCGCGGTCTACGTGCTCGCCTTCCACGTCTTCACCATGCCGCCGGCCTATGCCGGCGTCGCCGTGTTGTTCGCGGCGATGCCGGTGGGCATCAACGCCTACCTGCTGGCCGTGCGCTACAAGAGCGAGCAGGGTTTGGTCGCCGCCGCCGTGCTGGTCTCGACGCTGGCCGCCACCGCGACCACGGTCGGCTGGCTGCTACTGCTCGGGCGCGGATAGTTTTTCGGACTTCGTTCTCAAGCGGGATCTCGGGTCGTCGCATAGGATGGCTGCGTTGACCCCGGCCCCCTCGCTCCATAGGTTGCCCGCTCTTGCGCCCCGGCCCGAACGGCCGGCGCGGCGCTTGTCCAGACCCCGAAAAGCTTGCTTGTGATGTCCGCGCCCCTCCGCCTCGACCCCGACATTCTGGAGGCTGCCGCCTCTGCCGCCGCCTGGCCGTTCGAGGAGGCGCGCAAGCTCGTGGCGCGGCTGGAGAAGAAGCCCAAGAGCGAGGTTCTGTTCGAGACCGGCTATGGCCCCTCGGGCCTGCCGCATATCGGCACCTTCGGCGAGGTCGCCCGCACCTCCATGGTACGCCACGCCTTCCGGGTGCTGACCAAGGACGCGGTGCCGACCCGGCTGATCGCCTTCTCCGACGACATGGACGGCCTGCGCAAGGTTCCGGACAACGTGCCGAACCGCGAGCGGCTGGCCGAGGCCCTGAATCTCCCGCTGACCCAGGTCCCCGATCCGTTCGGCACGCATGACAGCTTCGGCGCCCACAACAACGCGGAACTCCGCCGCTTCCTCGACGCCTTCGGCTTCGACTACGAGTTCCGCTCGGCCACCGCGTGCTACAAGGCTGGCCTCTTCGACGACACGCTCCGCCTCGTCCTGGAGCGCTACGAGGCGGTGATGGCGATCATGCTGCCGTCGCTGCGGGCCGAGCGCTCGGCGAGCTACTCGCCGTTCCTGCCGATCCACCCCGTCACCGGCCACGTGATGCAGGTGGCCATCGAAGAGGTACGCCCAAGCACCGGCACCATCGTCTGGCGCGATCCGGCAACGAACGAGGCCTACGAGACGCCGGTGACCGGCGGTCACGTCAAGCTGCAATGGAAGCCCGACTGGGCGATGCGCTGGGTGGCGCTGGGCGTCGATTACGAGATGGCCGGCAAGGACCTGATCGATTCGGTCAAGCTCTCGGGCCAGATCGCGCGCGCCCTCGGCGCCGAGCCGCCGGAGGGGTTCAACTACGAACTCTTCCTCGACGAGAAGGGCCAGAAGATCTCGAAGTCGAAGGGCAACGGCCTGACCATCGACGAGTGGCTGACCTACGCCACGCCTGAGTCGCTCGCGTTGTTCATGTACAACAAGCCGCGCGAGGCCAAGCGGCTGTTCTTCGACGTGATCCCGCGCCACGTCGACGAGTACGACAACTTTCTCGGCCGTTTCGCCGGCCAGGAGGCGAAGCACCGGCTCGGCAACCCGGTCTGGCACCTGCACGCGGGCGCGCCGCCGGCCGTCGAGACCATCGACGAGGCCGGCACCACGCTCTCCTTCGGCATGCTCCTCAACCTCGTGGCGGTGGCCAATGCCGAGAACGAGGCGGTGCTGTGGGGCTTCATCCGCCGCTACGCGCCGAATGTCGGGCCGGAGACGCATCCGCGGCTCGCCGGCCTCGTGACGCGGGCGCTCGCCTATTACCGGGACTTCGTGCGCCCGCAGAAGCAGTACCGCGCGCCCACCGAAGACGAGGCCGCGGCCCTGCGCGACCTCGCGGACACGCTCAAGGAGCACGAGGGCTCGACCGATCCGGAGGCGCTGCAGGCGATCGTCTACGAGGTCGGCCGGCGCCACTTCCCCGACCTGTCGGGCAAGGCCAAGAGCCCGGACGGGCGGCCCGGCGTCTCGAAGACGTGGTTCGCCTCGATCTACAACGTGCTGTTCGGCGAGGCGCAGGGGCCGCGCTTCGGCTCGTTCATCGCGCTCTACGGCGTGGCGGGCACCCGGGCGCTGATCGAGAAAGCGCTGAGCGGCGCGCTGGTGGCCGAGCACGCGGCCTTCCTCGATAGCCGCAAGGCTGCGGCGGCCTGAGCCGGGGCGGGGCCGATGCGGAGGATGGGGGCGTTGGCAGGCATCCTCGGCGTTCTCGCTGCCCTGATCGCGCCGAACCGGCCGGTGGTGCGGACCTTGTCAGGGGGCTGAACCACGCCGGCCGGTTCGTCGCTGGCCACTTCACATCACGAGAAATCGGCTGGCCGGCGACCGAACTTCGCGCGAGGCGGCTCAAAATCGATCTCCGCGGCGCCCGGCATCGCCAGCGCATCGGCAACCTTCCGCCGCCCGTCGAGCCGCCGTGTGCTCCGATCAAGCGCCGCCCCAAGCCCGATGCCGGCGCCATAGGCCGCGACGTTCCATGGTGAGAAAAGGCGGCCGAGCAGCAACTGCCCCGCCAGCGTCAAGCGAAACGCGTCGAGCCCCGGCGTGTGGACGAGGCGGAACAGCTCGACCAGCACGGCGACGATCAGGGCGACCGCCGCCAGCCGCAGGACCGGGGCGGAGGGCCGGCCGAGGGCGACGAGCCCGTAGACCATCGCGCCCCACAGGACCGAGCCCCCGTACTTCACGATCTCCCGAGGCAGGCCGAGCGGCAGATAGCGCACGCCGACGCCCGCCGCGATCACGAGCAGGACGGCGGCGAAGAGGAGAGGGCGGCGGGATCGGAGGCTCGGCATCGCGGTCCGGCGGTTTACAGCGCGGAACGCGCCCGGTATCACCCCGGGCCACACCGATAGTCGAGTTTCACACCAGATGCGCGCCGAGATCGAACAGGCCTCGGATGCCGCCAAGCAGTCTATAGGGCTGCTGAGGAGGCATCTTTGACTGGGACACCGTCGATAAACGTCTCGCGGAGCTGAATGCAGCTTCCGAGAATCCCGACCTCTGGAACGATCCGGAGGCCGCACAGAAGGTCATGCGCGAGCGCCAGGAGCTCGACGAGGCCGTCACCGCGATCAAGAAGCTCGAACGCGATCTCGAGGACGGCGCGACGCTGATCGAACTCGGCGAGATGGAGGGCGACCAAGCCTCCATCAGCGAGGGCGAGGCCACGATCAAGGCGGTCGAGAAGGAAGCCGCGAGCCGGCAGGTCGAGACCCTGCTCTCGGGCGAGGCCGACGGCTTCGACACCTATCTCGAAGTGCATGCGGGCGCGGGCGGCACCGAGAGCCAGGATTGGGCCAACATGCTCCAGCGCATGTATGCCCGCTGGGCCGAGCGCCGGAAGTTCAAGGTCGAGATCGTCGAGATGACCGACGGCGAAGAGGCCGGGATCAAGGGCGCCACGCTCCTGATCAAGGGCCACAACGCCTATGGCTGGCTCAAGACCGAGTCGGGCGTGCACCGGCTCGTGCGGATCTCGCCCTACGATTCCAACGCGCGGCGGCATACCAGCTTCGCGAGCGTCTGGGTCTATCCGGTCGTCGATGACCGGATCGAGATCGAGATCAAGGAATCGGACTGCCGCATCGACACCTACCGGTCGTCGGGCGCGGGCGGCCAGCACGTCAACACGACCGATTCGGCGGTGCGCATCACGCACAACCCGACCGGCATCGTCGTGGCCTGTCAGCAGGAGCGCTCGCAGCACAAGAACCGGGCCACCGCCTGGAACATGCTGCGCGCCCGGCTCTACGAGGCCGAGCTGAAGAAGCGCGAGGAGAAGGCCAACGCCGAGGCGGCCTCGAAGACGGAGATCGGCTGGGGCCACCAGATCCGATCCTACGTGCTTCAGCCGTACCAGCTCGTGAAGGATCTGCGCACGGGCACGCAATCGACCGATCCGGACGAGGTGCTCGACGGCGACCTCGACCCGTTCATGGAAGCCTCGCTGGCCCAACGCGTGTTCGGCGGCAGCGAAGACGTCGCGGATATCGACTGACTCCCCTGTCTCCTCCCCTCGCGGGGAGGGGACATCCGGCGTCAATCCGCGAAGACGAATTGCGCCCCGGCCTTCAGGAACCGCTGCGGATCGACCGGCTCGCCGTCGATGCGGGTCTCGTAATGCAAGTGGCTGCCGGTGGAGCGGCCGGTCGAGCCCGCGAATCCCACGACACTCCCCGCCTCGACCCGCTGGCCGACCGAGACCGCGGTGCCGGACAGGTGCGCGTAGCGCGTGACGAGGCCGCGGCCGTGATCGACCTCGACCATGTTGCCGTAGCCGCCGGCATATTCGGCCGCCGTGATCCGCCCGGCGGCGGTGGCCCGGACGGGGGCGCCGGTCTCGGCGCGCATGTCCACCCCCGTATGGAGCGCGTAGCCGCGGGTGAAAGGGTCGAGCCGGGCCCCGAAGCTGCTGGTGAGGGCGATCTCACCCGGAAGCGGCTGGCGGAAGGGGAGGGCGGCGGTCACCCGGCGCAGATGCGTCTCCTCCTCGATCTGGCGCCGGGCCTCGGCTAGCGCCTGCTCGAAGGCATCGGGCCCAAGGGGAACGAGAGGGCCGCCGACGCCGCCCGGAGGCGGATCGAACCGGGCCGGTGACAGACCCGTGCGGGCGATCAGGTCGCGGAAGCGTTCGGCGCTGCGCCCGGCCTGAAGGGCGATGCCGGCCGCAGCGCGCGACTGCGCCTCGGCGACACGATGGAGCGCATCCTCCAGGCGCGACAGGCGCGCGGACGAGACGCGGCCGGCGGCCTCGGCCCGGTCCTCGCCGCCCATGCGCAGTTCCGGTGTCGGGAACGGCTTCTGGACACGCGCCGCGGGCTCCGCGACCGGGATCGGCGCGGGCGGCGGCAAATCGATGGGTGCTGCGGCTCCACCCAGACCGGAGAGCAGCCCATGGCGCTTCTCGATCAGGGCCTGCCGCTCGGTCAGGGCGGAAAGCCGGCTCTCGACGCTGCCGCGCTCCGCGTTGCGCTCGGCCGCCGCGCGGTCGAGGGCGCGTTGAAGGGTGCCGATCCGCTCCTCGTAGGTGAACTGCATCGCGCTCTGGCGCGAGACGAAGCGGGCCAGCATCTCGTCGTGGAAGACGAGGTAATAGCTCGCGGCAGCCGCCCAGAGCGTCGAGACGGCGAGCCCGAGGCCGAGCGCCAGGACGAGACGGCGCTGGGAGAGAGGGGAAAGGCCGGCGCTGCGGCGGGCCTGAGCAGTCGATGGCATGGCACGTCGGACGTTCGGAGACGGGCCCGATCACAGACGATTAAGGTTAAGGAAGCCTCGCGTTTGTTAGCGATCGGCTGCCCGCATCGAGACACGAGGCGCCGGTTCAGGAGATTGCGTCGTCCCGAAAGCCGAAGACCGTCTTTCGGGACGATGCCAGCGTGCGATCCGTCGTCAGGCCAGGGCTTTGGCGGCTTCCAGAACCTCCTCGACATGGCCCGGCACCTTCACCTTGTGCCAGATCCGCGCGATCCGTCCCTCGCGGTCGATGAGCACGGTCGTGCGCTCCACGCCCATGTATTTGCGGCCGTACATGCTCTTCTCGACCCAGACACCGTAAGTCTCCAGCATCGATTTCGCTTCGTCGGAGGCGAGCGGGAAGGTCAGGCCATACTTCGCCCTGAACTTATCGTGGCTCTTGACGGAATCCGGCGAGACACCGACCACCTTGGCACCGGCTGCCGCAAAAGCCTCGCTCTGGGCGTTGAAGTTCTGCGCCTCAAGGGTGCAACCGCTCGTATCGTCCTTGGGGTAGAAATAAAGCACGATCTTGTGACCGCGCAGGCTCTCGAGAGAGATGGTCTCGCCGCCCGCTCCGGGTAACGAGAACAGGGGCGCGGCATTGCCGGTCTCTAGCGGCATTTCGCCTTCCTTTCGGCCGATTGATGGTGTGCCTGATCCCATGCACGCAGACTTACCGGGACGCCATGCCGGAGTGGCTTGAATCCTGAGGAAAGCCGCCGCGGCAAACGGACCTTCGCCCGAACCTACGGGTGTAGCAGCGAACGAGTGATGGATCAGGAAACGGCCAGGACCCTGCTCCAGGAGGCGGTCGAGGCGCCTGCGCCGCGCAAAGCGCGCCGTCGGCGGCGGCCGGTGCTGTGGTGCGCGCTGCTTCTCGTCTTCCTGGTCGGCCTCGGCGGCGGGCTCGTTGCCCTGCGGCTGTCGCAGGGTCCGCTGCGCATCGACGGACTGACGCATCAGGTCGCCGAGGCGGTCGCGAGCCGGTTCGGTCCGGGCTGGCGCGTGGCGTTGCGCGACAGCGCGCTCGAGCTCGACAGCGAATCCTCGTTGGCACTCCGAGTCGGCGGGCTCGACATCTTCAACCCGGAGGGCGCGCTCGTGGTGCGCGCCCCGCTTGCGGTGGTCAGCCTCGATACGTGGAGTCTGCTGCGCCTCTCGGTCCAGCCGCGCTCCATCGAATTCCGCGACATCGAGATGACCGCCCTCGTCCATGATGACGGGTCCATCGCCTTCGCCGCCTCGTCACCGTCGCAAGGCGAGGCGGCCAAGCCCCATACCCTGCCGAGCGTGGACGCCGCCCGCGGCACCGTCTCGCCGGTCTCGGCGGCGGTCGCCTCGATCTTCGGCGTCGTGCTCGATCCGGCCGGCGTTATCGGCGCCCTTGACCGGGCGCGGATCACCAACGGGCGCCTGACCCTCGTCGACGACGCCCGGCACCA
Source organism: Methylobacterium sp. AMS5 (assembly GCF_001542815.1). GTDB lineage: Bacteria > Pseudomonadota > Alphaproteobacteria > Rhizobiales > Beijerinckiaceae > Methylobacterium. The sequence goes on from NZ_CP006992.1 coordinate 3,130,126, forward strand.
GGCCACCTTCGAGCGGGTGAACGGCCTGTTCCGCCGCGGCACCAGCGACGATTCGCGGGTGTTCGAGCTGCGCATCGACGGACCCCACGGCGAGTGGCGCTTCGGCGGGCGCGTCCACGAGGCGGGGGAGGGGCGGCGCGCGGGCGTCATCACCCTGGACGACCTGCCCATCACCGATCTGCTGCTGCTGTCCGGCCACTCGAAGATGCCGGTGGAGACCGACCTCAAGCTCTCGGCCAGGGCCGACGTGGCGCTGTCGGGTGGCCGCATCGAGACGATGAAGGCCGAGGTGAAGACCGGCGGCGGTACCCTCCTCATCGACGAGAAGGACTTCAACCCCGTCGTCGTCGACGAGCTGCGCACCGAGGCGAGCTGGGACGAAACGCAGCGCGCGCTCGCCATCTCCGCCATCGACTACAAGGGCGGCGGCAACGACGCGCACCTGACCGGCGCCTTCGCCATCGGCCCGCCCGGTGCCGAGGATGCGTGGACCCTGGACTTCGCCGGCAAGGACGCGCTTCTGCGCGGCGCCGCCCGCAGCGACCCGTCCTTCCGCATCGGCGAGATCAGCGGGCGGATCACCGGACGGGCCGGAGGTGTGAACATCGAGTCGATCGCGCTTACGGGCGAGGGCCTGAACGGACGCCTGAGCGGGACGGTCGGCACGCGAGCCGACGACGAGGGCATCACGCTGCACATCGTCGCCAACGACACCGATGGCCGCAAGGCCATGCGGCTCTGGCCCGAGAACATCGCGCCCGGCGTGCGCAACTACCTCGTGGACGAACTGCGCGGCGGACGGCTCGATCAGGCGGACATCCAGATCGACATGAGCGGACCGGAACTCGCTGCCGCGACCCGTGGCGACCCGATGCCGGATGCCGCGCTCAACGTGATCTTCGCGGTCTCGGATGCCGGCCTGACCATCTCTCCGGACGCGCCACCCCTGAGCCACGGCCGGGTCACCGGTACGATCACCGGCCGCAGCACGACGATCCAGAACGCCACCGCCGAGATCCGCCTCTCCGACACGCGGGCCCTGACGATCTCGAACGCCTCCTTCCTGATCCGCGATCCGCAGCCGGACAAGATCATCGCCCAGCTCGGCCTGCGGCTGTCCGGCTCCGTCGATTCGCTGGCCGCGCTCCTCGAAACCCCGATGTTCAAGGGATTTACGGGCGTCGACATCGACCCGGCCACGCTGAAGGGCAAGGCGGACCTGCGCCTCGACGTGCCGATCAACCTCAAGCACGTGCCCGATCTCGCCGAGATGCCGGTGACGCTCACCGGCTCGGTCACCGAATTCAGCATGGACAAGGCGGTCGGCAAGGATCGCTTCGAGGCGGGCCGCTTCACGCTCTCCTTCGACCGCAGCGGCTTCACCCTCAAGGGCGATGGGCGGCTGCTCGGCACCGCCGTCGCCATCGACCTGAAGCAGCCCAAGCCCGGCACACCCGGCGAGGCGGTGGTGAGCCTGAACCTCGACGACGCCTTCCGCGCCAAGCGCGGCCTGCCGACCGCGCCGCAGCTCGGCGGCATCATCCCGGCCCGCGTCGTGGTGCCGGTCGGGCGTCCCGCCTCCGCCGGCAAGCCACCGGCCCGGGTCGAGGCGGACCTGACCCGCGCCTCGATCAACGGTCTGATGCCCGGCTGGAGCAAACCCGCGGGCAAGGCCGGGCGCCTCGGCTTCACCCTGGTGGAGGCGGCCGGCGGCGGGATGGAGCTGCGCGACATCACCCTCGACGCCGCCCCCGCCCTCGCCCGAGGCAGCGCCACGATCTCGGCCGAGGGCACTCTCGAACGGGCGGACCTGACGGCGCTCAAGCTCTCGCCGGGCGACGATATGCGCGTCAGCCTCGACCGGGCCGGCTCGACCTACAAGGTCGCGGTGAAGGGCGCCGTCCTCGATGCACGGCCCTTCCTCAAGGGCCTGACGGATGACGGCAAAGGCAGCAAGGATCCCGGCAAGGACATCGAGGCGGATGTCGCCGCCAACATCGTCTCCGGCTTCAACGGCGAGTCGCTTACCAACGCCACGCTGAAGGCAAGCTTCAAGGGCGGCGATCTGCGCGCCGCCCAGTTCAAGGGCCGTTTCGGCGGTTCCCCGCTCAGCGCCGTGGTCCGGAGCGAGCGCGGCGCACCGCTGCTGACCCTCGACTCCGCCGATTCCGGCGCGACGCTCCGCTTCCTCGACATCTACAAGCGGATGTATGGCGGGCGGCTCGCGCTCAACGTCTATCTCAATGACGGTCCGCAGGCCGGCGTGGTCCAGATCAAGGACTTTGCCCTGCGCAACGAGCCCGCCCTGTCGAGCATCGTCGCCCAGGCCCCGCTGCCCTCGGACGGACGGCGCGCGGCCCCGAACGCCAACGATGTCGGCTTCGACAAGATGCGCGCGAACTTCACCCGCAGCGGCCCGCGGGTGAGCTTCTCCGACGCAGCGATCTCGAACGCGGCGATGGGCTTCACCGCAACCGGCTGGCTCGACACGGCCAAGGAGCGCACGCAGATCGACGGCACCTTCGTGCCGCTCTACGGGCTCAACAACGTGGTGGCGCAGGTGCCGTTGTTCGGGCCATTGCTGGCCGGCGGCAGCAACGAGGGCCTGTTCGCGGTGAACTTCAACGTCTCGGGGCCCATCGCCAAGCCGACGGTCAACGTGAACCCGCTCTCGGCGGTGGCCCCCGGCTTCCTGCGCAAGCTGTTCGGCGCCGGCAGCGGCGATACCTTCGCCAATGGGGCCGGGCAGGGCGGACCGGAGCAGTAGGGATCGGACGCCGCTGTCCTGACCTCATCGAGAGAACGGCCGGGGCTGGGATCGGATGGTCGAGCGGACCACATCCGGACGGGGCCGGAGGTCAGCTTCGATCTGCCGCGACGCGGCACAACGGCGCTGTGTGGCGCACCGTCACTGGGCGCGTTGAGCCTCATGACGGAGGCGCAAGAGCTCACGAAGAGCCCGTATCGCAAACCCGCGCGGGGCGGATCGGCGGCGGGACGGTGCTTCAAGTCGCGCCTTTCCAAGGATCGGCCTTTCGCATACGGCGTTGAGGCCAACCGGTTCGAACGACCTGACCGGTGACGGCTCCCGCGTCCAAGTCCGGCGCTCATTGCAGCGACATCGAAGGGCGCGGACAGTCCTCCTTCCAACGCAATCCCCGTGAGGTCACGGCTCAGCGGGTCGCACCCCGGACCGGCTTGGCCAGGACCTCAATGTCGGACCGTGGAAGCGGGACCGACCGCAGCGGTACGGTCGCATCAAGCGAGTTGCTTCCTTTGCACGCCTATCCCGCCTCGCAAGGCGCTCGACGAACAGGATTGCCGGCCACTGTGATCGCCCAACCATCGAACCCGACCGCGACAGGCCGGCTCGCGGACGAGGACGCCCGAACCGACGACGCGAAGCTCGCGCGGGAGGTGGCCCGACACTGCGCCGCGTTCCGCGAACCAATTCCCCGGATGGCCCTTCGGCAGGTGGCCGATACGCTGCTGCCCTATCTGATCCTCTGCGCCGTGATGCTCGGCGCGGCGGCGAACGGCTACGCGCTTCTCGCCCTGCCGCTGGCCGTGCCGGCGGGCGGCCTGCTGGTGAGGCTCTTCATCATCCAGCACGATTGCGGGCATGGCTCGTTCTTGCCGTCACGCCGCGGCAACGATGGGCTCGGCCGCGCCCTGAGCCTGCTGACGGTGACGCCCTACGACAGCTGGAAGCGCGCGCATGCCCTGCATCACGCCACGACCGGCGATCTCAGCCGCCGCGGCACGGGCGACGTTCATACCTTGACCGTGCGCGAGTATCTCGCGCTGTCGCGCTGGGGCCGGCTGCGCTACCGGCTCTACCGCAATCCGTTCATCCTGATCGTGCTCGGCTCGCCGATCAACTTCCTCGTCCTGCAGCGCCTGCCCTTCGGCGTGGGGCTCCCGTGGCGGACGGCGTGGCGCGACGTGCTGGCGCTCGACGCCGTGCTCCTCGTGGCTCTGGCGGTGCTGGCGCTCGCGGCCGGCGGCATCGGACCGGTGCTCTGGACATTCGTGCCGGTGATCGCCGTCGCCGCCTGGATCGGCGGCTGGCTGTTCTATGTCCAGCACCAGTACGAGGAGACCGTCTGGGAGGAAGCCGACGCTTGGGACTTCCACCGCGTGGCGCTCGGCGGCAGTTCCTACTACGCGCTGCCGCGGGTTCTTCAGTGGTTCACCGGCAATGTCGGCCTGCACCACGTCCACCACCTCAACAGCCGCATCCCGAATTACCGCCTGCAGGAATGCCTCGACGGCCACGAGGTTCTCGGGCGGGTGGGCCGCCTGACCCTGCGCGACAGCCTGCGCTGCCTGAAGCTGGCGCTCTGGGACGAAGAGGCCCGCAAGATGGTCGGCTTCGCCCGTGTGCGCGGGCTTCAGGCCGCCTGAGGCGCGGGGACGCGGAGCGATCAGGGGCCCGTGGTGCGGACCCCTGGCCGGGCGGATCGGCTATTCCGGCCGCAGCAGGACGTGCTTCTTGCGTCCGAACGAGAGCTTGATCACCCCCTCCGCCGTCAGGTCTTCCGTTCGTAGCACCGCCTTCTCGTCGCTCACCTGCACGTCGTTGACCCGCAGGCCGCCGCCCTTGATCTGGCGGCGCGCCTCGCTGGTCGAAGGGACGAGCTTGGCGTAGTCCGGGCCGAAGGCGGTGAGCACGCCGAGGCCCGTCTCGAGCAATGCGGACGGCACGGGAATCGTCGGCAGGGACTGCGCCAGCGACCCCTCGACGAAGGTTTTCCGGGCGGTCTCGGCGGCGGCGGCGGCGGCCTCCGCGCCATGCATCAGCGCCGTCGCCTCGGTGGCGAGGATCGTCTTGGCCTCGTTGATCTCGGCGCCCTGAAGCGCGGCGAGCTGTTCGATCTCGGGGAGCGGCAGCAGCGTGAACAGCTTGAGGAAGCGGCCGACATCGGCGTCCTCGGTGTTCCGCCAGAACTGCCAGTAATCGTAAGGGCTGAGCATCCCGGCATCGAGCCAGACGGCGCCGGCCGCGGTCTTGCCCATCTTGGCGCCCGACGACGTGGTCAGGAGCGGACAGGTCAGGGCGTAGAGCTGCGGCGTGCCCATGCGGCGGCCGAGATCGATGCCGTTGACGATGTTGCCCCACTGGTCCGAGCCGCCCATCTGCAGGCGGGTGCCGAAGCGGCGGTTTAGCTCCACGAAGTCGTACGACTGCAGGATCATGTAGTTGAACTCGAGGAACGACAGCTCCTGGTCGCGCTCCAGCCGCATCCGCACGCTGTCCATCGACATCATACGGTTGACGGAGAAGTGCCGGCCGATGTCGCGCAGCATCTCGATGTAATTGAGCTTCGTCAGCCACTCGGCATTGTCGACCATGATCGCGCCGTTTCCGCTCTCTCCGAAGGAGAGGAAGCGCGAAAAGGTCTGCTTGATGCCTTCCTTGTTGGCCTCGATCTGCTCCAGCGTCAGGATCTTGCGGGTCTCGTCGCGGCCGGACGGGTCGCCGACGCGCGTGGTGCCGCCGCCCATCAGCACGACCGGCTTGCCGCCTGTCGTCTGCAGCCAGTGCAGCATCATGATCGAGAGCAGGTGGCCGACATGGAGCGAGGCGGCCGTGCAATCGTAGCCGGTATAGGTGGTCAGACCCCCTTCCGCCGCCAGCGCGTCGATGGCGGCGAGGTCGGAGGCCTGATGGATGTAGCCGCGCTCCTGCAGCACCCGGATGAAGTCGGATTTCGGCGCGAAGCTCTCGGCGGTCATGGTGATCGGTCTCGGATGGTTTGGCGGCGCGACAGGGGCGCGGCCGCAATGCTATCCCGCGAGGGGAAGCGCTCGCGCGCGCTCTTAGCAGGGCAGGCCGCGAAAGGCACGAGCCCGGATTTTGGGGGGACAGGGGCGGCCATGGCGATGAAGCGCGCAATCGGCCTGATGAGCGGCACATCTCTCGACGGGATCGACGTGGCGCTGATCGAGAGCGACGGCGAGTGTATCCGCCTCGTCAAATCCGCCAACGGCCTGGTCGCGCCGCTCGGCCCGACGGGCTATCGCGGCTATGCCGAGGCCGAGCAGGCGCTGCTGCGCGAGGCGACCCGCGACGCGGAAGGGCTGCGGGCGCGCACCGACCGGCCGGGACGCCTCGCGGAGGCGGACGCGTTCGTCACCCGCGCCCATGCCGAGGCCATCGAAGCGTTCCTGGCGGAGCACGACCTTCGGCCCGAGGATATCGACGTCGTCGGCTTCCATGGCCAGACGGTGATCCACCGGCCGAAGCTCGGCCTCACGGTCCAGATCGGCGACGGTGCGGCCCTGGCCAAGCGTCTCGGCATCCGCGTCGTGTCCGACATGCGCGCCAACGATGTGGCGCAGGGCGGGCAGGGCGCGCCGCTGGTGCCGGTGTTCCACAAGGCGCTGGCCGAGGCCGCAGGCTTTGCCGGGCCTCTCGGCATCCTCAATATCGGCGGCCTCGCCAACGCCACCCTGATCGATTCCGGCGGCAACATGCTTGCCTTCGATACCGGGCCGGGCAACGGGCCGATCAACGACTGGATGAAGGAGCGCACGGGCCGGGATTTCGATGAGAACGGCGCCACCGCCGCCCGCGGTACGGTGGACGAAAACCTGCTCGAGAACCTGCTCGGCCATCCGCTGATCCTGCGCACGCCGCCGAAATCGCTGGACCGCAACTGGTTCTCGCATCGTCTCGCCGGCTATCTCACGGTCGAGGACGGCGCGGCGACGCTCACCGCCTTCACGGCTCACGCCGTCGCCCGCAGCCTCGCCTTCGCCGGCGAGCGCCCGACCCGCTGGATCGTCGGGGGCGGGGGCGCGAGGAACCGGACGCTGATGGTGATGCTGGAACGGCTCCTCGCGGCGGAAGTGCTGAACGCCGACGCGATCGGCTGGTCCTCCGACTTTCTCGAAGCCCAGGCCTTCGCCTATCTCGCCCTGCGGGCGCTGGAAGGCCTGCCGCTCACCTATCCAACGACCACGGGCGTCAGCGAACCGGTCACCGGTGGGATCGTCTCCGAGCCGTGAGCCTCGGCTACGCCCTGCGCCGCATCATCGAGGAATACCCGCTCGCCCGGCTCGACCCGCCCGCGAGGCATCCGCTCGCGCACGTGATTCGAAAAGCCGCGCCGGACGAGCTGCGCCGGGTCCTCGCACCCCTCGACGGGCCGTTCCTCGTCAAGGGTAGCCCCGGCCGCGGCAGCCATTGGGCCGCGGTGCCATGGCTTGCGGTGTTCGACCCCGCCGTGACGACGAGCGCCACCCGCGGCTACTACCTCGTCTACCTGTTCCCGGCGCATCGCGAGGCGGTGCATCTCTCGCTGGCGCAGGGGACCGTCGCGGCGATCCGCGAGCACGGACCGCGCTCGGGCGAGCACCTGCGCGCCGGCGGGGCCCGGCTGCGGGAACGGCTCTCGGATTTCTCAGATGTCCTGCCGGTCCCGACGATCACGCTCGGCAGCGCGGGCGAGTTGCCCGAGGGCTACGAGGCGGCCCACATCCTCGGGCTGACCTACGATCGCCATGAACTCGGTGACGAGCGGCGGCTGCGCGCGGATCTCGCCAGCGGCATCGCCGCCTACCGGGCGCTGAAGGCGCGGGGCGGGCTCCGACTCTGAAGCAGGGGAGGCGCCGCAGCCAAAAGCTGGCCCTTCGCGGCATCCCGCGCTAAGGCACGCGCGCCATGTCGCACAACACCTTCGGCCACCTGTTCCGCGTCACAACCTTCGGCGAGAGCCACGGGGTGGCGCTCGGCTGCGTGGTGGACGGGTGCCCGCCCGGCCTCGCGCTGGAAGCCGAAGAGATCCAGGCGGAACTCGACCGGCGCAAGCCCGGCCAGTCGCGCTTCACCACGCAGCGGCGCGAGCCGGATCAGGTGAAGATCCTGTCCGGCGTGTTCAGCGACGACCGCACCGGCGGGCGACAGCTCACCACCGGCACGCCGATCGCGCTGATGATCGAGAACACCGATCAGCGCTCGAAAGACTACTCCGAAATCCGCGACAGCTACCGCCCCGGCCACGCCGACTTCACCTACGACGCCAAGTACGGCATCCGCGACTATCGCGGGGGCGGGCGCTCCTCCGCCCGCGAGACCGCCGCGCGGGTCGCAGCCGGCGCCGTCGCCCGCAAGGTCATCCCCGGAATCACCATCCGCGCCGCCCTGGTACAGATGGGGCCGCACGCGATCGACCGCGCGAACTGGGATTGGGAGCAGGTCGGCCAAAATCCGTTCTTCTGCCCGGACGCGAAGGCGGCAGCGCTCTACGAGACCTATCTCGACGAAATCCGCAAAAGCGGCTCCTCGGTCGGCGCGGTGATCGAAGTCGTGGCCGAGGGCGTGCCGCCCGGCCTCGGCGCACCGATCTACGGCAAGCTCGACGCGGATCTCGCCGCTGCGATGATGTCGATCAACGCGGTCAAGGGCGTCGAGATCGGCGACGGCTTCGCCGCCGCAGCACTCCGCGGCGAGGACAACGCCGACGAGATGCGCGCCGGCAATGATGGCCGCCCGCGCTTCCTCGCCAACCATGCCGGCGGCATCCTGGGCGGCATCTCGTCGGGCGAGCCGGTGGTTGTCCGGTTTGCGGTGAAGCCGACCTCCTCGATCCTGACCCCGCGCCAGAGCGTGAACCGCGACGGGGCCGAGATCGATCTCATCACCAAGGGCCGCCACGACCCCTGCGTCGGCATCCGCGCCGTCCCCGTCGCCGAGGCGATGATGGCCTGCGTGCTGGCCGATCACCATCTGCGCCATCGCGGGCAGGTCGGCTGACGCCGACCGCCCCTCTCCAAACCGTTGAACGAGACGAAGCCCGTGCCCCATTGCAGCGTCACCGAGGCCATCGAAGCCTTCGCCCGCGGCGAGATCGTGGTCGTCACCGACGACGACGACCGCGAGAACGAGGGCGACCTCGTCGTCGCCGCCTCGCTCTGCACGCCGGAGAAGATGGCGTTCATCATCCGCAACACCTGCGGCATCGTCTGCGCGCCGATCACTCTGGCCGAGGCGCGCCGTCTCCATCTTGACCCGATGGTGGCGTCGAACGACGCGCCGCTCGGCACCGCCTTCACCGTGACGGTGGATGTGCGCCACGGGCTCACGACCGGCATCTCGGCCGAGCAGCGTTGCAACACGGTGCGCGCGCTCGCCAACGGCAACATGGGTGCGGGCGACTTCGTGCGGCCGGGTCACGTCTTCCCGCTGATCGCCCGCGACGGCGGCGTTCTGATGCGCTCCGGGCATACGGAGGCGGCGGTCGATCTGTGCAAGCTGGCGGGTCTGCCGCCGGTCGGCGTGATCTGCGAACTCGCCAACGACGACGGCACCGTGATGAAAGGGCCGCAGATCGACACGTTTTCCGAGCAGCACAGCCTCAAGCGGGTCTCGGTGGCGGATCTGATCGCCTACCGGCAGGCCCGCGACCGGCTGGTCGAGCGGGTCGGCACCTTCCCGGTGAAGACCGAGTTCGGAGCGATGACCGGCTACGCCTATGTCACGCCCTTCGAGCCGATCCAGCAATTCGCCTTCGTACACGGCGCCATCGGCGACGGACGCAACATGCCGGTGCGCCTGCACCGCTCGAACGTCGTCGCCGACGTGATCGAGGGCGGGCGGCAGATCGATTCGGTGATGCGCCGCTTCGCCAAGGAGGGCCGGGGCATCCTCGTCTATCTGCGCGACGGCACCGCGGGCGTGCCGCTCAACCGCTACGCCGAGGAGGGCGCCGAGGCCCAGCGCGTGCGCCAGTGGCGCGAGGTGGGCCTGGGCGCGCAGATCCTGCGCGACCTCGGCGTCGTCTCGATCCGCAACCTGTCCTCCTCGACGCGGTCCTATGTCGGCCTGTCGGGCTTCGGCATCGAACTGGTCAGCGAGGAGCCGCTGGAGGGCTGAAGGCCGGCGGCCCCGCGGCCCCTCGCGGGCAAGCGCGGCCGTTCCCAGTTCCTTTTCGAGGCGGCTCCCTCGCCGCCGGTGGCGGAAATGGAGCGTGCATGGTCCTCGTCCCCTGTCCCGCCTGCGATCACCGCGTCTCGGAGAAGGCGTTGGCCTGCCCGTCCTGCGGGCATCCCGGCCGTGCTTCCGAGCGGCACGGGGTCGTGCCCGCGCTGAGCCGCGTCGCCGGAACCTATGTGTCCGCGAATGCCGTGACCGGGGCGATCCTCGGCAGCGTGATGTTTCTCAGCGTCGCCGCCGTGCTCATCACCCTGATCCTGGCGCACCGGTCGGCAAAACAGCGGGGGCGGTCCCGTCACCGCCCCATCAGCGCATCCATGTGGGCGGCGACCGAGCGGGCGAGGCCGTCGAGGCTATAGCCGCCCTCCAGGATCGACACGACGCGACCGCCGGCATGGCGGTCGGCCACCTCCATCAGCCGCCGCGTCGCCCAGCCGAAATCCGCCTCGTCGAGCTGGATGTTGGCCAGCGGGTCGAGCTTGTGCGCGTCGAACCCCGCCGAGATCACGATCAGGTCGGGCTCGAAGGCCTCGAGCCGCGGCAGGATGCGCGCCTCGAACGCTTCGCGAAACAATTCGCTGCCGTCGAACGCCTTGAGCGGCGCGTTGACGATGGTGTCGTGGTCGCCCCGCTCACCCGTGGCGCCGGAGCCCGGAAACAGCGGCATCTGGTGGGTCGAGGCGTACATCACGGTCTTGTCGGCCCAGAAGATATCCTGCGAGCCGTTGCCGTGGTGGACGTCCCAATCCACCAGCGCGACGCGGACGGCACCGAACGCCGTCTGAGCGTGGCGCACGGCGATCGCTGCGTGGTTGAACAGGCAGAAGCCCATGGCGCGGTCGCGTTCGGCGTGGTGGCCGGGCGGGCGCATGGCGACGAAGGCGTTGGCGCACTCGCCCTTCATCACCGCATCGACGGCGTGGTTCGACCCGCCGATGGCGTGCAGGCAGGTGTTGAGCGAGCCCGGCGACATCAGCGTGTCGCCGTCGATCTGAAAGAAGCCCTCGTCGGGCGAGGCAGCGACGATGGTCTCGACGTAGGACGCGGGGTGGACGAGTTCGGCGACCGAAGCCTCCGCCTTCGGGGCGTGGCAGCGCACGAGGGCGGCAAAGCGCTCATTCTCGAGGGCGCGCTCGACCGCCTGCATGCGGGCCGGCCGCTCCGGATGGCCGGTCGGGACCACGTGTTCGACCGCGCTCGGATGGGTGACGTACAGGGTGCTCAGGGCCGTTTCTCCCGGTGCCCAAGACGGTGATGCCCTTCGGGCGCGCCGCCTCGTCACGTGCCGCCCTGCGAAAGCGGGGCGAGCGTGTTGTTGCCGATGCGGTGCGCCCGATCTTGCGCCGGACCTGCCACCGCCCTTGTTTTCTCGAACTTGTCGATCTTGTCGCCCGTGCGCAACAACGCAAACCGGGACAGGGGCCCGGATCGATCTCGTCCACAACCGGCCGTATCGCGGTCCAAGCTTGGCCACAAACGCGCCTTCAACCTGCGGTGGCTTCCTTCGAACGACCGGCCACCCGTCATGCGCCCTTCGCCCGCCCTCGCTCTTCTCGTGGGCCTCATACCCCTGGCAGCCTGCCAGTCGCAGACGGCGCAGGTCGCACAACCCGTCCCCATCGTCGCCGAACGGCCCGCCGTTCCGCCACTGCCTCCGGGGCCGGAGCGGGATGCCGCCTGGATGAAGCTCGCGCCAAAAGCGCCCCTCGATCCGACGCTGGCCCGCACCACCGTCGATTTCGCGACTCGGGAGCCCGTCGGCACCCTCGTCGTCGAGACGGCCGAGCGGCGGCTCTACCTCGTGCAGCCCGGCGGCAAGGCGATGCGCTACCCCGTCTCGGTGGGGCGGGCGGGGCTCGCATGGACCGGGAGGGCCGAGATCGACCGCAAGCTCGAATGGCCGGACTGGAACCCGGCCCCGGAGATGATCGGCCGTCACCCGGATCTGCCGTCGCGCCTGGAGGGCGGCCCGTTCAGCCCGATCGGCGCCCGCGCGCTCTATCTCGCGCAGAACCGGCGGGACACGCTCTACCGCATCCACGGCACCAACGAGCCGGAGACCATCGGGCAGGCGGTCTCCTCCGGCTGCATCCGCATGCTCAACGAGGACGTGATGGACCTCTACGAGCGCGTGCCGGTCGGGACGAAGGTCGTGGTTCGCTGAAGAGAGTCTTACTTCGAACAAGCAAGCTTTTCGAAAGGCTCAATCGTGAGCAGCCGTTTACCTGAACACGGGTTCAGATTTGGCCATTAACCTCTTCGAGCGTTGTCGGTCCGTAATGTCAGCACAGACACGGACGAACACCGGCGACAACGAGCTCGAGAGGCACCAGACCATGACCAACACTGCGCTTGAACTGTTCTGCACCCGCATCGTCGATGCCGGCAGCCTGAACCAGGACGATGTTCGCGAACTCGCCCGCGACATCCTCCCCGACGGCATCATGGGCCGCGAAGAGGCCGACCTGCTGCTGGCGCTGGACCGCGCCGTCGCCGACACCCACGAAGGCTTCTCCGCCTTCGTCACGGCGGAAGTCGTGAACTTCGCCGTCTACGGCGAGCGCCCCACCGGCATCATCACCCGCGAGATGTCCGCGTGGCTCGCCGCCTCCATCGCCGGCCGCAAGGGCCCGACGGCGCTCGGCGCCCGCATCGCCATGGAGATCGTGCGCGAGGCCGAGACCAGCGACGAGACGCTGATCGCCTTCGCCCTCAAGGCCAAGAGCGCGACCGCTAAAAGCGCAACGGCCAAGGCCGTCGCCTGCCGCACCGGTCGCATGCCCTGCGCTGCATGATGAATTCAGTTTTGAGCCCAGATGCACCCACGGCATCGGTTCCGCGGCCAGCATCCGAGCACCATCGAAATTCGAATTGACGGCCCCTCAATCGGATTTCACCGAAGCTGGCCTTTTGGGGCGTGCAGCACAGCTTCCGTCTCCCGCTTAAGTGCTTTATCGGGATGCGTTCGGGCTTGCCTTCGGGAGGGGCAGGTCGGGACAGTCTCCCTCAAGAAGCGGCTGCGATGTTCGATAAGATCCTGATTGCCAACCGGGGCGAAATCGCCTGCCGCATCATCAAGACGGCCCGGAAGATGGGCATCAAGACGGTGGCGGTCTATTCGGACGCCGATCGCGATGCGGTCCACGTCGCGATGGCCGACGAGGCGGTGCATATCGGCCCGGCGCCCGCCGCGCAGTCCTACCTTCTGATCGAAAAGATCATCGACGCCTGCAAGCAGACCGGCGCCCAGGCGGTCCATCCGGGTTACGGCTTCCTCTCCGAGCGCGAGGCGTTCCCGAAGGCGCTGGCGGAAGCCGGCATCGTCTTCATCGGCCCCAATCCCGGCGCCATCGCCGCCATGGGCGACAAGATCGAGTCGAAGAAGGCCGCAGCAGCGGCGCAGGTCTCGACGGTGCCGGGCTTCCTCGGCGTGATCGAGAGCCCTGAGCACGCCGTGACCATCGCCGACGAGATCGGCTATCCCGTGATGATCAAGGCGTCGGCGGGCGGCGGCGGCAAGGGCATGCGCATCGCCGAATCGGCCGACGAGGTCGCCGAGGGCTTCGCCCGCGCCAAGTCCGAGGCCTCGTCCTCCTTCGGCGACGACCGCGTCTTCGTGGAAAAATTCATCACCGACCCGCGCCACATCGAGATCCAGGTGATCGGCGACAAGCACGGCAACGTGATCTATCTCGGCGAGCGCGAGTGCTCGATCCAGCGCCGCAACCAGAAGGTCATCGAGGAGGCGCCGTCGCCGCTTCTCGACGAAGAGACCCGCCGCAAGATGGGCGAGCAGGCGGTCGCGCTCGCCAAGGCCGTGAATTACGACTCCGCCGGCACCGTCGAGTTCGTCGCCGGCCAGGACAAGTCGTTCTACTTCCTCGAAATGAACACCCGCCTGCAGGTGGAGCACCCGGTCACCGAGATGATCACCGGGCTCGACCTCGTCGAACTGATGATCCGGGTGGCCGCCGGCGAGAAGCTGCCGCTGACGCAGGATCAGGTGAAGCTCGACGGCTGGGCGGTCGAGAGCCGCGTCTATGCCGAGGATCCGACCCGCAACTTCCTGCCCTCGATCGGCCGGCTGACCACCTACCAGCCGCCGGAGGAGGGCCCGCTCGGCGGGGCGACCGTGCGCAACGATACCGGCGTGGAGGAGGGCGGCGAGATCGCGATCCACTACGATCCGATGATCGCCAAGCTCGTGACCTGGGCGCCGACCCGCCTGGAGGCCATCGACGCGCAGGCGACCGCGCTCGACGCCTTCGCCATCGAGGGCATCCGCCACAACATCCCCTTCCTCGCCACCCTGATGGCCCATCCCCGCTGGCGCGACGCCCGGCTCTCGACGGGCTTCATCAAGGAGGAGTTCCCGGACGGCTTCATCGCACCCGAGCCCGAGGGGCCGGTCGCCCATCGGCTCGCGGCGGTGGCGGCGGCGATCGACCACAAGCTCAACATCCGCAAGCGCGGCATCTCCGGCCAGATGCGCGACCCGAGCCTGCTGACCTTCCAGCGCGAGCGCGTGGTGGTGCTCTCCGGCCAGCGCTTCAACGTCACCGTCGATACGCAAGGCGACGACCTCCTCGTCACCTTCGACGACGGCACGACAGCCGCGGTGCGCAGCGCGTGGCGCCCCGGCGCGCCGGTCTGGAGCGGTACGGTGGGCGATCAGTCGGTCGCGATCCAGGTGCGCCCGCTCCTCAACGGCGTGTTCCTGCAGCATGCGGGCGCGGCGGCGGAAGCGCGGGTCTTCACCCGCCGCGAGGCCGAACTCGCCGACCTGATGCCGGTCAAGGAGAATGCCGGCTCCGGCAAGCAGCTCCTTTGCCCGATGCCCGGCCTGGTCAAGCAGATCATGGTCAGCGAGGGCCAGGAGGTGAAGAACGGCGAGCCGCTGGCCATCGTCGAGGCGATGAAGATGGAGAACGTGCTGCGCGCCGAGCGCGACGGCACCATCTCCAAGATCGCCGCGAAAGAAGGTGACAGCCTCGCGGTCGATGCGGTGATCCTGGAATTCGCCTGATCGGCAGAACACGCCTGCCATCGTGAGCGAAGCGGTCCGGCGGCGCGACGATTTCGCGATCTGCCCGACCGCTTCTCCTTTCCCCGAACGTCCGGACTGACGACGCACGAGAGGGATCGGGGGCGGATCGCCTCGGTCTTCGACCGCATCCGCCGGAGAGCGGGCACGCCCCTCCATCCGCCCTCAAGGATATGCCGCTCTATTTCGCCTACGGCGCCAACATGGACGCCGCCGCCATGGCCCAGCGCTGCCCGGCCTCGCAGCTGATCGGGCGCGGGCGCTTGCCGCGGCACCGCTTCATCATCATGCGGGAGGGCTGGGCCTCCGTGGTGCGCGCGCCGGGCGCCACGGTGTGGGGCGTGCTGTGGGAACTGGCGCTCTCCGACGTGCCGGCCCTCGACCGCTACGAGGGTGTGGCCGGCGGCCTCTACGTGAAGGCCTATCAGCCGATCGTCACCGATGGCGGCACGAAGCGCGCCCTGATCTATCTCGGCCGCAGCGGAGCCGGCGGCCTGCCGCGGCCGGGCTATCTCGAAGCCGTGCTCGCGGCGGGGCAGGCGGCTCAACTGCCGGGGCCCTACCTCCAGGAGATCCGCGGCTGGCAGCGCCGAACTCCGGCCTGACCCGCGCATCGCGCACGGCTCGAAGCGACCCCTGGTACTTGCACTGCGCGACTTTCGGCTGGAACCTCCTCGGCAGCCCGCTATCCGCCGTGCTGCTTCGGCAATTTCATCGACGGCGTGCTCTTCATCTCACTGGCGTGGTATCTCATCGACCCTCCGCAGGCGGCAGCCGCGCGCCGCACCGAGGCCGCGCCGGCCTCCGCCGCCATGGCCACCCGCTAGTCGGAAGCGCGAGGCTCCCGGCTCCGGCACGGAACCGGGAGTCCCCTCCATCGTGAGCACCGACGACAAGACCATCCGTGTCGTGATCCGCGGCCGCGTGCAGGGCGTGTCCTACCGCGCCTGGACAAAGAAACAGGCGGACCGGCACGGCGTCGCGGGCTGGGTCCGCAACTTGCCCGACGGCACCGTCGAAGCTTTGTTCTCCGGGCCCGCCGAGGCCGTCGATGCGCTGCTCGCCGCCTGCCGGCGCGGTCCGTTCGCGGCGCGCGTCGACGGCATCGAGGTGAGCGAGGAGGCCGAGGCCGCTCCGGGCGCGGGTTTCAACATCCGCGCCTAGACAGGTCGAGGGCTTGCCCACCGAGCCGCCGGCCTGTAGCCGCCGGGGCAGCACGCCCACCCGGACCGGCGAGACGAAACCGCGATGACGACGCCCTGACCATGTGGGACCTCCACGCCTTTTCCCCGCTCGACTTCGCGGCGCTCGTCTTCTTCGTGGCGTCCTGGGCCGGCTACAGCTTTGCCGTGCAGCGGCGACGGGGCGACCGGCTGAGCCTCAGCCAGATCATGAACCGGCAGCGGCACAAATGGGCCGTCCAGATGATCACCCGCGACAACCGCGTGGTGGATACGACGATCAACGCCTCGCTTCAGAACGGCACCGCCTTCTTCGCCTCGACCGCGCTGATCGCACTCGGTTCGGTGCTGACACTCTCGCGCTCGGGCGACGACGTGCTCAACCTGTTCTCCGCGCTGCCCTTCGGCGCGGGAACGACCCGGCAGACCTGGGAGATCAAGGTCGCCGGGCTCGCCGTCGTGTTCGTCTACGCCTTCTTCAAGTTCGCCTGGGCCTACCGGCTGTTCAATTACGGCGCGATCCTGATCGGCGCGGTGCCGCCCAAGGGCTCGGGCGCCTCCGAGGCGGTGATGCTCCGGGCGGCCGAGCGGGCCGGCGCGATGAACGTGGCGGCGGGCTCGCATTTCGCCAAAGGCCAGCGTGCTTTCCTGTTCGCGCTGGCTTATCTCGGCTGGTTCGTGAGCGCGCCGGTGATGATGCTCGCCACCGCCAGCGTGGTCTGGGTGATGTGGCGGCGCCAGTTCTCCTCGCGGATCCGCGCCTTTCTGCTCGCCGAGGATGACCCACATGGCCGATGAAGCCGCGATCGAAGAGACGATGCTGCGGCTCGTTAGCGAGCGCGGGGCGGACAAGACCTGCTGCCCCTCCGAGATCGCCCGTGCCCTCGGCGGCCCGCATCCGGATGGCTGGAGCCCGCTGATGCAGCCGGTCCGCCGCGTCGCCGTGCGGCTGACGAAGGAAGGCCGGGTGCAGATCATGCGCAAGGGCAAGCCGGTGGAGGATCCGGACGATTTTCGCGGGATCTATCGCTTGAGTCTGCCGCGGGGGTGACGGCGTTTCACGGCGCCGGCAGCACCGCGTCGGTGTAGCCGGTGAGCCGGTAGGCGATCATCCCGATCCACTCCTTCACGCCGATATCGAGTTCCCCCAGACCGGTGGAGGCGAAGCTGGCGAGGCGGTAGGCATCGCGCGGCCAGTTGGTGCGGTAATCGACGGGATAGGCGGTGACGTCGAACCCGGCCTTGCGGAAGCAGCCCATCGAGCGCGGCATGTGCCAGGCGGAGGTGACGAGGAGCCAGCGCTCGCCGGGCTTCGGCTGCACCATGCGCGCAGAGAACACTGCGTTCTCGTGGGTGTTGCGCGATTGCTGCTCCAGGATCAGGCGGTTGCGCGGCACGCCGAGCGTGTCGGCGTAGCGGCTGACGATCTCGGCCTCCGAGACCGCGTCCTCGCGATTGCTGCCGGAGCCACCCGAGAAGACGAGACGCGCCTGCGGGTAGCGTCGGGCGAGGTCGGCGAGAGCGATGGCCCGCTCGCCCGCTTCGTTGACGGTGATCTGGTCACGGCCGATCGAGGTATCGGCCTCGACCGTCCCGCCGAGCACGACGATGCCGGTGATCGGCGTGCCGTCATCGGTGAAGCTCGGAAACCGGTTCTCCAGCGGCGCCAGCGTCCAGGCCGAGAGCGGCGAGAGCCCGGCGACGAGGAGCCCGACGAAGCCGGCGATCGTGAGCACCCGCCCGACCCCGCGGCCGGCCTCGGTGAAGAGCAGGAGACAGCCGAGGAGCCCGAGCAGGATCAGGAAGTTCGATGGCGTGAGGACGAAGAAGATCAGCTTCGAGAGCGGGAAGAACATCGTCTTCTTTCGTCCGGGGTTCGACACGGCATCCGACACGGGCTGACCTTCGCCGGAAACAGTTCAGGTGAGCGGCAGCGACAGAACGGCCGTGGCGGCGGGCCGTTGCGCGAGCGCGCCCAGCCAGCGGCGGATGTTCGGGCGCTCCTCCCGCTCCAGCGGCAGTTGGAACCAGCGATTCGCCGCGAGCCCCACGGCGATGTCGGCGATGGAGAAAAGCTCGCCCGCCACGTGGGGCGTGTCTGCGAGATGCCGGTCGAGCAGGGCGGCACAGCGCTCGGAGCCGGCGCGCGACGCCTCGATCATCCGCGCGTCCCGCTTGTCGGGGGCGACGCGCACGAGTTGGAGGAAGGCGTCGCGCATCGCCGGGGTGAAGGCGGTGGCCTGCCAATCGAGCCACTGGTCGATGAGCGCGCGGGCACGCGGCGCCGCCGGCAGGGCCAGCGGGCCGCCATGGGCGTAAGCGAGATAGCGCAGGATCGCGTTCGACTCCCAGAGGACGAAGCCATCCTCTTCCAGCGTCGGCACGAGGCCGTTGGGATTCATCGCGCGGTAGCGGGCATCATGGACGATGCCGTGCGCGCCGCCCGCCTCAATATGTTCGTAGGCCAGACCCAGTTCGTCGAGCGCCCAGAGCGCCTTCTGAACGTTTCCGGAGCTGGCCCGCCCCCACAGCTTCAGCATCATCGCACGTCCTCGTCGTCGCTCTCGGGGGGATAGGCGTGAACGGCCCCGCCCGGATCGGTCACCCGCCAGGACTCGCCCGCCTCGTCAAGATAGCCCGGCCCCACCGGCACCTTGCCGTGGCCACCGGGAATGTCGAGCACGTAGAGCGGCTGGGCGAGACCGGAGAGGCGACCGCGCAAGCTTCGCATCAGCGCCTGCCCCTCCGGCAGCGCCGTGCGCAGATGGCCGGTGCCCGGCGCGAGATCGCCGTGGTGGAGGTAGTAGGGCTTGATCCGGTTCTCGACGAAGCGGCGCATCAGGGCTTCGAGCGTTTCGGCATCGTCGTTGACGCCGCGCAAGAGCACGCTCTGGCTCACCATCGGGATGCCGGCATCGACCAGCCGGGCCATGGCCCCGCGCGCGGCCGGCGTGAATTCGCGTGGATGGTTGGCGTGGAGCGCCACGAACACCGCGCCGGAAAACCCCTTGAGGGCGGCGACCAGGGCCGCATCGACGCGGGCGGGCTCGACCACCGGCACGCGGGTGTGGAAGCGCAGCACCCGCACATGCGGGATCGCGCCGAGCGCCTCGGTGATCGCCGCGAGCCGCCGGGGCGAGAGGGCGAAGGGGTCGCCTCCCGTCACCACCACCTCCCAGATCTCCGGATGCGCGGCGATGTAGCGGTAGGCACCCGCCAATTCCGCCTCGCTGAGCGAACCCTGGCCTTGGGGGCCGACGCGCTCGCGGCGGAAGCAGAAACGGCAATAGACCGGGCAGATGTGGAGCGGCTTCAGCAGCACCCGGTCGGGATAACGGTGGACGATGCCGGGCACCGCCTCATGCGCGTCGTCGCCGATCGGGTCGGCGCGCTCCTCGGGCCGCGTCTCAATCTCCTCCGCGCGCGGCACGAATTGGTGAGCGATCGGGTCGTCGGGATCGTTCGCGTCGATCAGTTCGGCCATGTCGGCGGTCACCGAGACGGCGTAACGCGCCGCGACCCGCTCCAGGGCGGGGAGGGCAGCCGCGTCCACCAGCCCGGCGCGGGCCAGCGCGGTGACACTCTTCAGGGCGAGGCTCACCGCGACCGATTCCGGGGGACCGGTGTCCAGATCACGTCGTCGATGCGCGGCGCGCCGGTGGCCAGCATCACCAGCCGGTCGAAGCCGAGCGCGATGCCGCTAGCCTCGGGCATGATCGCCAGCGCGTCCAGGAACTCCTCGTCGATCGGATAGCGCTCGCCGTAGATGCGGGCTTTCTCCGCCATCTCCGCCTCGAAGCGGCGGCGCTGCTCGGCGGGATCGGTGAGTTCGCCGAAGGCGTTGGCGAGTTCGACGCCGCAGGCATAGAGTTCGAAGCGCTCGGCGACCCGCGGGTCGCGCGGGCTCGGCCGGGCGAGCGCCGCCTCGCTCACCGGATACTCGCACAGGATGGTCGGGCGCCCCTGGCCGAGATGCGGCTCGATCAGCCCGACGAGGACGCGGCTGAACAGGTCGGCCCAGCTGTCGTCGGGCGCCACGCGCAGGCCGCGGGTCATCACCGCATCGGCGAGGGTGTCGCGGTCGGTCCCGCCGTCGGGCGAGACCGTGGCGAGGAGATCGATGGCAGCAAAGCGCTGGAAGGCCTCCGCCAGGGTCAGCCGCTCGAAGGGTGCGAACGGATCGGCCTCGCGCCCGCGAAAGGTCAGGCGCTTCACGCCCGCGGTTTCGGCGGCGAGGGCCAAAAGTGCGGCACCGTCCTGCATCAGCGCGTCGTAGCGCTCGCCCGCCCGGTACCATTCGAGCATCGTGAATTCGGGATGGTGCAACGCGCCGCGTTCGCGGTTGCGGAAGACGTGGGCGAGGCTGAACAGGCGCGGTTCACCCGCGGCCAGCAGCTTCTTGCAGGCGAATTCCGGCGAGGTGTGGAGATAGAGCGGCTCGCGCGCACCATCGGGCAGGATCGCTTCCGTGGCGAAGGCCGAGAGATGCGCCTCGTTGCCGGGAGAGACTTGCAGCGCGGCGGCTTCGACCTCGACGAAATCGCGCTCCGCGAACCACGCGCGAAACCCCGCGAGGATGCGGTTGCGGGTGAGCAGCAGCGGCCGTCGGTCCGCATGGAGGCCGGGATGCCACCAGGGCGAAGACTCGTGACTCACGCGAAAACAGCCTCCGGCTGGCAACCGAGCCGCGGATAGGGTAGGGCCTCGCGGATGATTCCGCTCATCCGGCCGAGACGCCGGTGAAGAGCCGCCGTTCTCGTCAAGCCAAGGTCCACGCTCGTGAAAGTGATCGCCAGTACCCTTCGCAAGGGCAACGTCGTCGATAAGGACGGCAAGCTCTACGTCATCCTGACGGCGGAGAACATCCACCCCGGCAAGGGCACTCCGGTGACGCAGCTCGATATGCGCCGCATCACCGACGGCGTGAAGATCTCCGAGCGCTACCGTACCACCGAGCAGGTCGAGCGGGCCTTCGTCGAGGACCGCGACCACACCTTCCTGTACCAGGACGGCGAGGGGTATCACTTCATGAACCCCGAGAGCTACGAGCAGATCGCCGTCCCCGCGGACGTGGTCGGCGACGCCGCCCCCTACCTGCAGGAGGGCATGACCGTGACCCTCTCGACCCATAACGGCGTGCCGCTGACCATCGAGCTGCCGCAGCGCATGACCTTCGAGATCGTCGAGACCGAGCCGGTCACCAAGGGCCAGACCGCCTCCTCTTCCTACAAGCCGGCGCTGCTTTCGAACGGCGTGAAGACCTCGGTGCCGCCGCATGTCAGCACCGGCACCCGCGTCGTCATCATGACGGCGGACGGCTCCTACGTGGAGCGCGCCAAGGACTGATTTTCTCTCGGTCGGCGGCTCCCTATCCACTCCTCATCCTGAGGTGCCCGCGATAGCGGGCCTCGAAGGGTGCTCCAGATCCCGCGCGGCTTCTGGAACACCCTTCGAGGCCTCCGCTTCGCGCCGGCACCTCAGGATGAGGGAGAGGCTTGGGGTTTTTGATCGAAAGATCCGCTCACGGCGGGGCCGCGGTGCCTTCCGCGGCCTCGTAGCAGAGCTGCGAGAGCCCCTGCGCCTTGGCCCGCTCTTCCACGGAATAGGGCTTGCCCGAACCCCAGAGCCCCTCCCGCCGCAGGGCATCGGCGGTGCAGCGGGCGGCGATCCGGCAGGCCTGCGCCTCGCCGCCGGTGCGGGTGCAATTGCCCACGTAATCCTTGCGGAAGCTCGCGAGCCCCGCCTTGGGATGCGGCCCGGTCAGCGTGACGAGGCCGGTGAACAGGGCGAGCAGAGCCGGCTGGTGGACGAGATAGACGGCGAGGCTGTGCCGGCCGGCGAAGGCCGTCCCGCGTGCCACGGCGCTCCGGGCCTGCCAGCGGGCGAGCCACGACCCGGCCAAAGCCGGCCGCGCGATCCGGGCGAGCGCAATCCCGGCCAGCACCATCCCGAACCAGGGAAACAGCGGCACCCAATCGTTGGTGTCCGGCAGCCCCCGGCCGAGGCCGAGGAAGTAGAGTTCCGGCGCGTCGAGCAGGGGATGGGCCACGGCGTGCGGCGCCACCAGCACGGCAGCGGCCGCGAGCGCCGTGACCGGGGCCGGCAGGAACACGAAGGGCAAGCCGAGCACGCTCGAGACGGCGATGCAGTGCAGGATGCCGAAGAAGATATAGCTCTGTGGAAACGCGATCCGCGTCGCCAGGGTGATGAGGAGCGCCGCCCCGCCGATCCGCGCGAGCCGCATGGCGAAGGGCCGCCAGCGCACGCCGTCGCCATTGGCGAGCACGAGGCCGACGCCCACCAGCAGCAGGAACGCGCCGGCGATACCGTGGGCCGCCAGCCGCCCCGACGGAGTCAGCGCGAAATTCTGCGGCGTGAGCTGCAGAAATCCGAGATCCCACAGCCCATGGTAGGCCGCCATCGCCGCGAGTGCCGCGCCTCGGGCCGAATCGAGGGCATCGATCCGCCGGCTCGAATGGGGGGGCGTGGATGCGGGGGAGGCGGGCATGGCCGCGCCCTATCACCGATCTCCGGTCGAGGCGAAGGGCAGGCGCAACGAGACACGCCCTGTCGCTCAGGCGGCCTTGCGGCCAATCGAATCAGTCCGGCAGGAGACCCCGACCGAGCCGAATTCGGCGCGGGTGATCCTAACCCGTTGTCCGGCCACGCTCTCGCGTGCCGGAACGGCATTCAAATCAATTGAGAGGACGGGCAACCCGGCGCATGCGAGATGCGACATTGGCGCCATGCTTCTGAAAAATGATCATTTGAAGTGTCCCGTTGCCGACCAAACGGGCTTTCCGCGTAATCTGACTTTGTTAACGTAGGCTCGGGATTGCGCCGCGCGATTCGGCACGGGTTGCTTATATGTCGAACGACCACGAACTGAGTGCCGTCGGGCTTCGTATGCCGGAGACGCGAGACCGCGCGATGGAGCGGGAGACCGAGGAGGAACGTCCGGCCGAACTCTTGGAGGTCGCCGGGCGCATCAAGTGGTTCGACGTGTCGAAGGGCTTCGGCTTCATCGTGCCGGATGACGGCTCGGCGGACGTGCTGCTGCACATCACCTGCCTGCGCCGGGACGGGCATCAGGCCGCGAGCGAAGGCGCGCGGATCGTGGTCGAGGCAGTGCAGCGCGCCCGCGGCTGGCAGGCCTTCCGGGTGCTCTCGCTGGATCAGTCGACGGCGCTCCACCCCTCCGAACTGCCGATGGCGCGCACCCACGAAGTCGTCACGCCGACGAGCGGCCTGGAACGCGCGGTGGTGAAGTGGTTCAACCGCCTGCGTGGCTTCGGCTTCCTCAGCCGCGGCGACGACACGCCGGACATCTTCGTTCACATGGAGACCCTGCGCCGCTACGGCATCGCCGAGTTGAAGCCCGGCGAGGAGGTGCTGGTGCGCTACGGCGACGGCTCGAAGGGTGCTATGGCGGCGGAAGTCCGCCTCGTCGACGGGGCGCTTCCGGCTTCCCATTGACGGTGATCCGCGTGCCCGTGTCTCCCCTCGCGACAAAGCTCCTGCGCATCGCCGCCTGCCTCGCCGCGCTGGCGGCCTTGCCGGTGCTTCCACTCCGCGCGCAAGAGGCGGCGCCCGCCGCCCAGACCGCGACCGAGCCGCTGGGCATCGTCGCCAAGAATGGCCGCCACGCCTTCCAGGTCGAGGTGATGCGCACCGACGCGCAGCGCGCCAAGGGGCTCATGTACCGCCGCTCCATGGCCGCCGACCACGGCATGCTGTTCGACTTCGAGCGGCCGGCGCCGGTCACGATGTGGATGAAGAACACCTACCTCTCGCTCGACATGGTGTTCATCCGTTCCGACGGCTCGATCGCCCGGATCGCCCCGGATACAGAGCCGCTCTCGACCAAGGTGATCCCGTCGGGCGAGCCGGTTCTCGCAGTGCTCGAACTCAACGCCGGGACCGCCGCCAAGCTCGGCATCCGCGCGGGCGACCGGGTCGAGCACCCGATGTTCAAGCGCTAGCCGTGACGGCCCCGGAGCCCGACGATCCGGCCGGGGTCTGGGATGATGCGCTGCGCGCCGCCGCCCTGTTCGCCGCCGACCCGCATGGCCTCGGCGGGATCGTGGTGCGTGCAGGGGCCGGTCCGGTGCGCGACCTTTGGCTCGATCATCTTCGCGCCCTGCTCACGGGCCCGGTGCGACGGATGCCGCCGGGCATCGCCGACGACCGTCTGATCGGTGGACTCGACCTGCCCGCCACTCTCCGGGCCGGCCGCCCGGTGATCCAGCGCGGCCTGCTGGCGGAGGCCGATGGCGGTATCGTCGTGGTGCCGATGGCCGAACGCCTGGAGCGCGGCGCCGTGGCCCGGCTCACGGGCGCCCTCGACACGGGCATGGTGGCGCTGGAACGCGATGGCCTCGCCGCACGGCTCCCGGCCCGCTTCGGCCTCGTGCTGCTCGACGAGGGGCAGGAGGACGAGACCGTCACTGCGGCGCTTGCCGACCGACTGGCACTCCGCATCGACCTGTCCAGCGTGAGCCTGCGGGACGCGAGAACGCCCCCTTCCCGGGCCGCTGGCGAAGCGGACGCAGCAGCAGGCCAATCCGCGCCCGACCCGACCGCGACCCTCTGCGCCGTCGCGGAGGCCTTCGGCATCGCCTCGCTGCGGGCACCGCTTCTCGCCCTGCGGATCGCCCGGCTCATCGCCCGGAATGCCCGGCGCGACGAACCGAGCGAGGCCGACCTGATCGACGCCGCACGTCTCGTCCTGGCGCCGCGGGCGACGCGTCTGCCCGCGCCGCCGCAGCCGGCCGAGCAGGAACCGGCGGACCCGCCCCCACCGGAGCCGCAGCCCCCACAGGACGCCGATCGAACCCCCGAGGACGCGCCCGAGCAGGCGGATGCCACGCCAACAGAAGCCGGCGAGACGGTGCTCGACGCGGTCCGTGCCGCCCTCCCGAAGGACTTGCTCGCCCGGCTCCTTGCCGGCGGCCCGCCGCTGCGCGCCGGCGCGGCCGGGCGGATGGGGGCGGCCTCCGCCTCGCCGCTCACGGGCCGCCCGGTCGGCAGCCGTCCCGGCGATCCGCGCCGGGGGCGGCTCGACCTGATCGCGACCCTGCGCGCCGCCGCCCCGTGGCAGCGCCTGCGCCGGGGCGAGGCCGATCCACGCCGCGTCCTCGTCACCCCGGAGGATTTCCGGATTCGCCGGTTGAAGCGGCGCAGCGAGACGACGACGATCTTCTGCGTCGATGCCTCCGGCTCGGCGGCGCTCGAACGGCTGGCGGAGGCGAAGGGCGCCGTCGAATTGCTCCTCGCGGAGGCTTACGTCCGGCGCGACCGCATCGCCCTCGTCGCCTTCCGCGGCGCGCGGGCCGAGACCGTGCTGCCGCCGACGCGCTCCCTGGTCAGAGCCAAGCGCGTGCTCGCGGGCCTGGCCGGCGGAGGCGGCACGCCGCTCGCCGCCGGGCTCGACACCGCCGCCGCCCTGGCCCTCGGCATCCGGCGCGCGGGCGGAAGCCCCGTCATCGTCCTGCTCACCGACGGGCGCGCCAACGTCGCCCGCTCCGGCCTCGGCGGCCGGGCGCTGGCCGGCGAGGAGGCTTTGGCGGCCGCCCGCGTGCTTCGGGTGCAGGCGCTGCCCATCCTCGTGATCGATACCGGCGCCCGGCCCGACGGCGCGCGCGGCCTCGCCGAGGCGGCGCGGGGGCGTTACTGTCCGCTGCCCCATGCCGATGCGGGCAGCGTCAGCGCGGCGGTGCGCGCCGCCACAGCCTGAGGCCCGCTTTGCCCTTGTCCTCCCCCTCGCCCTCCAAAGACGACCGGCCGGATTGGGAGCGTGATGGCCGCGATTGGCCGCACCGGGCGGCGAGCCGCTTCGTGGAGGCCGCAGGCCTGCGCTGGCACGTGCAGGAATTCGGGGAGCCGGATGCACCCGGCCTCCTGCTCCTGCACGGCACCGGCGCCGCGACCCATTCCTGGCGCGGGCTGGCCCCGCTTCTCGCGGAACGGTTCAGGGTCGTCGCGCCCGATCTGCCGGGCCACGGCTTCACCGATCCGCTGCCCCCCCGCCGGCTCTCCCTGCCCGGCATGGCCGAGGCGGTGGGCGACCTCGTCACCGGTCTCGGCCTGAACCCGCGGCTCGCAATCGGCCATTCGGCCGGTGCGGCGGTGCTCGCGCGGATGTGCCTCGACCGGCGCATCGATCCCGACCTGCTGGTCGCGCTCAACGGTGCGCTGACCCCGTTTCCCGGCGTTGCCAGCTTCCTCTTCCCCGGCATCGCCCGGATGCTGTTCCTGAACCCCGTGACGCCGAAAGTCTTCGCCTGGAGCGCCGACCGGGCGGCGGTGCGCCGCCTCATCGACGGCACCGGCTCGCGCCTGGACCCGCAGGGGCTCGACCTCTACCGGCGGCTGTTCACCCGCCCCAGCCATGTCTCGGGTGCCCTCGGCATGATGGCAAACTGGGATCTTCCGGCGCTCGCTCGCGACCTGCCGCGGCTCGAAACCCGCACGCTGCTGGTCGTCGGCGGGGACGACAAGGCGATCAAGCCGGACGATTCCTTCGCCTTGCGCGAGCGGTTGCGGAGCGCCCGCGTCGAATTGCTGCGCGGCCTCGGCCACCTCGCCCACGAGGAGGCGCCGGAGCAGGTGGCGGAGATCATTCTGGCGGAAGCGGAGGCCATTCGCGCCCCGGCACCCTGAGACGCCTCTTGCGTTGACGAAAATCCCAGCCATAGTGTCAACCTATGTTGACACTCGCCGTCAAACCGATTGTCGCGTCCGGCCCCGACGCCCGGCCGCATGCGGTCGTGATCGGGGCCGGCTTCGGTGGGCTGGCCGCGGCGGTTCGGCTCGGGGCGCGCGGCTATCGCGTGACCGTTCTGGAACGGCTCGACCAGCCGGGCGGCCGCGCCCGCGTCCACCGCCAGGACGGCTTCACCTTCGATGCGGGGCCGACCATCGTCACCGCGCCGTTCCTGTTCGAGGAGCTGTGGCGGCTGTGCGGGCGGGACATGCGCGAGGACGTGACCCTCGTGCCGATGCAGCCGTTCTACCGCATCCGCTTCGAGGACGGGCAGAGCTTCGCCTATAGCGGCGACCGGGCGGCGATGCGGGCCGAGGTCGCCCGCTTCTCGCCGGACGACGTGCCGGGCTACGAGCGCTTCATGGCCCATAGCGAGGCCGTGTGCCGGATGGGCTTCGAGGAACTCGGGCACGTTCCGTTCGGCAGCCTCGGCTCGATGCTGCGGATCGCGCCGGACCTCTTGCGCCTGTCGGGCCACCGCAGCGTCTACGACGTGGTGTCCCGCTTCATCCGCGACGAGCGGCTGCGCACCATCTTCAGCTTCCATCCCCTGCTCATCGGCGGCAACCCGTTTCGCGCCAGCGGCATCTACTGCCTGATCGCCCATCTGGAGCGGCAATGGGGCGTCCACTTCGCCATGGGCGGCACCGGGCGGCTGGTGGACGGGCTCTGCGGGCTGATCCGGGGGCAGGGCGGCAGCGTCCGCTGCGGCGAGGACGTTTCGCGCATCCGCGTCGAGGACGCGCGGGCGACCGGGGTAGTGCTGGCGGGCGGCGAGGTCATCCCCGCCGACGTCGTCGTCTCGAACGCCGATTCCGCCTTCACCTACGGCACGCTGCTCGGCGGCCGGACCCGGCGCTGGAGCGCGCGGCGTCTGGCGCGCGCCTCGTCCTCCATGGGGCTGTTCGTCTGGTATTTCGGCACCCGGAAGAAGTACCCGGAGGTCGATCACCACATGATCCTGATGGGCCCGCGCTATCGCGGCCTGTTGCAGGACATCTTCGACCGCAAGCACTTGGCGGACGATTTCAGCCTCTACCTCCACCGCCCGACCGCGACCGACCCGCTGCTCGCCCCGCCAGGGCACGACGCGTTCTACGTGCTCGCCCCGGTGCCGAACCTCGATGGCGGCCAGGATTGGGCGCAGCTTGCCGAGCCCTACCGCCAGCGGATCGCCCGCTTCCTCGAAGGCTCGGTGCTGCCGGGGCTGTCGGACGCCCTCGTCACCTCGCGGGTGACGACGCCGCAGGACTTTTCCGACGACTTCCTGAGCTTCCGCGGCTCCGGGTTCGGGCTGGAACCGGTGCTGACGCAATCGGCTTGGTTCCGCCCGCACAACCGCTCGGAAGACGTGGCGAACCTCTTCCTCGTCGGCGCGGGGACGCATCCCGGCGCCGGCCTGCCGGGCGTGCTGTCCTCGGCGCGTGTCCTCGATTCCGTGGTGCCGGATGCCCGTGTTTGCGCCTGACCCTTCCGCCGCCAGCGCGGCGGACCGTTCCGCCTGCCGGGCCGCGATCCGCGCCGGCTCCAAGAGCTTCTTCGCGGCCTCGCTGCTGTTGCCGCCCTCGGTGCGGGTCTCGGCTTACGGCCTCTACGCCTTCTGCCGCCTCTCCGACGACGCGGTGGACAAGGCAGGGGGCAACCGCGCCGCAGCGCTTGCCCGCCTGGAGCGACGGCTGACGGCGGCCTGTGCCGGCCGGCCCGACAACCACCCGGCCGACCGGGCCCTCGCCGAGGTGCTCGCCCGCCACGCCATCCCGGACGCGCTGCCGCGGGCGCTGCTCGAAGGGCTGGCCTGGGATACGCAAGGCCGGCGCTACGACACCCTGCCGGAGCTGGCCGCCTACGCCGCCCGGGTCGCGGGCGCGGTCGGGGCGATGATGACGCTGGTGATGGGGGTGCGCGACGGCCCCGCGCTCGCCCGCGCCTGCGACCTCGGCGTCGCCATGCAATTTACCAACATTGCCCGCGATGTCGGCGAGGATGCCCGCGCCGGGCGCCTCTACCTGCCTCGCGCGTGGCTCGACGCGGCGGGCATCGACGCGAACGCCTTCCTCGCCGAGCCTCGGCTCGGCCCCGGGCTGCAACGGGTGGTGGCCGATCTGCTGGCGGCGGCCGACGAACTCTACGCCCGCGCCGAGCCCGGCATCGCCGCGCTCCCCTTGAGCTGCCGCCCGGCGATCCGCGCCGCCGGCCTGATCTATGCGGAGATCGGCCGTGCCGTGGAGGCGAACGGGCTCGATTCGGTCACGCGGCGCGCCCGCGTCACCGGTGCGCGCAAGGCCGGGCTTCTGGCCACCGCCATCCTGCCCGCGGGTGGCGGCCGGGGGTTGTCGGCGCCGCCTTTGCCCGAGACCGCCTTCCTCGTGGAGGCCGTGTCGCACCATCCGGTCCCGGCCGCGCGCCGCCTGCCGCCGTGGTGGAACGTCTCGGGGCAAGTCGTGCGGGTGCTCGACCTGATCGAGGCGCTGGAAGAGCGCGACGCCTTCCGCCGCTCGGCCGCGTCGTAAGGAAAACGAGCAGGATCTCCTCTCCCTGCGCGGGGAGAAGGCATGCACTCACTCGATCAGGTCTTCGGAAGCATCCTCAACCCAGCCCCCCGGCCTCCACGATGAAGCGAGCGACCGTATCCGCCCCGTGCCCTTCGCGCAGGGAGGCGAACACGTAGGGCCGCGTGCCGCGCATCCGCTGGGTGTCGGATTCCATCACCGAGAGGTCGGCGCCGACGAGCGGGGCGAGATCGGTCTTGTTGACGATGAGCAGGTCGGAGCGGGTGATGCCGGGGCCGCCCTTGCGGGGGATCTTCTCCCCGCCCGCCACGTCGATGACGTAGAGGGTGAGGTCGGCCAGTTCCGGCGAGAAGGTCGCCGCGAGGTTGTCGCCGCCGGATTCGATCAGCACGAGGTCGAGCTTCGGGAAACGGCGGCGCATCTCCGCCACCGCCGCGAGGTTGATCGAGGCATCCTCGCGGATCGCCGTATGCGGGCAGCCGCCGGTCTCGACACCGAGGATGCGCTCCTCCGGCAGGGCGCCGGCCACCGTGAGGATGCGCGCATCCTCCTTGGTGTAGATGTCGTTGGTGATCGCGCAGATCTCGTAGGTGTCGCGGAAGCGGCGGCAGAGTTGCTCCATCAGCGCGGTCTTGCCGGAGCCGACGGGTCCGCCGATTCCGACGCGCAGGGGTCCGTTCACGGATGCCATGGGTCTGAAAAAATCCTCAGGAGCGGAAGATGCGGGAATACTGCGTCTCGTGCCGGAAGGAGCCGAGATCGAGCCGCAGGGTCGCGCTGCCGAGCGCGTCGAGTCCGGCCTCGTGCAGCGACTCGGCCAGTGCGGCGACGCGAGGGGTCAGCGCGGCGAGAATCGTCGTGCCCGCGCTCTGGCCGACCGGCGCCACCCGTAGCGCCGCCGAGACGAGGTTCTGGACGAAGGCGAGGCCGTAGGCCGCCACCGTCGCCTCCCGCGCGACGCCGTGCGCGCCCGCCGCCGCGCCGACGGCGACGGGATAGGCAACCTCGGCAGTGAGCCGGTCGGCGACCGTCGAGAGGGCAGGGCAGGGCCAGGCCCGCAGCGTCGCATCCAGGAAGCTGCGCCCCTGCTGGCTCGTCTCCAAGTGAAGCTCGCGGGAGGGGGCGAGCGCCAAAGCGAGGTCGTTGATCTCGGCAAGTCCCGCATCGTCTCCGGCCTCGGTGGCGCGATGCGCGGCGGTGCAGAGGATCATGTCGTTGCGCCCCGCGCCCCGCTCCAGCACGTCGGCGAGCCAATCGGCGAGGGTGGCTGCGTCGCGGACGTCGCCGCACTCCACCGCCCATTCGAGCCCGTGCGAATAGGCGAAGGCGCCGACCGGATAGGTCGGCGAGAGCCACGCCATCAGCCGAAGGGCGTCAATCATGGGCGTGCGGGTGGGCGTGCGAATGCCCGCGACCGTGCTCATGAGCATGACCGTCGGCATAGGCGCCGCCCTCGGGCCGGAACGGCCGCGTCACCGGCTCGGCGCTGCCGCCCAAACCCCGCACCATCTCGGCGAGCACGTGGTCGTGACCGATCCAAACCGCCTCCTCGCCGATCTCGGCGGGGATGTGACGGTTGCCGATATGCCAGATCAGCCGCTTGAGGGCGTGCGGGGTGGGCGCGCGGATTTCCAGCAGAGCCTCGGGCGCCGCCTCGACCCAGACGAGCCGTCCGTCCTCCAGCGCGAGGGCGTCGCCGTCATCGAGCACGGTGGCCTCGGCGAGGTCCAGCAGGAACGCGGTGCCACCGACGCCGCGCATCGCCATGCGGCGGCGATGCCGGTCATTCGAGTCGAGCACGATGCGATCGACGATCTCGCCGGAGCCGAGACGGTCGCGGCGGATGACGTGGGTGGCGCGGATCATGATTCAGAACAGGAAATAGCGCTGCGCCATCGGCAGGATCTCCGCCGGCTCGCAGACCAGCAATTCGCCGTCGGCGCGCACGTCGTAGGTCTCGGGGTCGATCTCGATCACCGGGGTCGCGTCGTTGAGGATCATGCTCTTCTTCGAGATGCCGCCGCGCACGTTCTCGACCGCCACCAACTCCTTGGAGACGCGCAGTTTCTCCTTCACGCCGTCCTCGAGCGCCGCCCGCGAGACGAAGGTGAGCGCGGTGGCGTAGGGTGCGCGGCCATAGGCGCCGAACATCGGCCGGTAATGCACCGG
Source organism: Methylobacterium sp. AMS5 (assembly GCF_001542815.1). GTDB lineage: Bacteria > Pseudomonadota > Alphaproteobacteria > Rhizobiales > Beijerinckiaceae > Methylobacterium. The sequence continues at coordinate 3,161,735 of NZ_CP006992.1, forward strand.
CTGCGGTGTGGGGATCGAGGCGTTGGGGTCGCCCATCGGCGCGGTGGCGATCATGCCGCCCTTGAGGACGAGGTCCGGCTTCACGCCGAAGAAGGCCGGCGTCCACAGCACAAGGTCGGCGAGCTTGCCCGGCTCCACCGAGCCGATATGGCGCGACACGCCATGCGCGATGGCCGGGTTGATCGTGTATTTCGCCACGTAGCGCCGGGCACGCAGGTTGTCGTTGCCCGAAGCATCGCCGGGTAAAGCGCCGCGCTGGCGCTTCATCTTGTCCGCCGTCTGCCACGTGCGGATCACGACCTCGCCGACCCGGCCCATGGCCTGACTGTCGGACGACATCATCGAGAGCGCGCCGATATCGTGCAGGATGTCCTCGGCCGCGATGGTTTCCTTACGGATGCGGCTCTCGGCGAAGGCGAGATCCTCGGGAATCGACGGGTCGAGGTGGTGGCACACCATCAGCATGTCGAGATGCTCGTCGATGGTGTTCTTGGTGAAGGGGCGCGTCGGGTTCGTCGACGACGGGAGTACGTTCGGCAGGCCGGCCACCCGCATGATGTCCGGCGCATGGCCGCCGCCCGCGCCCTCGGTGTGGAAGGCGTGGATGGTGCGACCCTTGAAGGCGGCGATCGTGTCCTCGACGAAGCCCGATTCGTTGAGCGTGTCGGTGTGGATCATGACCTGTACGTCGAAGGCATCGGCCACCGAGAGGCAAGTGTCGATCGCGGCCGGCGTCGTCCCCCAATCCTCGTGCAGCTTCATGGCGCAGGCGCCGGCGCGGATCATCTCCTCCAGCGCACCGGGCACCGAGGCGTTGCCCTTGCCGGCAAAGGCGAGGTTCATCGGGAAGGCGTCCGCCGCCTCGATCATCCGGGCGATGTGCCAGGGGCCGGGCGTGCAGGTGGTGGCGAAGGTGCCGTGCGCCGGCCCGGTGCCGCCGCCGAGCATCGTCGTGACGCCGGAGCAGAGCGCCTCCTCGATCTGCTGCGGGCAGATGAAGTGGATGTGGCTGTCGAAGCCGCCGGCCGTGAGGATCTTTCCTTCACCCGCGATCACCTCGGTGCCGGGGCCGACGACGATGTCGACATTGGCCTGAACGTCCGGATTGCCGGCCTTGCCGAGCTTGACGATACGGCCGCGCACGATGCCGACATCGCACTTCACCACGCCCCAATGGTCGAGCACGACCGCGTTGGTGATGACGGTATCGACGGCGCCCGCGGCGTTGGTCGCCTGGGATTGCCCCATCCCGTCGCGGATCACCTTGCCGCCGCCGAACTTCACCTCCTCGCCGTAGGTGGTGAGATCGCGCTCGACCTCGATCTCCAGGCTCGTGTCGGCGAGGCGAATGCGGTCGCCGGTGGTCGGTCCGAACATGGCGGCATAGGCCGCGCGGGGCAAACGGGCAGACATGGGGGACGCTCGATCTCAGGGTCGCGGGATGGGGCAAGCAGGGTTGATGCCGAGAGGCCAGGGCACGGGTCGCTCAGCCCGCCGGCCCGGAGGAAGGCGGCCCGGATGACGGCGCGCTCCCGCCCGCGGGCGGGGCCGCATCGGCCCCCGCCGGCTTCGCGCGCTTCTTGCGCACGACCTTCTTGATCTTCACGACGGGCTTGCGTGTCAGGCGGGTGCGCATCTCCTGCAGCGTTTCGAGTTGGATCTGCTGGATCTCCGCCAGTCGCTGCCACTGCTTGGTGACGAGGTGATCCATCTTCTCGTGCAGGTGCCGGATTTCCAACTCCGCCTTCAGGTTGACGCGGTAATCGTTGTTCGAGCGCAGCCGATCCTTCTTGTCCTGCCGGCTCTGGCTCATCATGATGATCGGCGCCTGGATCGCCGCGATGCAGGACAGGACGAGGTTGAGCAGGATGAACGGGTAGGGGTCGAACGCCCGCATCTCGCCCATGGTGACGTTCACCGCCATCCACGCCACCAGCACCAGCGCGAAGCTGATGAGGAAGGCCCAGGATCCGCCGAAGCTGGCGAGACCGTCGGAGACGCGTTCGCCGAAGCTGCGGTGCTCGTCGTAATCTTCCTCGACATTCTCGGCGATCGTGTCCTGGGCGGCGATGCTCTCGGCCACCTGCCGGTCGAGATCGGAATACTCGCCGTGCTCCTCGGCCAGCAGTTCGGCGACGTAGCGCGTCCGGTAGGTGGCGAGTTCCTTGGCGCTGATGAGCGCGTCGTCGGCCAAACCGGGATAGTCGGCCCGGATATGTCCGGCCAGGGCCGGGCGCAGGCTCGCGATCGGAACGAGATTGCGGCGGGACATCTCGACGCCGGAGATGGCACAGACGCTCCGCTTCTTCGTCGGAACCGAATGGGCTTCCGGATCGAGGGCGATCATCCCCCGCGCGCGCTCGTGCAGCTCGTCGGTCAGGCTCACGGTCTGCCCACCCTGTTGCTGAGAAACCGGTCGCCCGCCCGCTGCGACGCACATCGGACCCGGTCGCCTCGGCTCCGCGTCGTCCGCTTCCCGCATTCGCGCCGTCCCTCGACGAACCGCCCCGCGCTTCAACGGAACGCCCTCTAGCCGAGAGCGGCGACGGCGTCACGTCTCGGAGGTGCAGGGTTCGAAGCGCATCCCCGAGCCGGGCGCGCTTCCTGCTGCCGCTCACAGCATCGTTCGCGCCTCGGCGACCGCGAGCAGCGAGCCGGGAAATGGCGATCCGTCATACTACCAGCCCTTGCTCGGCAAGGCCCGCGAGCCCCATAAACATCCCGCCGACAGACTTGATTGGCCAGGAGAGAACCATGTCGAACCGACTTAACTGCCGATGTTCAGGATACTCAAAAGATTTCTTTGAGCAGCATTTCCATCGAAAAAGGATACGGACGTGAAATTCCCGACTATCGAACATCTCGCAAACGTTACCCCATACGTGTCCTTCGATCAGGGTTTCGTCGTCTCCCGGCGCCCCGACCACACCGTAATCGATTATGTCTACACAGTCCCCGAGACGTTCAGCTCCGCCATGGCACTTGAATGCCGCGGTCTGAAATTCGACCGCGACGGACGAATCATCGGTCGGCCGTTTCATAAATTCTTCAATCTTGGAGAGCGCCAGCGCACCGAGGACATCGACTGGTCCATCCCTCATCACGTGCTCGACAAGCTCGACGGTTCGATGGTGCACCCGGTCCTGCTCGACGGGGCGACGGTGTTCATGACCCGGATGGGCGCCTCGATGCAGGCTGCGGCCGCGCAACGGCATGCCGGAACGGGCGTCCTCGAACTCGCACGCCACCTGCTCGACGGTGGCATCACGCCGATCTTCGAGTTCACCTCACCGGACAACCGGATCGTCATCGCCTATGATCAGCCGGCCCTGACGCTTCTCGCGGCACGCGAGATGATCTCGGGCGCTTATCTGCCGTTGGCCGATCTGGTCGGTTTAGGCGAACGCTTCGACGTTCCAGTTGTGCGAGCCAAAGGCGCGATCGCCGACGCGAAGGGCTTCGTTGCCGGCGCTCGCCGGGAAGCCGGCATCGAGGGCTACGTGCTGGCCTTCGAGGACGGCCATCGCCTCAAGCTCAAGACCGACGGCTACGTGTTGCGCCATCGCGCTCTTTCAGACGTACGCCTGGAGAAGAACGTACTCGGCTGGGTCGCGGCCGGTGCGGTCGACGACGTGGTGCCGATCTTGCCGGAGACGGTCGCCGCGCGCCTCCTGGCCTATCAGGCAGTCGTCGAAGGCCGGGCCTCAGCCCACGCGGCCGACATCCTCGCCTTCGCGGCCGAGCATCGGGGCGTGCCGCGCAAGGATTTTGCGGTCCTCGCATTCCGTCGTTTCGACAAGCGGCTGACACATGCCGCTTTCGCGGCGTTCGACGGGCGCGATCCTCGGGCCGTGATCGGAGCGATGCTGGTTCACGCATCGGGCAGTGAGGGACGAGTCGAAGCCGTGCGCGACCTTTTCGGCATGACCTGGATCGCGGAGGATCTCGATCTGCCGGCGATCGAGGCGTGAGGCCGATCCACTACGGCCGTCAAGGCTGACCGAGCACCAACCCCGCGGCTCGCCGCCTCAGCTCCTTTCGAGCCAGCGGCGAGCCGAGCGCGGCACATGTTTCGGCCGCGTTTCACCGCGTCGTCGGCGATGCCGGGCGTGGGTTCATAGCGGCCCCATCACGTCGCCGCGAAAGCCGTAGACCTTGCGGTCGCCCGAGAGCGGTACCAGTGCCACCTCGCGGGTCGAGCCCGGCTCGAAGCGCACCGCCGTGCCGGGCGCGATGTCGAGGCGCTGGCCGCGGGCCTTGTCGCGGTCGAAGACGAGGCCGGGATTCGCCTCGAAGAAGTGGTAGTGCGAGCCGACCTGGATCGGGCGGTCCCCGGTATTGGCGACCTCGATCACCGTGCGCGGCGCGCCGGCATTGAAGACGATCTCGCCGGGAAGCGTCGTCACCGTGCCCGGGACCTCCGCCGAGGGTGCGCCGCGGATCGGGTGGTGGACCGTGACGAGCTTGGTGCCATCGGGGAAGGTCGCCTCGACCTGGATGTCGTGGATCATCTCGGGCACCCCCTCCATCACCTGGGAGGCATCGAGAACGCGGGCGCCGGCCTGCATCAACTCGGCAACGGAGCGCCCGTCGCGGGCGCCCTCGACCACGAAGTCGGTGATGAGGGCGATCGCCTCCGGATGGTTGAGCTTCACCCCCCGCGCCAACCGGTTGCGGGCGACCTGCGCGGCCATGGCGACGAGGAGCTTGTCTTTCTCGCGGGGCGTGAGGAGCAAGGCGTGCGTCCTGAGGTGAGATTCGGCCGGGCCTGAAGGTCCGCCGAGCAAGGATCATGCTCGGCCCAAGGTCAAGCTGGTCAGGCCAAGCTGGTTACGTCTGCCACACGCGCGGCATCGGCTGCCCGCGCCATGCGGCGAGGAAGCGGGCGGCGCCGTCGCGCAAGGGAGCGACGGTGGGGGCCAGCATCCGCACGGCGAGATGGCCGTTCCAGGCGCTCGCCCCGGCCTCGACATGCGCCGGCAGAGCGTCGAGGAGGGTGCGGGCCTCGTCGAGCCGGCCCTCCGCGCGCGGTGAAAGGTCGAGGATCGTCGCCAGCGCGCGGGCCCCGCCGCCAATCGCCCGGCGGTCCATCAGGGCCGTGACCGCCCCGTCGAGGCGCAGGCTATCGGCGTAGACGAGGCGGCCGTCGCGGCGGATGCGCCAGCGATCCTCGAACAGGGCCTCCTCCAGACTCTCGCCGCGGGCGGCACGGCCGAGCACCGCGATTTCGGCGGCAAGCAGCGACGCATCGGGGGCAAGATCCGCCTCGAAGCGGCGCACCAGCCGGGCGCGGTCGAACAGGATCGTCTCCTGCGGCAGCCAATCGAGCCGCCCGCCCGCGCCGACGCTCACCCGGTTGACGATCTCCGCGCAGGGCCCGTCCGAGCGGTAGATCTTCTCCGCCGCCGTGGTGGTCAGCAGGCAGGCCCCACCCGGCTCGACCGTCACCGAGACCGCGAACACATCGCCGCAGGCGATGCCGCCGCCGGTATTGACCAGCACGCCCTCCAGCATCCGCTCGGCCCCCTGGCGGGGAAAGCGCAGGCGCAAAGGGCCGCTCTCGGCGAGATCGACGATCCGCGTCGGCGCGTCCGCGGCCGTTCCGGCCGGGGCGACGCGCAGATGCACCGCGCCCTGCGAGCGCTGGCGAGACAAGGCGGGACGGAGCGGTTCGGCGGCAGGGATCGGACGGCCTCCGGCGGAACGGGTGCGGGCTTCATCGGCCACCGGAGCCCCGGTCCGCAAGGTGGCGGGCACCACCGGTCCGGTGCCATCCCGCACCGATCTTCGGCAGCCGAGGCGCAGGATGCGGGCAGCGACGACCGTTCTCGACCTTGAGATGGTCACTCTTCCCCTTGACCGCAGCGGCCGGAACGCCCACCGCGTCATCGTTTCAAGGGCGTTCGACCGAGCCTTGCGACGTCCTGCTCAACGATCGGGACCTCATCCGGCCCCGAAAGGCGACCGTCATGATCTCATCCGACCCCGAGGCCGTGTCCGCCTCGGCTTACCGCGAAGCGATGGCTCAGATCGCGAGTGCGGTGCATCTCGTGACCACGGACGGGCCCGGCGGCCGTGCGGGCCTCACGGCGACGTCGGTGTGCAGCGTCAGCGACAGCCCGCCGACGCTGTTGGTCTGCCTCAACCGCGGCTCATCCGCCTATCCGGCCTTCCTGCGCAACGGCGTGCTCTGCATCAATACGCTCACGGTGGCGCATGAAGACCTCGCCACCGATTTCGCCGGCCGCGTGCCGCAGGCCGAGCGCTTCGCGGGACCGGCCTGGGGCCGGTTGCAGACCGGCGCTCCGGTGCTCGCGGGTGCCCTCGTCGCCTTCGATTGCCGGATCGTCGATCGCCACGAGGTGGGCACGCATGACGTGCTGATCTGCGCCGTCGAGGCACTCGCCGAGATCAGCGGCGCCGAGAGCCTGCTCTATGCCGGGCGGCACTATCGCGTCCTGCCGCGCCAGGATTCCAAGGGCGACTGACCGCCCTTGCGGAGGCGCAAAGCCAGCAGCCTCGAAGCCCGCCGAGACACGCCTCTCCCGGCAGATCGGTGCCGGGGGATCGACGGTTCGGGCGTGCTTCGAGGCCAAGCTTTCGCCCCACCGCTCGGCATGGAGCGGACGGGCCTACCGAAGCAACGTCGCCGGACAGACGCTCAGCGCTCGTAGTGGCGCGCGCGGGCGGTGTTGGCGTTGAAGGTACTGCGGGTCTGACGCTGCGGCGCGAACAAGCTGGGATCGCGATCCGGGACGCCGAACAGGTTCAGCGGCTCGGCCGAGCGGGCAACACTGCCGGTCGTCTCCGCCTGCTGCGCCCCGGCGATCCGGCCCCGATCGCCAGCCAAAGCGCCACCCGCCGAGACAGCGAGCGCGATGAGTGCGGCGGAGAAGATGCGTACGGACATTTTCGTGTCTCCCGAACGAGTTGTTTCGGTCAGGGAGTTAAGCACGGCGCGAGCGTAATGCTCACATAATTTGTGCAGCTAAGCCCGCCGAATAGCCATCAATTGCATGCAATGTGAGCAACAAGAGAGCGCCGGAGAGCCCCTAGCCAGGGGGCGACACCCCGGCACTAGAATATATTGTATATTCTTCAGCTACTTATCTGGATAACTCGAGAATCTGCCTGCTTGCTTAGCATCTGGCACGATCCTTTCCCGTCATGTGCGCGCGGACACGGCGCGCGTTTCTGCCGGGACTAAACGAGGGGCATTGCGTGGAGAACCACCGAGGCCGCCGCGACCACCCCTCACGGGCGATCGTCGGGGGCGAATCGGTGATGGTCGCCCGCGCCGCGACCAATGTGGATGGGCGTACCGATCCCCCCGCTGATCGGCGGTCGTCCGGTGCCGATCGCCACCGACGAACTTCGCTTCCACATCAACGAGCATTTCCGCCGCGCCGGGCTCACCCTGACCGAGCCCGCCTTCCTCGACGGGGTGCCGATCCACTTCGGCGTGGCCGAGCCGGAGGGGCCGTATCGCGCCCCCCTCGTCGCCAGCCCCTGGAGAAACCAGACCTATCGCGCCAGCTGAGTGTCGCCGAACAGGTGCCGGGCGAGCCGCGAATGCTCCTCGCGCAGGCGCCCGGTCTCGATACCGAGGGGCTGCCCGTCGATCACCCGCCAGCGCCCGGCCACCATCACCCGGTCCGCCCGGTGGGCGCCGCAGAGCACCAAAGCCGCGAGCGGATCGTGGGCGCCGGAGAAGCGCAACTCGTCCAGGGTGAACAAGGCCAGATCCGCCTCGCGGCCGGGCTCGATCCGGCCGATGTCACTGCGACCGAGGCAGGCGGCGGAGCCCTCCGTCGCCCAGCGCAGGGCGTCGAGATGGGTCACCGCCTCGGCGCCGTAGGTCAGGCGGTTGATCATCAGGGCGTGGCGCACGCCCTCCATCAGGTTCGAGCTGTCGTTCGAGGCCGAGCCATCGACACCGAGGCCGACCGGGGAACCCGCCGCCTCCAGCTCGCAGGTTCGGCAATGGCCCGAGGCGAGCACCATGTTCGAGGTCGGGCAATGGCAGACGCCGACGCCCGCCGCGCCGAGGCGACGCACCTCGTCGTCCTCGAAATGGATGCCGTGGGCGAGCCAGGCCCGCCGGGTCATCCAGCCGACCTCCTCCAGGTAATCGACCGGGCGCTGCCCGAACACCTCCAGGCAAAAGGCGTTCTCATCACGGGTCTCGCCGAGATGGGTGTGAAGCGGGCAATCGTAGCGCTCGGCCAGGGCCGCGCTCTCGCGCATGAGCCGCTTGGTGACGGCGAAGGGCGAGCAGGGAGCGAGCCCGATCCGTACCATCGCGCCGGGCGCGGGATCGTGGAACAGGCGCAGTACCCGTTCGCTATCGGCGAGGATGGTGTCGTCGTCCTGCACCAGCGTCTCGGGCGGCAGGCCGCCGTCCTTTTCCGACAGGCTCATCGAGCCGCGGGTGACGACGGCGCGGATGCCCAAGCGGCGCGCCTCCTCGACCTGGATGTCGACGGCCGCCTCAAGCCCTCGCGGGAACAGGTAGTGGTGGTCGCCGGCCGTGGTGCAGCCCGACAGGAGCAGCTCGGTGTAGGCGAGCCGCGTCGCGAGCCGGAACGCCTCCGGCGTCAGCCGCCCCCAGATCCCGTAGAGCGCCTGAAGCCAGGGAAAGAGCGGCTTGTTGATCGCGATCGGGTGCGCGCGGGTGAGCGTCTGGAAGAAGTGGTGATGCGTGTTGACGAGGCCGGGGATGACGACGTGGCGCGAGGCGTCGAACGTCTCGTCCACCGGCGCGGAGGGCTGCCCGCCAGCCGGCACCCGTTCGGCGATGCGGCTGCCCTCGACGACGAGGCCGGCGCCGGCTCCGTCCGCCAGGATCGCGAGGGGATCGCGTATCCAGAGCCGCCGCGCGACCGTGCCATCCGCTACCATGCCGACTCCTGAGATCTTCGAAGGTGAGACCGGACCCATTGCCGCTCCGGTTGTATCGGACAGCGAAGATAGGGGTGGAGCCGCCGAGGAAAAAGCGTGTTGCCTGAGACTTGTGGTGGAATATTCGCAGAGCTTCGCGTTTTGATACATCGATCTATGGACGCCACGCGCAGGCGCCCCTATCTTTGCTGAAAGCTTCCGCAACGGGTGCCGGTGCACGCGATGTGAAAGCCCACAGCCGGCGTTGTCCTTCTCCGACCCCGAGAGGATTTTCCATGTCGCGCGGCAGCCGCTTTTCGACTTTTCTCCTCCTGCTCGGCACCATCCTGGCGGCGTCCTCTGCAGACGCCGAGGATAAGTCCGCCGGCCAATGGACCGATCCACCGGCCAAAGTGAACACCCCGGCGATGAACGCCACCGCGGCGAAACCGGCCGCGACCCCAGCGAAGGTCGACGAGCCCAAGGTCTCGACCCGCTCCGAAACCCGGCCGACCCGACGCGCGACCAGGGTTCGCCCAGAGCGGATTCGAACGGCCGCGAGCCGCGCCCGGCCGATACGCCAGGTACGGGTGGCAATGTCGCGGAAGGCAGAGAGTCGACTGAGCCGGCGTGTCGTGGCCCGGATGATTCCGCCACCAAGGACGGCCAGGGCGACGGGACGGAGCCTGAGCCCGGTCTACGGGTACATCGCCGCCGATGCCCCGGCCGAGGCCTATTACGAACAGCGCCGGATCGGGGCCGTCGGAAATAGGCCGGGCGATCTCGGACTACCCTCGGAAAGCGGACCGGCCTATCGCACCGTCGGGACACGAGGGGACGGCCACCTCGTCATGCGCTGGCGAGGGCCAAGCGTGCCGACCGGCCTCGTGATCGACCGCCCATCACCGTTCGACTGACACGGCGCGGACAACAGAGGCGACTCCACCCTTCGAGAAGGCGGGGCCGTCAGATACCGGAAACGTGAGGGGCGCTCAGCGAGCGCGGCCGGGACGAGCCGGCTCGAACACGATACGGCGGTGATAGGCGCACCAGCTCTTGCCATCGGCGACCGGAGCCCCGCAGCACACGGCCTGGTCGCTCGGCTCACCGATAATGAACTTGCAGACGAAAGTGCCGGATTGCGCGAAGGGGACACGAAGATCGGCGGAGGGTTCGGCAATCGCATCGGCCTCGCCGACTTGCGGCAGGCGGAAAAGTTGGTTCATCGTGCGGACACTCGGTGTTCGGACTCGCTGGACCCAAGCGAGGAGCGGCACAGCGCCCTGGGCCTGGACGGATGTTTCGGCCGGCCCACTCATCTCACGCGATCCGTACGGCAACGGCCAGTCCCGGCGGAGTGCGGGACCGGCGTCGCGAGCGGGCGCGAAACGAAGGTCGGCAGATAGTCTGCTGTAAGTATACCTGATTCCCCGACAAACAACCCCTGCGCCGGCGCGACAGCTGCGCGCTGGAAGCAGGGTTACATCGTTCACCCGACGAAAGGCAGGCGGACACCTGCCTTAAAAACCCTGTGAAAACGATAATCGAAGTCGAGACACAACGTTCCCGACCCGGCTGCGACCCTCCTCACGACGGGTCACCGCGTTCCTTGCGACGCGGACGGGCGGCAGCTATCCCGTTTCGGCGTGCCTCATGACAATCCCCGCCATCGATCGCCTCTCCTTCTAGCACGGCGGCGCAGCGGGAATGGAGTGAGAGACACGGATCCTCTGGAAGACGGCGCACCGGGCCTCGCATGCATGCTCTCGTCACGGGCTCGGCCGGCTTCATCGGCCACGCGCTGAGCCGCCGTCTGCTGGCGGCGGGCTTGGGCGTGACGGGCTTCGACGGCCTCTCACCCTACTACGATGTCGGGCTGAAGCGAGCCCGGCACGCGGATCTCGCCCGATTTCCCGGCTTCGAGGCGGTGGAGGCGCGGCTCGAGACGCCCGGCGCGCTCCTCGACGTGATGGCGCGGGTCAAGCCGGACCTCGTCTTCCATCTCGCGGCGCAGGCGGGGGTTCGCTACAGCCTCATCGACCCCGGCGCCTATGTCGAAGCCAACCTCGTCGGCTTCGCAAACCTGCTGGAGGCGGTGCGCGCCCATCCCGTCAAGCACCTGCTCGTCGCCTCGACCAGTTCGGCCTATGGCGGCAATGCGAGCGTCCCGTTCCGCGAGACCGACCGTGCGGTCTCGCCGCTCACCCTCTACGCCGCCTCGAAGCTCGCCAACGAGGCGATGGCGCATTCCTACGCTCACCTGTTCCGCGTGCCGACGACCGCATTCCGCTTCTTCACGGTCTACGGACCTTGGGGGCGGCCGGACATGGCCCTGTTCCTGTTCACCCGGAAGATCCTGGCGGGCGAACCGATCGAGGTGTTCGGCGAGGGGGCGGCGGAACGGGATTTCACCTTCATCGACGATCTCATCGATGCGATCGTCGCGCTGTCGGAGCGCCTGCCGCCGATGCCTGCCGAGGGCGGCCCGGTCTCGGCGGCCGACACCCTGAGCACGGTCGCGCCCTATCGTCTGGTCAATATCGGCGGCGGCCGCCCGGTCCGGCTCGATGCCATGATCGGCGCCCTGGAGGCGGCCCTGGGGCGCAAGGCCGAGCGCGTGCTGAAGCCGCTCCCGCCCGGCGACGTGATCCGGACCCATGCGAGCCCCGACCTGCTGCGCGACCTCGTCGGCCGCTTGCCCGAGACGCCGCTGGAGACCGGCATCCCCGCCTTCGTGAGGTGGTATCTCGACTATTACGGGGACCAATAGAGCCCTTGCGGGACAGCGCATTCAGGCGAAGAGAGGCCGGAGGGCGCCTCGCTCGATCCTCGGTCCCGAAAACGGATCACAGCCTTTCGGGACCTCACCGTCCCCCGGATGCGCCCGCGCCGGCCACGCTGAGCGAATTGCCCGAACCGGAAAATATGCCGAACCTCGTGACGGGCGGTCTCCTCGACGGTTTTTGAGGATCGAAGGTCCGCCGCTTCAGGGAGACGGACCACCGATGCGCATCGCGATGATTGGCTCGGGCTATGTCGGCCTCGTGTCGGGCGCCTGCCTGGCCGATTTCGGCCACGAGGTCGTCTGCATCGACAAGGATCCCGGCAAGATCGCCGCCCTCAACGAGGGCCGCATGCCGATCTACGAGCCTGGTCTCGACACCCTCGTCGCCGAGAACGTGCGGGCCAAACGCCTCACCTTCTCCACCGACCTCAAGCCCGCCGTTGCCCAGGCGCAAGCGGTGTTCATCGCGGTGGGCACCCCGTCCCGCCGCGGCGACGGCTTTGCCGACCTCTCCTACGTCTATGCCGCGGCCCGCGAGATCGCCGAGGCGCTGACCGGCTACACCGTGGTCGTCACCAAATCGACCGTGCCCGTCGGCACCGGCGACGAGGTCGAGCGCATCCTCCGCGAGGCCCGCCCCGACATCGATGTCGGCGTCGCCTCCAACCCCGAATTCCTGCGCGAGGGTGCGGCCATCGGCGACTTCAAGCGGCCCGACCGCATCGTCATCGGCGCCGAGGACGCCCGCGCAGTCGCCGTGATGCAGGAGGTCTACCGCCCGCTCTACCTCAACGCCGCGCCGATCCTGCTCACCGGACGGCGCACGGCCGAGCTGACCAAATATGCCGCCAACGCGTTCCTGGCCACCAAGATCACCTTCATCAACGAGATCGCGGATCTGTGCGAGCAGGTCGGGGCCAACGTGCAGGAGGTCGCCCGCGGCATCGGCCTCGACAACCGCATCGGCGCGAAGTTCCTGCATGCGGGACCGGGCTACGGCGGCTCGTGCTTCCCCAAGGACACGCTGGCGCTGGTGAAGACGGCGCAGGATTACGGCACGCCGGTGCGGATCGTCGAGACGGTGGTGGCGGTCAACGACCAGAGGAAGCGCGCGATGGCGCGCAAGGTGATCGCGGCCTGCGGCGGGTCCGTGCGGGGCAAGCGGGTGGCGCTCCTGGGCCTGACGTTCAAGCCGAACACCGACGACATGCGCGACGCGCCCTCGCTGTCGATCATCGCCGGCTTGCAGGATGCGGGCGCGCAGATCGTGGCCTACGATCCGGAGGGGATGGAGCAGGCGCGGCCGCTGCTTCAGGGCGTCGCTTACGCCGAGGACGCCTATGCCTGCGCCGAAGGCGCGGACGCGCTGGTGATCGTGACGGAGTGGAATGCGTTCCGGGCGCTCGATCTCGCCCGGCTGAAGGGGCTCATGCGCGCCCCCGTCCTCGTCGATCTGCGCAACGTCTACGCGCCGGAAGAGGCTCGCCGCCAAGGACTGCGCCATGTCGGCGTCGGTGCCCTGGCCCGCCTCGACTGATCCGGCCGTCGTTCGGTCGGTCTCCGGAACATCGTCCCGAAAGCCGGCAACCACCTTTCGGGATGATGCTCTAACGCGCCGTACGGCGGGCGAGCAGGAGATGCATCCCCTGCGCCGCGAGCCCGCCGGCCAAAGCCGCGCCGCCCTTCACCAGAAAATCGATGAGCCGGCCATGCCGGCTCACGGTCAGGCCCTGTGCCGCCTCGAGCCCCCCGGCGAGGACCACGGCCGCGACGAGCGCCCATCCCCAGCGCCGCGGATACGAGAGCACGAGCAGGAAGCCGAACAGCGCGTAGGCGCCGGCCCGCTCCAGGGTCGGGGACGCCAGGACCGGACGCGCTTCGAGCGGCGAAAGCGTCACGGCGACGAGGCCGATGGCCACGACCCATGCCATCAGGCGAACAAGCGTCAGCATAGGATCTCGTGCGCGCAAGCCGGCACCAAGGTCAAGCAGGCCGGTCGCGCACGCCGCCGGAAGCCCGATGCCACCCATCAGCCTCACTCCACCGAAGCCGCGATCAGCGAGAAGATCAACCCGAGGGCAAGGTTGCCGGCGAGCAGGATCATGAACAGGGTCATGACCGCGTCACGCCGTGCAGGTCAGGACGATGTAGGGCCAGCGCGGAGGGCACGAGGTCCGTGGCGCCTCCGGCGCGCGTGTCGCGCTCCGGACATCGCCCCGCCCACCGACGGCACCGACATCCGCGGAGCGAGCCTCCGGTACGGCCCCACGCGCCGGCAGGCAGGGAACAATGCAGAATCCGATCAGGATGATCGAGGCGGCACGGGCGGCAACGACGATCTTCGGCATCTTTCCCCTCGCGACATCTCACGTTTCGCGGGAAGCTCGTTAGCCTTGGCTGTTTGCGGGGATGTTGCGTCGACTGTTGCGTCGAATGCACGGCCAATCGGATGCGGTGACGGGCAGGGCGTCATGCGCTTCGCGGCCCAAAAATATCTTTGAGGATGCCCGCGGATACTTAAGTGCAAATGATGCCGGATATCCCTAATTTGGAGGATGCAATTGTCCCGAAACCGTTGCCTGCTACGTCCCGAGGGGCCGAGGCCGCAGTGAGACCGGGGCGCACAAAGGGGGCGCCGGCTGCGACGCGACGCCCCCGAGGGGGACGGGGTCATGGTGAGGAATGGGGCGGTTCATCCGCGCTGGGTCTTGCGCAGGGACGAGCGGCGGACCGGGCGATACGACGGCAACAAGGTGGTGCGGTGGATCGCACGCCCGACGCTGATGAAGGGGCGCAAGAAAGGATCGGCCACGGCCGACGCCGAGGACGGCACGGGAAGCTACGCGCCACCGTCCCGCCCGAACGGATACGGGGGCCTGCGGATCGTCTCCGACATGTGATGTGACGGGAGAGGCCGGGGGAATCGCCGCGTCCATCGGGCATGCGCTCGATTGCTCGCGCGAGGCCCCCGCCGCGAAATCACGCCACCGCCGTTCCGTACCTTGCAACCAAGGTCGGCATGCGATGCTCATGTCGGAGCCGACGGCAGACCGGGCCGGTTCTCGCAGCGGCTCCGGGAGGGTTTGCGCAAGATCCGTGAGGATTGACGCTGCACGCGAGCCGGGAATCTCTTGGCAAGGCCTTCGGCGCGGTACATGCTCGCCTTCGAAAGCCGCCGGACAACGCGGCGGCATCGGAGGGTCGTCCCATGCTCGCCGCCAACCGCTTGGTCAAATCGGCCTGGATCGCCGTCGATGTCACCAAGGAGCGCACCGAACGGGTGCTCGTGGTCGAAGCCTATATCGCCGTCAGTCCGCTGGAGAAGAATTTCGACGCCCACCGCTACGACAAGGTCGTGGAGGATGTGCGCCGCGTTCTCGCCGAGCATCCCGAGATCGACCGTGCCTCGATCTTGAGCATGCATCGGGATGCCGGCTGCACGGCCCTGTTCCGCAGCCAGCCCGCTCCCGCCACGGCGTGACGCGATCCGGTTCGCTCCGGAGGACCGGCAAAGGCCGACGTGACGAGAGCGAGCCGGGCGGGAAACACCCGGCGCCTTGGTCACTGCCGGTCAGGCGGCCTTCGCTCCGTGCGACTTTGCGTCAGTGGCCGTGCGCTCCAATGCCGTTGTCGAGGAACAGCCGGTAGGCCGGGTTGTCGGTCTCGTCGACATAGGGATAGGCGAGCATTTCGAGGGCGGCGTCGAAGCGGGCGCGTTCCGCCGCCGGCACCTCGATCCCGGCGAGCACCCGGCCGTAATCGGCGCCGTGATTGCGGTAGTGGAACAGGCTGATGTTGAAGCCGTCACCGAGCGCTTCCAGGAACTTCATCAGCGCGCCCGGCCGCTCGGGGAACTGGAAGCGGTAGAGCCGCTCGTCGGCGAGCCCCGCCGCGCGCCCGCCCACCATGTAGCGGACATGCACCTTGGCCATCTCGTTGTCGCTCATATCGGCGACGCGGTAGCCGGCGCTCTCCAGGGCCGCGATCAGATCGCGCTTCTCGGGCTTGCCGCCGGGCAGGTTGATGCCGACGAAGATGCGCGCCTCGCTGCCTTGCGCGTAGCGGTAGTTGAATTCGGTGATCGCGCGGGGGCCGAGCGCGCCGATGAAGGCGCGGTAGGCGCCCGGCCGCTCGGGGATGGTGACGCCGAGCAGCACCTCGCGTTCCTCGCCGATCTCCGCCCGCTCGGCGATGTGGCGCAGGCGGTCGAAGTTGAGGTTGGCGCCCGACGAGATCGCGACCAGCGGCCCGGCTCCGGGATTCCGTGCCGACCAAGCCTTGGCCCCGGCCAGACTCAGCGCGCCGGACGGTTCGGAGATCGCGCGGGTGTCGTCGAAGATGTCCTTGACGGCGGCGCACATCGCATCGGTATCGACGGTGATGACCCCGTCGAGATGCTCGCGGCAGAGCCGGAAGGTCTCCTCGCCGGCCTGCCGCACCGCGACGCCGTCGGCGAACAGGCCGACGCTCGGCAGCATCACCCGGTCGCCCGCCCGAAGCGCCTCGGACATGGTGGCGGCATCGTCCGGCTCGACGCCGATCACCTTTGTCTCGGGGCGCAGATATTTCACGAAGGTGGCGATGCCGGCCGCCAACCCGCCGCCGCCGATCGGCACGAAGATCGCCTCGATCGGTCCGGTATGCTGATGCAGGATCTCCATGCCGATCGTACCCTGTCCGGCGATCACCTCGGGATCGTCGAACGGGTGCAGGAAGGTCAGGCCCCATTGCGCTTCGAGGCGCCGGGCCTCGGCCAGAGCCTCGTCGAAGGCGTCGCCGTGCAGGACGACCTCGGCGCCGCGGGCCCGGCAGGCATCGACCTTGATCGCGGGGGTCGTGCGCGGCATCACGATCACCGCTCGCACGCCGAGTTTGGCCGCGGCCAGCGCGACGCCCTGGGCATGGTTGCCGGCCGAGGCGCAGATCACTCCGCTCGCGAGCCGCTCCTGGGACAGCGAGGCCATCTTGTTGTAGGCGCCGCGCAGCTTGAACGAGAAGACCGGCTGCAGATCCTCGCGCTTGAGGAGGACGGGGCGGCCGAGCCGTTTCGTCAGGCGGGGCATCGGATCGAGCGGGCTCTCGATCGCCACGTCGTAGACGCGAGCGGAGAGGATCTTCTTGATGTAGTCGGTCACGGGCAGGCTTTCGGCCGCGTCATCGGGCAGGGCACGACCGGGACTTAGTCCTTCCGCGGCCGGGATGCGAGAGCGGGATACTCGGGGGAGGGGCGCGCACTGTCAGAGTCGGATCCCGGCATGGACTTGGCCCGGATCGAGAGGAGAGGCGAAGGCCGCGCCGATGCCGTCGCGGAAGATGCGCACCACCTGCGCGGCCGTGCCGCCGATGGTGATGCGCGCCCCGCGCGAGAGCGTGTGATCGAGGGCGAGCGCCGCGCCGGACGCCGAGATGTTGATGAGCCGCCCCGGCAGGACGCGACCGTCCTCGAGGGTCACGAGCACGTCCTTGCGGGCCGGATTGATCCGCGGATGCGCCCGCGCCGCCTCGAAGGTCCGCCCCTGCTCGCGGGCCAGCGCCAGCAGGGCGCGGGCGACCTCGGCCGTCCGCTGCCGCGATGCCATGAGGCGGACGGCGAACAGGTTGTCGCCGCTGCTGACGACGCGGGCCTCGACTTGGCCGACATAGCGGATGCTGCAGGTGAGCGGCTCATCGACCGCCGGCTCGGATGCCGAGCGGAAGGTGATGCCGGCCCGTGAAAGATCCTGGGTCACCGCGTAGAAGTCGGGCTGCCGCCGGCCCCAGCACAGCGCCGGGAGGAACACCGTATGGAGGTGGGAAGCTGGACGCTCGATCATGGTGCCGCGTGTCATCGTCGCACGACAATGGCCGCACGGCCCTGAACGGAAAACGCCGAAAATCCCTCGAATTTTTACGAAAATTCAGCGGGCGAACCACCGGGCCAAGTGCTCGAATGTGAAAACGAACCGCCACGTCTTACCATCGGCCCGATCCTGCTCTCCCCACTGTCGAAGAAATTCGACTTCAGAGGATTTTGCTCAGTCTCCTGCCTGCAATCGGCAAAGATCTATACGTGACACTTCTATTGGATGACGAAAGCGGCGACACCACTACGAAGCGTGATTCGACATTGCGCTTTCCGGCGGGATGAATTCTGATCCCATCCGACAGCCATTCCAGGAGAGCATAACGCTCATGCTCAGATAGGAAGGCGAATGGGGAGTGGATCATCCGGCTCTCTCGTCAGGCCGGTTGTCAGGTGGCGGCCGCTCCGGGCATGGTCGGGCGATGAGCGACCCGCCGCCCGACACCGATCGCATTGCACGTCTCGAGATTCGGCTGACCGAGCAGGAGGCCGTGATCGAGGATCTGAACGCAGCCATCACCGCGCAGTGGACGGTGATCGACCGTCTCACCCGGCAGCTCGGCCGGTTGCAGGAGCAGGTCGAGGACAGCGCCTTCCGGAGCGCCAGTGGCGCGCCGGAGCCGCCGCCACCGCATTACTGAGGCGAGTTGGCCTCGTGCGGGCAGGGGAGAGCGTAATGCGGAGGGTGATGCGCTGCCTCGGCCTGTGCCTCGCACTGGTGCCGTTCTGCGCGGGCGCGTTCGAGCGCGCGCCGCATCCCTCCGAGGCACCGATGGAACCCTGTCCGAGCCAGGGGGCGGGCTTCTTCCGGATTCCGGGCACGGCGAGCTGCATTCGCCTGTCGGGCCGGGTAACGGCCGGTGCCGATATCGGCCCGCGCCGTAGCACCGTCCCCGTGCAGGGCCGCATCGCGGTCGAGACAAGGAGCGATTCCGCCCTCGGGCCCGTGCGCAGCTTCGTCCGGATCGAGGCGGGACAACGCTGAGGACCGCCGAAGCCCGCCGGATCAGTCGTCGCGATAGACGCGCTCGCGGCGCTCGTGGCGTTCCTGCGCTTCCAGCGACAGTGTCGCGATCGGCCGCGCATCGAGGCGCTTGAGCGAGATCGGCTCGCCGGTCTCTTCGCAGAAACCGTAGGAGCCGTCCTCCAGCCGGGCCAGGGCCGCGTCGATCTTGCTCGTCAGCTTGCGCTGGCGGTCGCGGGCGCGCAGCTCGATCGCCCGATCCGTCTCCGAGGAGGCGCGGTCGGCGATATCCGGATGGTTCTCGTTCTCGCTCTGAAGCGCGGTGAGAGTCCCCTGCGCCTCACGCAGGATCTCGCTCTTCCAATTGAGCAGCTTGCGCCGAAAGTACTCGCGCTGCCGCTCATTCATGAAGGGCTCGCCGTCGGAGGGCCTGTAGCCGTCCTCGATCGTGACCTTCGCCATCGTCTTATCCTCGCGCTCCCTGCCGGTCAGCGGCGATCGTCGGCGAGGCTATAATCGAGCTGGGCAAGCTCTACAACGCGCGGATGCCGCCTCGCACCGTCGCGCGTGAAAAGCTCTCGCAATGCGGCAAAGACGACACGCTCAAGTGGCCCCCGACCCGACATCAGGTTGAGCCCGTGGGTCCGCGGCCGCAGGCGTGCGGGGAGCGCCGCCCTCGAACGCAAGGCATGCTCGACTTCGCCCGACCCACTTCCTTCCGGTTTCCCGGTTCAGGGCGCACCGCGCAGCCGGACGATGGCGGCGGCGATCTCGTCGGTCAGGGGGCGGGCGAGAGCGTGCCTGTAATGGGTCTGGTCGAAGAACAGGCCGGGATCGTGCAGGGCCGGCCGCTCAAGGCGCGCGTCGAGGAGCGCGCTGCGCCCGTGCCGTTGCAACGCCGCCGCCGCGGCGTTCCGGCACGCGGCCTCGGCGTGGGCACGCGGCGTGCCGGGCCGGGGGAGGCCGGCGGCGTAGACCGGCGGGAAGACCATGACCACGGCGGTCTCGGCCGGCAGCGCGGCGAGGGCATTGCCGAGACGGTCCGCGGCGGGAAAGTCCGGCCCTGCTTTGCCCGGAGCCGCCGCGTCGGGCACCGGTGTTTCGCGCATGACGCGGAGGCGGTCGTCGTCGAGCGTGCCGCGCTTCAGGTAATCCAGCTCGTAGTCCCACCAGCCGTCGGCGACCGCCCGCTTGCGGCGCGCGCCGACGAGCCAGCCGATGCGGCCGACGACTTCCTGCGCCACGGAAAAGCGCAGGAGCCCCCGCAGATAGGCAAGCGGATCGGGGCTGTAGAGCCAGAACGGGAACGGCTTGTCGTTGGGCAAGGCCGGATCGTCGGTGCACCAGTACTCGTCCACCGAGAGGATCACGGCCTTCGGCGCCGGATGGTGGCGCAGGAACCAAACGAGCAGCGCGAGCTGCTCTCCGGGGCCGGTCGCGGGCACGGAGAGCTGCACGAAGGGAATGCCGGTCGCCGCCGTGAGCCGCGCGGGCTCGATCAGCTGGATGTGCGAATTGCCGAACACCGCGCCTGCGAAAGCCGGGTCGCGCCCGCGTGACGCGGCAGCGGTGCGTGGGCCCTGCGGACGCACGGCGCCGGCCGAGAACAGCGTCGAGCGCCCGCTGTCGTAGGGATCGATCAGGAAAGCGAGCGTGAGATATCCGGCGAGCAGGCCGATGGCGGTACACAGGAACAGGCGCGCGAAGGCCGCCCAGTCCTGCCGCGCGAAGCTGCCGGAGGCGGGTACCATCTCAGAACTGGAAGTAGATGAATTCGTAGTTCGCATCGTCCCCGATCTTGAGGAGCACGACGACGAACAACAGGGCGAAGGCGGCTGCGAGCCAGCGGTTCGGCGGCAGCCGGTGCACGGCGGCCCAGGCGGTCGGGCCGATCATCGCGACGGCGGCGGCGATGAGAATCGTGCGCCACTTGAAGCCCGCCCCCGTGGGCGCCAACCCGAACAACCCCTTGTAGATCGCCAAAGCCGCCTCGAACGAGGATGCGCGGAACAGGACCCAGGTCAGGACCACGAACCCGGCCGTCATCGCCCAGCCGAGGAGGTGCGGCAGCCGTCCGCCCGCCCGGCGCCAGAGCACGCCTGCCCCGAGGCCCACACCGTGCGCGGCGCCCCAGGCGACGAAGGTCAGCCCCGCCCCGTGCCAGAGGCCGCCGAGCGTCATGGTGGCGAAGAGCGCGCCGACCTGGACCGCGAGACCGCGGCGGTTTCCACCCATGGCGATGTAGAGATAGTCGCGCAGGAAGCGCGACAGCGTCATGTGCCAGCGTCGCCAGAAGTCGCGCAGCGAGGTGGCGCGATAGGGCACGTCGAAGTTCTGCGGCAGCACGATCCCGAACAGCAGCGCCAGTCCCAGCGCCATGTCGGTGTAGCCGGAAAAGTCGAAATAGATCTGGAAGGTGAAGCCGAGCGTCGCCTGCCACGCCTCGGCCATCGTCACCGCCTTGCCCGCGGCCGCCGCCTGGAACACGGGGTTGACGTAGACCGAGAGCGGATCGCCGAGGAACACCTTCTTGGAAAGCCCGACCGTCAGCAGCATCAGCCCGCGCCCGATCCGCTCGGCCGCGTCGGGACGCGCGTAGGGGCGCTCCTCGAACTGGTGCATGATCTCGCTCCAGCGCACGAGCGGGCCGGCGAGAACCTGCGGGAAGAAGGCGATGTAGAGGGCGTAGCGGGTCAGCCCGAAGGACGGGGCGCGTCCCGCCCTCAGGTCCGTCAGGTACATGATGTGGTGGAAGGTGAAGAACGAGATCCCGAGCGGCAGGGCGAGGTCGATCCGCGGAAGATCGATGCCGGGGATCATGTCGGCGAGATCGGTGAGGAAGCCGAGATACTTGAAGACGCCCAGCACCGCGAGGTTGCCGGCGAGCGCCACGGGGAACAGCCAGCCGGTGCGATCCCGCGGCAGAGCGCGGGCCACGAGCCAGTTCACGCCGATGGAGGCGAGAAGCAGCGGCAGGAAGCGCCAATCCCACCACGCGTAGAAGACGAAGGACAGCCCGACGAGAAGCGGCAGCCGCGCCTGCGGCCGATAGCGTTCGGCGGCGGCGTGAAGCAGCAGAGCGGCCGGCAGGAAGGCGAGCAGGAAAACGAAGGAGTTGAACAGCATCGCGGCGCGGACGATTCCCCTGACGATCCGGCGAGACCGGCGCGCGCCCGCTCACGCGGCCAGCCTTGTCGGGGATCGAAGCGCAACCGTCAATCGCGCCGAAGCGGCGCGTGGGCGCAGTGGGATCCTCCGCGCGCCCCCAAGGCTACCGTGAGGCGCCCAACGGAAGTACCGGCAAGCAACCAAGCTCCGAACCAAGAATGACCTCGATCTGTGCAAGGGCCGCCGGCAGTGGGCGTGCAGCACCACGATTGAGACGCGTCAGTCAGCTTCGGTTCATCGAGGCAGACCTAGCTTCCGGCATCGGCCGTATGGTCCGGCCGCAACGGAGAAATCGTACGATGACGCACGCGAAGGCGTTCGCATTGGCTGCGGTGATCGCCGGCAGCCTTGGTGTCGCGGGAAGCGCCCAGGCGGCGCCCTTCAGCCCAGCCCCTCTCGCGACGGACAGCGCGCTCGTGGAGCGCACCGCCGGCGGCTGCGGGCCGGGCTTCCACCCCAATCCCTGGGGCATCTGCCGCCCGAACTGGGGTCCGCGGCGCTACTGGGGCGGCCCGCCCCCCGGCTATTATCGCCCGCGGCCGCTCTACCGGCCCTACGGCTACTACCGCCCACGGCCCTATTACTGGTGATCGTACGGGCCGGACCTCGCAAAGGGGGTCCGGCCCTTTTCGTGTTCAGGCGCCGCGCGCCGCTTCGAGCTTGGCCAGTTCCACCGCCGCGCGCAGTTCGATCTCGGCCACCAGCCCGTCGAGGCGGGCGTCGCCGCTCTCCGCATTCCGCTCGGCGAGGCGGCCGGCGATGGCCTGAAGGTCGCGCGTCGCTACCCGTCCGCCGATCAGCGCGGCTTTCAGGCGGTCGAGCCCGTCGAGCAGGTCGTGCCCGCGCTGCACCGAGCGGCGGCGGCGCTCCTTCTGCGCGTCGGCCCCGTCCTGTCCCTGGAGCGTGAGGAGGGCATCGAGCCCGGTGAGCATGCCGGTTTGGCTCGCGCCCGCGGTCGCCGCCCGGGGCGTCTCTTCCGCTCCCGACGTTGGGGCGAAGGCGCCCGGCGCGGCGGCGCGGCGGGTGGCGTTGAGCGCACCCGCGGCGGCGGCGGCAAAGCGTGTGTCGACGCGCATGATGGTCCGAAACCTTTTCGCACCCGACGATGCACGGCGGGTTCCGATCTCCGAAGACATCGGCCGACAGGGTTAAGCGCGGGTAAACAGCCCGGCAGAAGCTGCCGGGGCGGCAGGAAACGCTCTCGTCCCCACGCCGCTCCGGCGGTACCGAAAAAGAAAAATATCTTTTTTCTTCAGTATCTTAGCGTTTGGCACGGCCCTGGCAGAGATCGAACCGGCGTAAAGTCGCCTGGTCCGGCTGCCGAGTTCCGATGCCCCTGCCTCGTCCCCTGTTCGCCCGCCGTCTCGTCGCGGTGCTCGCCTGCCTCGCGGTCCTGCTGCCGCCGGCCCCGGCCAGCGCCCTGTCGCGGGTCAAGGATCTCGCCGCCGTCGAGGGCGTGCGCACCAACCAGCTCGTCGGCTACGGCATCGTGGTCGGCCTCAACGGCACCGGCGACACGCTCAACAACATCCCGTTCACCAAGCAGTCCCTGCAGGCGATGCTGGAGCGGCTCGGCATCAACACCCGCGGCGCGACCATGCGCACCCAGAATCTTGCGGCAGTGATGGTGACGGCCAACCTTCCCCCCTTCGCGACCCAGGGCACGCATATCGACGTGACCGTCTCCTCGCTCGGCGACGCCAAGTCGCTTCAGGGCGGCACCCTGGTGGCGACCTCCCTGCTCGGCGCCGACGGTGAGATCTACGCCCTGGCGCAGGGCTCGGTGGCGATCGCCGGCTTCGCGGCGGAGGGCGAGGCCGCTAAGATCACCCGCGGCGTGCCGACCAACGGGCGCATCTCCAACGGCGCGCTGGTCGAGCGCGAGATGGCTTTCAAGCTCAACGAGGCGCGCTCGCTCCGGCTGTCGCTGCGCAACCCCGACTTCACCACCGCCAAGCGGATCGCCTCGGCGATCAACGACTTCATGGGCGCCGACACCGCCGAGCCGACCGACCCGGCGACGATCACGCTCCAGATCCCGGCCAAGTACCGCGGCAACATGATCCGCCTCATCACCGAGGTCGAGCAACTCAAGGTCGAGCCCGACCAGACCGCGCGGGTGGTTGTGGACGAACGTTCCGGCATCATCGTGATGGGCCGCGACGTGCGCGTCTCCACGGTCGCCATCGCGCAGGGCAACCTGACGGTGACGATCACCGAGCAGCCGATGGTGAGCCAGCCCGCGCCGCTGTCGAACGGCCAGACCGCCTTGGTGCCGCGCACCGGGGTGAAGGTGGATACCGGCGACGGCAACAAGCTCGCCCTGGTGAAGGAGGGCGTGAGCCTGCGCGAACTGGTCGACGGCCTCAACGCGCTTGGGGTCGGCCCGCGCGACCTGATCTCGATCCTTCAGGCGATCAAGACGGCCGGCGCACTCCAGGCCGACATCGAGCTGATGTAATTTCTTTCCCATCGGGAGACCGCACCATGCTGCCCCTCGCAACCTTCGCGGCCTCCGCCGCCGTCGGCGTCGGCAAGAACCTGCTCAACACGCTCGCGAAAACCGACGCGAACACGATGGACACGGCCAAGTCCACCGCCTCGACCAAGGCGCGCAAGACCGCCGACGACTTCGAGAAGATGTTCCTGGAGGACAGCTTGGAGAAGCTGACGCAGAGCGAGGGCACGGAAGGGCCGATGGGCGAGAACGGCACCGGCGGCGGCGTCTGGCGCTCGATGATGGCCAAGGAATACGCCAACGCCATCGTGAAGACCGGTGGCGTCGGCATCAGCAATCAGGTCTATTCCGAGATGATGCGCATGCAGGAGGCGGGCAATGGCCGCTGATCGGACCCTCGCCCTGCGCCTCACCGACCGCCCCTCGGCCCAAACCTTCGTGCGCGGGCTGCTCGCCACCATGATCGAGCTGGAAGCGGTGCTCACCCGCGAGAGCGACGGCGTGCGAGCCGGGCGGATCGCCCAGGCGCTGACGGAATCCGTGTCGAAATCCGAACTCGCCTCCGCCTACATGAACGGCCTGGAGGCCGCCAAGGCCAACGCGATCGCGCTCGCCCGCTTCGCACCGGAAGGTCTGGAGGCGCTGAAGGCGGCCCAGCACCGCTTCGCGGCCGTGGTGGAGACCAACCAGCAGGTGCTCGCCACGGCCCGCGCCGTCTCCGAGGGGCTGATCAAGGCGCTGGCCGAGGAAGTCGCCAAGGCGCGCACGCCCACCGTCTATGGCCGCCCCTCCGTGTCGCCCTCGCCCTACGGCCGGGGTGCGCAGGGCGGGCCGCTGGTGTTCTCGCGCAGCCTTTGAACACTTCGGGAGAAGACTCCGGGACGCCGCAACCCGCGCGGCGATCTTTCACGGTTTCGTAACGCCGATCCGATCTTCTGGTTGTATCGCCTCGATGCGGCGAACGGCCCGCGGCCTTCTGGCGCCCTGTTGCCGGCAATTCGAGGAGGCACGGAATGTCGAGGATCAGCGCGAGCCGCGAGCCGAGCCTTCCGCTCCACCGCGGCACACTTCCCGCAACGGATGCAACTGGATCGAATCGCTCAGCGGCCGGCCGGAAAACCGCCGCCGATCCCGCCGCCACCGTCCAAGTCTCCGGCAAGATCTCCGAAAAGGCGCAAGCCGCAGCGGACAAGCTGAAGGCGGATCAGGAAGCCGCCGCGGTCGCGGCGCGAACCTTCGACGAGCACCTGAAGGCCCGTTCCGACGCGTTCGCCGCCAAGCTCGGCACGGCCTTCGAGCGGGAAGGCATTCCCCTCGACGAACCGATCGCCCTGCGGGTCGAGTCCGGGACGCTCGTCACCGACAGCCCTTACCGCAAAAAGGTCGAGAAGGTCCTCAAGGAGGATCCGGAGCTCGCGAAGGAGTTCGAGGCCATCGCCTCGCTCAAGTCGATGCGGGCCGCGCAGAAGTCGCTCGAACTCTACAACGAGGAGAAGAAGGGCGCGCGAAGCCGGGACGAGCAGGATCAGGCCTATGGCCGATACACGACCCGGATGCTCGACATCCAGCGCCTGTCCGGCACGATGGTGCTCGAGGACGGAGCGTTCACCTCGGCGGCCGAGGACTACATGGCCGTGATGTCCGGCGAGCGCATCTCCACGAGCGCCGATCCGAGGAAAGAGGTGCTGAAGCGGTACGATTCAATCCTGCAGGCAGCCCGATAGCGGGCGGCAAATTATCCGCCTCCCGCACCGCCTGAAAGAATTTGATCTTATGCCGTCATGAAAGTTCCCATCCGATTCGCACGCATGATCTTGGGAAATCGTCCGAAGATCTGACCGATCGGAACTTCCCGCCTGCGTGCCGCTTGCCTCCGAACACAATCATCGGAGGAAATGCCCATGTCGAACGACGTGCTTATTCCGCTGCTCGCCATCGTCACGATTGTCCTCGTCGCGGCCTTCGCGATCTGGCAGCGGGCTCGGGTGGCGCAGTCGAAGAACGACCCGAACCGCTCGGCCTTCACCCAGGCCCACGGCGAAGCGCCTCGCCCGAACCGGCCCGGCACCGAGCACTGACGCGTCCGGAGCAGCGGCCCGAAAGGGATTGCCGGCTTTTGGATGACGACGGTGCAGAACGACAGGCGAGAGCCTCGTCCTGGATCCGACATCCAAGGCGAGGCTCTCGCTTTCTGCCGGGTGAGGGCGCCTGCGCCCTCCAGCTTGAAAACACTTCAGTAAACGCCCGGTCACCGATCGTTTCCCTTCGGTCACGGCGTTGGAGCGGGCGTTTTGCGAGGGCCGTTTAAAACGGCAACAGGATGTCCACGAGCTGCTGGCCGTAGCGGGGCTGCTGCACGTCGGTGATCTGGCCGCGGCCGCCATAGGCGATGCGGGCCTGGGCGATCTTGCTGGAATCGATGGTGTTGTCGGACTCGATGTCCTCGGGCCGCACCACGCCGGCGACGATCAGCTCGCGCACCTCGAAATTGATGCGGATCTCCTGCTTGCCCTCGACCACGAGGTTGCCGTTGGGCAGCACCTGCGTGACGACCGCGGCGACGTTGGTGGTCACCGTTTCGGCGCGCTGCACCGAGCCGGCTCCGTCGCTCGACGAGGTCGAGGTGCCGTTGATGAGCTTGTCGGGGGTGATGCCGGCCGCGGCCACGCCGGCATTCTTCTCGAGGCCGAGGGCGTTGGGCAAACCGAAGGCTTCCGCGTTGGTGCGCGAGCGCTTGGTCTCGTTGTTGAGGTTGGCCCGGTCGGTCACATTGACCTTGATGGTGAGCAGGTCGCCGATCCGCGCCGCGCGCTGGTCCTTGAAGAAGGCCCGCGAACCCGTGCGCCACAGGGAGTTCGGTGCGTAGGAGACGGGGCTCACATCGGGCATCGCCATGCGCACCGGCCGGTAGCCGGGCTGGGCGGTCGGATCCTCGATCGCCGAGAGCGTCGGCGTGGCGCCGACCTGGGAGAGGCGGTCCACGGTGTTGCAGGCGCCGAGCGGCGCGAGCGCCAGGATCACGGCGAGGCGGGAGAGGCGGGGACGGCGAGCGGTCATCGGATGGGTCCGGCGCTGGCGGGAAAGGGAGGGAGACGGAAGCGACGGGGCGCGCGGCTCACGGCGCCGCGCTGGCCTGGAGGATCGGCTGAGGCTGCGGGACCGGGCCGACCGAGACCCGCCCCGGGGCGATCACCACGGCTTGCAGCACCTTCTTCGAGGCGGCGTTCATCACCGAGACGCTGGCGCCGAGACGGCCGCTCTCGTTGGCGATGCCGCGCAGCGACAGCGACACGCCGGCGGTCTCGAACACGATGGCGACGCTGTCGCCGCGGGCGACGAGATCGGGCGGTGCCACGTCGCCGGAGCGCAGGACGGCGCCGGCGCTGAGGGGGCGCTGCGCCACCTGCCCGACGACCAGGGTCGGCGCGCCCTGCACGTCATTGGGCACCCCGTCGCGCGGGCGGCGCTCGACGGTAAGGTCGGCGCTGGCGACCGCTTCGCCGCGGTTGAGGCTGCGGGTCAGCACCGCCACCTCGCGGGTCTCGACCGCTACGCCGGCCACCCGCAGCGACGCCTGACGCTCGCCGAGCACCACGAGGCCGGCGACCCGGCGGGTGCGCGGATCGTAGGTGACATCGACCGCCGCCGCCTGCCCGTCGAGGTCGAGCGGGGCGAGCAGCATCGGCGCATCGCCGTCGAGGCGCACCGAGAGGGATTTCGGATCGAGGCCGTAACCGGTCTCCAGCGCGCGCTTCAGCGCCGCCTCGATCTCCATCGCCCCGACCCGGCGGGCGGCGCGCTGCACCGTCACCTGGAGCCGCCCGCCGGTCTCGATTCCGGTCAGGCCGAGGGAGGCCGCCGCCTCGATGATCCGGCGGGCCTGGATCGTGCCGACCGCGCCGAGGGCCGGCGCGCGGAACAATGCGCGGGCGGCGAGATCGGCGGGGGCGCCTTCCACGAGGTCGCCGAAGCTGAGGGTGTCGCCGCGGGCGGTGACGTCGCCCCGCAGGCGCAGCGTGGTGCCGGCGGCCATCAGCGGCAGGGCGAACAACGTCACCGCGAGGAAGCCGGCCAGCGCGAGGACGGTCCGGCCGATCATGCCGCGCGAGAGCGGAGTGACGGCCAGCGGGACGGGACGGCGGATTGGCCGGAGGGCGTGCATCACGGGTCGAGTCCTCAACCGCGGAACATCTGCGAGGTGGTGGAGAGCATCTGGTCGGCGGCGGTGACGACCTTGGAGTTCATCTCGTAGGCGCGCTGCGCCGCGATCAGCGACGAGATCTCGGTGACCGCGTTGACGTTGGCCTCTTCGAGGTAGCGCTGCTGCAGATTGCCGAAGCCTTCCGAGCCCGGCAGGCCGGTGATGGCGGGGCCCGAGGCCGCGGTCTCGACGAACAGGTTGTCGCCGATCGATTCGAGGCCGACCTTGTTGACGAAGCGGGCGAGCTGGAACTGGCCGAGCGCCTGCGGCGCGGTCTGGCCCGGGAGGGTCGCCTGCACCGCGCCGGTGGCCGAGATCGTCACCGAGGTCGCGGTGTTCGGCACCGTTACGCCCGGATCGAGCAGGTAGCCGTCGCGGGTGACCATCTGCCCTTGCGCGTCGAGGTCGAACGAGCCGTCGCGGCTGTAGGCGGTGCGCCCATCCGGCAGGCGAACGCGAAACAGGCCCTCGCCGCGGATCGCGACGTCGTAATCCTTCTCGGTCTGCGCCAACGGGCCCTGGCCCATCGCGCGGGCGGTCGAAGTGGTCTTGACGCCCGAGCCCAGCGCGAGGCCGGCGGGCAGCATCGTGTTCTGGTCCGAGGTCGAGGAGCCGGAGCGGCGCAGGTTCTGGTAGAGCAGATCCTGAAAATGCACCTGCTGGCGCTTGTAGCCGGTGGTGCGCAGGTTCGCGATGTTGTTCGAGATGACCTGAACGTTGAGTTCCTGGGCCGCCATGCCCGTGGCGGCGGCGTAGAGGGCGCGCATCGGCGTCGGTCCTTAAAGCCGGGGGGTCAGGCGACGTCGGCGAGACGGCGGATCGCCGTGCCGCGCAGGTCGTCGAGGCGCGAGATCACGCTCGAGACCATCGAGTAGGTGCGGTTCACGTCCATCAGCCGGGTCATCTCGACTACCGGCTTCACGTTGGAGCGCTCCAGCGCGCCGGGCTCCAGATGGGCACCGGGGCCGGCGGGCCGGGCGGGCGCCTCGGACGAGAACAGGTTGGCGCCCTCCGACTTCAGCGCCTGCGCGTTGGCGAAGTTGACGAGGCGCAGGCGGCCGCGGATGCCGAGATTGGTCGAGATCGTGCCGTCGGGGGCGATGGCGAGCCCCGTCTCCTGCTGACCGATGGTGATCGGGCCGCCGTCGCCCTGCACCGCGTGGCCGTCCGAGGTGACGAGGTTGCCGCCTGCGTCGAGTTCGAAGGCGCCGTTGCGGGTGTAGCGCAGGCCCTGCGGCGTCTGGACGGTGAGGAAAGCGTCGCCGCGCAGGGCCACGTGCATCGGGTTGCTGTCGGGCTCCACCGGCCCCTGCGTGAGGTCGAGCGGGGTGCCCTGGTCGATGACGTAGGAGAGGCGGCGGTCGCTCCGCTGGAAGCTGTCGGCGGAGGCCACCGGCATCAGATATTCCTGGAAGCGGGCCGAGCGCGCCTTGAAGCCGGTGGTCGAGACGTTGGCCATGTTGTTGGCGATGACGTCGAGTTCGCGAGCCAGGGCGGTCTGGGCGGAGACGCCGACGAAGAGCGCGTTCTGCATGGTGTGCCTCGGATGGCGACGGGTTCGTGCCCTCCACCGCAGGGGCCGTGCCAATCCCGGAAACTTCGTTTTTACCCTAACAATCAGTCGTTTGTCCGAAGCGAAGCCTTGCGCCGGCACCGGCCCGCCGGGGGACGGCGGCAAGTCCGACCCGGCAAGTTCTGCCGCCTTAACCGAGGGTTAACCACGTCAGCCGAGAACGGAGGGAAGGGGATTGCGCGTCACGCGCGAGCCCCGTCCCATCGCCCCGATCCGGTTTGCCGACGAGCAGCACATGGCCAAGAAGCCGAAGAAGGCGCCCGCGGCGGAAGGCGAGGAGGGCGCGGCGGAAGCGCCGAAGTCCAAGAAGAAGCTCATCATCATCGCCGCCGCGGTGCTGCTGCTCGGCGGCGGCGGAGGCGGGTTCTTCTTCATGAAGAGCCGGGCGGCGCATGCCGACGCCCACGGCGAGCACGGGGCCGAGAAGCTCGACCCGAAGGCGCAGGCCGTGTTCCTCGACATGCGCGACATGCTGGTGAACCTCAGCCCCGATCCGGGGGCGACCAAGTCCAACGTGCTCAAGCTGCGCGTCGCGCTGGAGTTGAAGGACGCCAAGGTCGAGGCGACGGTCAAGCCGCTGATGCCGCGGGTCGAGGACGCCTTCCAGACCTACCTGCGCGAGATCCGGGCGAGCGATCTGGCCGGCTCCGCCGGCCTCTACCGCCTGCGCGAGGAATTGCTGCGGCGGGTCAACATCGCGCTGCACCCGGCCAAGGCCGAGGCGGTGCTGTTCAAGGACGTGATCGTCCAGTGAACCGCGCGGCCGCCCCGTCCCGAAACCCGGCTCTCCCCGAATCCCCCATCGTCAAGACAACCGCGAGCGCGCGACAGGCATGATCGGCCCCGAAGACGAGATGGAGGACGATTGGGCGGCCGCCTTTGCCGAGCAGGGCGGCGAGGGCGGCGGCGGCGACGCGTCGCTGGCCGAGGAATGGGGCGCGGCGCTCGCCGAGCAGGGCACGACCAAGAGTGCAGGCGACGTCGCCGCCGAATGGGCGACGATGATCGAGGACGGGGAGACCGAGAATCTTCCCGAACTCGCCGGCAACGACCGCATCCTGAACCAGGACGAGATCGACGGCGTCCTCGGCTTCTCCCTGCGCGAACTCTCCGCCTCCGGCGCGGGGGGCGTGCGCGCCATCGTCGATTCGGGCGTCGTCCAGTACGAACGCCTGCCGATGCTGGAGATCGTCTTCGACCGGATGATCCGGTTGCTGTCGACGAGCCTGCGCAACTTCTTCCAGGACAACGTCGAGGTGACGCTCGACAACATCACCTCGGTCCGCTTCGGCGACTATCTCAACGCGATCCCGCTCCCGACCCTGCTCGGCGTGTTCAAGGCCGATTCCTGGGAGGGCTCGGGCCTCGTCACCGTCGAGCAGACGCTCGCCTACTCGACCATGGACCTGCTGCTCGGGGGCAAGCGCGGCGGCTCGTCGAGCCGGCTCGACGGACGGCCCTTCACCACGATCGAGATGAGCCTCGTGCGCCGCCTCGTCGAGATCATCCTCACCGACCTCGAACTGTCGTTCCAGCCGCTCTCGCCGGTGCGCTTCGGCATCGACCGCATCGAGACCAACCCGCGCTTCGCCACCATCACCCGGCCCGGCAACGCCGCGATCCTGATCACGCTCAAGCTCGACATGGACGGGCGCGGCGGCGGGATGCAGATCCTGTTCCCCTACGCGACGGTCGAGCCGATCCGTGACCTGCTGATGCAGAGCTTCATGGGCGAGCGGCTCGGGCGCGATCAGGTCTGGGAGAGCCACCTCGCCACCGAGATCTGGCAGGCGGATGTGGACATGGAGGCGGTGCTCCACGAGGTGACGCTGCCCCTCAAGCGGGTGCTCAACCTCAAGGTCGGCGACACGCTGATGT
This sequence comes from Methylobacterium sp. AMS5, assembly GCF_001542815.1. Classification (GTDB taxonomy): domain Bacteria; phylum Pseudomonadota; class Alphaproteobacteria; order Rhizobiales; family Beijerinckiaceae; genus Methylobacterium. The sequence continues at coordinate 3,193,484 of NZ_CP006992.1, forward strand.
TCGACCGCAAGCCCTCTGATCTCATCACCGTGCGCTGTGGCGACTGGGCGCTGACGCAAGGGCGGATCGGCCGGATCGACGACGCGATCGCGGTGCAGATCGCCCGGCCGCTGCGGCAGTCCCGCACCACGCTGCAGGCCTACGAGATCTCGATGCAGAACCGTAACGACGGGTAGCGGCAGGAAGACCATGATGACCTTCTTCGTCTCGATGGCCGCCGACGTGCTCGTCGCCGTTCTTCTGGTCGCCACCATCGCCTCCTCGGTGAAGCTGTCGGGGCGCATCAACCGGCTCAAGGCGGACGAGGCGGCCCTGCGCTCCACCATCGGCGACCTCATGGTGGCGAGCGCCACCGCCGAGCGGGCCATCGCCGGCCTGCGCGCCACCCTCGACGAGTGCGACCGGACGCTGACCGAGCGCCTCGCCGGCGCCGAGCGCACCAGCACCGATCTCGCCGCCCATGTGCAGGCGGGGGAAAGCGTGATCAGCCGCATCGCGGCCATCGTCGGCCAGGCGCGGACCACCGCCACGGCGGCGCCCGCCGCGGCACCCACCGTACCGCGTCCGGTGGCCGTCGAGGCCGTGCCCGCCATCGGCAACGGCGAGCGCGTCGGCGCGGCGCTCGCCGCGGCTCAGGCCCTGTCCGAACGCGCCCTCGATCGCCTCCGGGCCAGGGCCGCATGACCCTTCCCGCGCGCCGACTCGCACGTCTCGCGAGCCTTCCGGCGCGCCCCTTCCGGCTGCGCCTGATCGACGCCGTGACCCTGGCGGCGATCGGGCTTCTCGTGCTCAAGCTCACGGCGCTGGTCGCCGCGGACGAGCCGGCGCCCGGCGCGCCGCTGCCGGATTTCGCCCGCGTGCTGGCCAAGGCGCGCACCAATTACGAACCGACCGACCCGACGACCACGGGCTCCGTCTCGGCGCCGCCGAAGAAGGCGGAACCCGCCCCGCCGCCGGTCTACCAGCCGCAGGTGCCGGAGCCGGTCTCGGACAGCGAGCGGGCGATCCTGGAAAAGCTTGCGGCCCGCCGCGACTCGCTCAAGCAGCGCCGTGACGAACTCGACCTGCGCGAGCAGATGCTCAAGGACGCCGAGCGCAAGCTCGAAACCGGCGTGGCCGACCTGAAGGGGGCCGAGGACAAGGTCGGGTCCGAGGGGACCAAGCGGGCCGAGGCCGAAAAGGCCGGGATGAAGGGCATCGTCCTCATGTACGAGACGATGAAGCCGAAGGACGCGGCCCGGGTCTTCGACCGCCTGAACCTCGAGACGCTGGTGCCGATCGTGACGGCGATGAACCCGCGCAAGATGGCCGAGGTGCTCGCTCTGATGGGCTCGGAGCCGGCCGAGAAGCTGACCGTGGCGCTCGCCAACCGCGCCCGCGGCCTCGAAGCGCCCCAGGCGTCCGCCGCGATCCCCGGCCTGCCCCCCGGCGAGCTGCCGGCGATCGATCCGGGACCGACGGCACGGACGGCGCGCTAGAGCGCCTTCCGACGAAGCGGTCACCGGTTCGTCGAAAGGAGGTGCATCAAGACAAGGGGTTAGAGACGCCGGCCTGACGCAATCAGGTCGAATACGGCTCTCAGGGCGACCCGGCCGGCTCCGCCAGGGCCCGCTCGATCGCACCGTCCAGGGCCTCGGGCTTCGTGGAGGGGGAGAATCGGCCGATCACCCGGCCGTTCCGGCCGATCAGGAATTTCGTGAAATTCCATTTGATGGCCTGCGTGCCGAACAGGCCGCGCTTCTCGCGCTTGAGATCGACGTAGAGCGGGTCGGCGCCCGAGCCGTTGACCTCGACCTTGGCGAGGACCGGAAAGGTCACGTCGTAGGTCAACGAGCAGAACTGCTCGATGGCGGCGGCATCGCCCGGCTCCTGCGCACCGAACTGGTTGCAGGGCAGGCCGAGCACCACGAGGCCGCGGGCACGATGGCGCCGCCACAGGGTCTCCAAGCCCTGATATTGCGGCGTGAACCCGCATTTCGAGGCGGTGTTGACCACCAGAAGCACCTTGCCGCGATACTGCGACAGGGGATGCGGTCCACCGCGCGCGTCGCGCGGGACGTGATCGTAGAGGTTGCTCATGACCGCCCCCAACGCCGTCGATTGCTCAATAGTCCCGTCTCCAAGGGTGATATTGTCCTAAATTTCCTGGAACGGTTCCAGGCTCGACTGTAAATCCCATTGTCGCCGTGCCGTGCGGCGTCCCTGCAATTGCATCCTTGAGCAAGCGGGGCTAGAGCGCTCTCCGCTGGGCAGCAGACCGGCCCGGCGTAAGAGAGCACGTTAAAACAAGGGCTTAGTGTCTCCCACACAACTCTCGCCGCGCCAACCGTGTCCGGTGGGGAGACGATCGGTGATCGGGCATTGTGTGAGGCACTTCCAGAGGCCCGGACGACACTCGCAGGAGCTCCACCATGCCGTCCCTGTCCCGCGGAACCGCGTCCTCCACGGCGCTTCTGCTCGCCGGATTGATGGCCCTGGTCGGGCCGAACATCGCCTCCGCTCAGGAGGCCGCACCGGAGGCCGCCCCCGCGGAGCCGGCCGCGCGACCGAAGCCGCGCCCGCGCAAGCCGGCACCGAAGAAGGAAGAGGCGAAAGAGCCGGCGAGCGCCGCCCCCTCCGGCACGGTGCTGGAGCCCGCAGCGGCCTCCGGATCGGCCCAATGGCCGCCCGGCGCGACCTCGGTCAGCGAAAGCTACGGCGATTGGACGATGAACTGCAACCGCGCCGAGGCGCGCACCGATTGCGTGATCATCCAGTCGCAGGGCGACCGGCGCACCGGAAAGCGGCTGTTCAGCGTCGAACTGCGGCCGCCCAAGGACGGCAAGAGCGAGGGCCTGATCCTGATGCCGTTCGGCCTTCAGATCGAACCCGGCGTCTCGTTCAAGCTCGACGACCGGCAACTCGGCAAGGGCGCGCCCTTCTCGTTCTGCGTCAGCGACGGCTGCCTCGTGCCGGTCAGCCTGCCGACTCTGGCCACCGACACGATGAAGACGGCCACCAGCCTCACCATCACGGCGACGAAACCGGACGCCAAGGAGCCGACGATCATCACCGTGCCGCTCTCCGGCTTCGCGGCCGCCTTCGCCCGGGCGAGCGCCTTCGGGAGCTGACGCGCCCGGTCTCGCGATCGGTCGGAGAAATGGTAAGGCTGCCCCCATGCAGCCCTTTGCCAAAGCGCTCCTTCTCGCCACCGCGATCCTCGCCGGGCCGATCCCAGCGCGGGCCGAGGCACCGACCGACCCGGCGCCGCCGGATTTCGCGCGATGCCTCGGTGAATTGAAGACGCTCGCCGAGGAGCGCGGCGTGCCGCGGACGGTGGCCGAGACGGCCCTGTCGGGGATCGCGCCCGATCCCTCGGTGGTGCCGGCGACCCAATCGCAGGCCGAGTTCGTCAAGCCGATCTGGGAGTATATCGAGGCGAGCGTCACGCCGGAGCGGATCGCGACAGGCCAAGCCAAGCTCGCCCAGTGGTCCGAGGTGCTGGGGCGGATCGAGGCGGCCTACGGCGTCGATCGGCACATTCTGGTCGCCTTCTGGGGCGTCGAGTCGAATTACGGGGCCGCCCTCGAAGGCTCCGGCATCCGTCCCGTCGTGCCGGCGCTGGCGACGCTGGCCTGCGGCGATCCCGCCCGGCCCGGCCTGTGGCGCGACGAACTCGTCGCGGCCCTGAAGATCCTCGGCGACGGCGATGCCGACGCGGAACGGATGCGCGGATCCTGGGCCGGCGCCATGGGCCACACCCAGTTCATGCCGACCGCGTTCCTGCGCCACGCGGTCGATTTCGACGGCGACGGCAAACGCGACATCTGGCACTCGGTGCCCGACGCGCTCGCCTCGACCGCCAACTTCCTGAAGCAGTCCGGCTGGCGCGCGGGCGAGGGCTGGGGCCTTGAGGTGCGCCTGCCCGACGGGTTCGACTACCGGCTCGCCGACGAGACCACCGAGCGGCCTTTCACCGAGTGGCAGACGCTCGGCCTCAAGCCGGCCAACGGCGCCTTTCCCGATGGTGCGGAGCGCGCCGCCGCCCTGCTGCTGCCGACGGGCGCGAAGGGGCCGGCCTTCCTGCTGGAACCGAACTTCCGGGTGATCCTGCGCTACAACACGGCGCTCGCCTACGCGCTGACCGTGGCGCATCTCTCCGACCGGCTGCGCGGCGCGCCCGGCTTCACCCGCGACTGGCCGCGGACCGACCGAATGCTCACGACGGAGGAGCGCACCGATCTGCAGACCCGGCTCGCCGCCCTCGGCCACCCGGTCGGCGGCGCGGATGGGAAGATCGGGCCGAAGACCCGTGCCGCGATCCGGGCCTTCCAGGAAGCCAAGGGCCTCGTCCCCGACGGCTATGCCGATGCCGCGCTGCTCGATCGGGTGCGGGCGACGAACGCGCCGGCCCCGTGAGCCGATGCGCGTCCTGCTGGTCCATTGCCATCCCCGCCGCGACAGCTTCAACGCGGCGCTGCGCGACACGGCCGCCGCCGCGCTCGAAGCGGCGGGCCACACGATCGAACGGCTCGATCTCTACGGAGCGGGTTTCGATCCGCGGCTGAGTGCGGAGGAACGGGGCGCCTATTACGAGGAGGGTGCCGAGCGGCCGGATCTCGCCGGCCACATCGCCGCCCTGCGCCGGGCCGAAGCTCTGGTCCTCGTCTACCCGACATGGTGGTTCGGACCGCCGGCCATGCTGAAAGGCTGGTTCGACCGGGTCTGGCTGCCGGGCGTGGCCTTCGCACTGGGCGGGGCGAAGGTGCTGCAACCACGCCTCACCAACATCCGAAGGATCGCCGTCGTGACGACCTACGGCTCGCCGCGCTGGCTGCTCTGGCTCGTCGGCTGGCCCGATTGGCGGCTGTTCCGCTTCGGCATCCGCCCGCTCTGCGCCCCGCGCTGCCGGCTCGACTGGATCGCGCTCACCGGCATGGATGGAGCCTCGGAGCCGATGCGCGCGCGTTTCATCGAGCGGGTTCGCCGACGGCTGTCGGCGTTCTGAGCCGTATCAACCGCCCGGGAAGCGCTCGAAGCTCGGCAACCGGTGCGCCTCCTCCATCCAGGCGACGCGCTCGGCCACCTGGATATGCGCCTGCGGCGGCAGGGCTTCGGGCGTGTCGAGGGTGCCTGTCTGCACGTCGATCATGCCCGGCAGCATCTGCTCGTTGACGTAGAACAGGCCCGTGCCGCACTTCCCGCAGAAATGCCGCCGTCCGTGCTCGGAGGAGGCGTAGACCGTGGGCTCGCCGGAGATCGTCACACGCGCGGCCGGCACCATCGCCCAGCCGACCATCGGCGCGCCGGAATGGCGCCGGCAATCCGAGCAGTGGCAGAGCGCGCTATGGGCCACCTCGGTCGGCATCTCGTAGGTGATGGCCCCGCAATGGCAGCGTCCCGTGAGCATGAAACCTCCTCGAATCGCGAAGCAGCGATGCGCCGGAGGATAGAGCATCGTCCCGAAGGAAGGGGTACCGGCGTTCGGAAAAACAGACGCTGCGAAGACGAAAGTCCGGGGCCCGATGAGGCCTCAGAATGCGAGAAGCCGCGGCAGCCCTCTTCCGGCTGCCGCGGCTCCCATACCGGACGAAGGACGCAGGACGGTGCGCCCTCCTGACCGGATCACTCAGCCGGCTGAAGGACCGGGGCAGGGGTCGCCTCGGCGACCGGCTTGCCACCCAGCGCGGCGTGAAGCTTGGCCTCGTCGACCTCACCTTCCCAGCGGGCGACGACGATGCAGGCCACCGCATTGCCGATGAAGTTGGTGAGGGCGCGGCATTCCGACATGAAGCGGTCGATGCCGAGGATCAGCGCCATGCCGACGACCGGCACGGAGGGGACGACGGCGAGCGTCGCGGCCAAGGTGATGAAGCCCGAGCCGGTCACACCCGCCGCGCCCTTCGAGGAGAGCATGGCGACGAGCAGCAGCAGAACCTGCTCGCCGAAGGTGATCGGGGTGTCGGTGGCCTGGGCGATGAAGAGCGCCGCCATCGTCATGTAGATGTTGGTGCCGTCGAGGTTGAACGAGTAGCCGGTGGGGACCACGAGGCCGACGACGGGGCGCGAGCAGCCGGCCTTCTCCATCTTGTCGATGAGCGAGGGCAGGGCCGATTCCGAGGAGGAGGTGCCGAGCACCAGCATCAGCTCTTCCTTGATGTAGCGGATGAGCTTGAGGATCGAGAAGCCGTTGTAGCGGGCGACCGCGCCGAGCACGCCGAGAACGAAGATCGCCGAGGTCAGGTAGAAGGCGCCGACGAGGTAGGCGAGGTTGGCGAGCGACGAGATGCCGTACTTGCCGATGGTGAAGGCCATCGCGCCGAAGGCGCCGATGGGGGCGACCTTCATGATGATGTTGACGACACCGAAGATCGCCTCCGACATCACCTTGATGATGTCGAGAACCGGCTTGCCGCGCTCGCCGAGGAAGGCGAGGCCGAAGCCGAACAGCACCGAGAAGAACAGAACCTGGAGGATCTCACCGCCCGCGAACGCACCGACGGCCGTCGTCGGGATGATGTTCATCAGGAAGTCGGCGATGTTCTGCTCCTTGGCCTTGCCGGCATAGGTCGCCACCGCCTTCGGATCGAGCGAGTTCGGGTCGATATGCAGGCCGTGGCCGGGCTGGAGCACGTTGGCGACGATGAGGCCGACGATCAGGGCCAGCGTCGAGAACGTGATGAAGTAGATGAGCGCCTTGCCGCCAACGCGGCCGACCTTCTCGAGATTGGTCATGCCGGCGATGCCGGAGACGACGGTGAGGAAGATCACCGGCGCGATGATCATCTTGACGAGCTTGATGAAGGCGTCGCCGAGCGGCTTCATGTCGGCGCCGAGCTTCGGGTAGAAATGCCCGAGGGCAATGCCGATGGCGACGGCGACCAGAACCTGGAAGTACAGCGTGCGATAGAGCGGCTTGGGTGCGGGCGGCGCGTGGGGCGCGGTCAAAGGGGACGGCACGGTGGCCATGGGCGTTGCTCCCTGTCGGACGGTGGATGGTCCGTCGGATCGGTTCGCCGAACGCCTCCCGAGGAGGATTCCGGTCCCGTCCGCTCTTGCTTTTGGCCTCGCGGCACACAGCTCTGCAGTTCAGTCATGGCTGCGTTACGATCAGGGAATGGCAACGGGCATGCCAAGCCAAAGGCGCCGGTAACTTTTTATTAAAGCACTGAAATGAATGATATTTCACGTTTTCACGCGCAAGGCGCCCGAATGCCTGTTGCGGTGATCCGCACGCGGGGCCCCGGATCGTTCCGGAGTTTCGCACTGGACGTGCCGCGGTGATCGTCGCCGCTCCGGTTTCCGCGAAAGATTACCGGCGCGCGCTCGTGGTGCTGGCGGGGCTCGCGGCTCTGTTGCTGTCGGGATGGCTCGGCGGGCGGGTGGCGGAACGGTGGGCGCTCGCCGATCTCAGACGTTCGGCCTCCTCGACGCTCGGACTCCAGGTCGCGGCGCTTCGGGCCGAGATGCAGACGCAGAGTTCGCTGCCGCTCGCGCTCGCCGCAGATCCCGAGATCTCCCGTGTGGTGGAACCCGCGCCCGAACGCGGTCTCGTGGAGGGGGTGAACGATCGCCTCGCACAGATCGCCGAGGCGACCGGTGCGGCCGTGATCTACGTGATCGGCGCCGACGGCGTGACGGTCGCCGCGAGCAACGCCACGGCCGAGAAAAGCTTCATCGGCCGCGACTATGGCTTTCGCCCCTATTTCAAGGAATCGATGGCGACCGGCTCCGGCTCGCAATTCGCCCTCGGCACCGTCAGCGGCCGGCCGGGGTACTATCTTGCTCGCCGGCTGCCCCGCGCGGCTGGGGTCGTCGTGGTCAAGATCGAGTTCGACGCGATCGAGGCCGCATGGCGCACGAGTCGCGAGAGCGTGTTCGTCACCGATGCCCGCGGCATCGTTCTGGTGGCGAGCGAGTCGAGCTGGCGCTTCAAGGCGCTGCGCACCGTCGATGACGCGGAGCGCAAGCGTATCCGCGAGGCGCTCGAATTCGGGGAGGCGCCGCTCTCGCCCCTGCCACTCTACGCCGATCCGGGTGCGGACGATCTGGTCCGGGTCGGCGGCAGCGCCAAGCCCGCTTGGCCGGCATTGATGCTCGACGCCCCGATACCCGGCACCGAATGGCGCCTCCACACCCTGACCCCGATCGCCGCCGCGGTTCAGCGCGAGCGGGCGCAGGGCCGGGTGATCGCCCTCCTGACGACGAGTCTCGCCTGGGCCGGGCTCGCCATGCTGATGGGAAGGCGGCGGCGGATGCGGACACGGCTCGCCGAGGCCGCCGCCCGGCGCGAGGAACTGGAAGCGCGGGTGGCCGAGCGCACGCACGCGCTCAGCGAGGCCAACCGGCAGCTTCTCGCCGAGATCGAGGAGCGCCGCCGCGCCGAGGCCGAGCGCGAGCGCCTCGGCCGTGAACTGGCCCAGGCCGGGCGGCTCGCGGCGCTCGGTCAATTCGCGGCCAGCATGGCCCACGAAATCAATCAGCCGCTCGCCGCGATCCGCTCCTATGCCGACAACACCGCGATTCTCGTGCGCCGCGGGCGCGTCGAGGATGCGGCGGAGAACGTCTCGGCGATCGGCCGGCTGACCGAGCGCATCGGCACCCTGACCCGCCAGCTCAAGGGCTTTGCCCGCCGCGCCTCGGGCCGGCGCGAGCCGGTGCGCCTCGCCGATATCGTCCGCGGAAGCCTCGAAGTCGTCTCCTGGCGCGCCGCGCAAGCCGGCATCGCCCTCGATGCGCCGCTTCCCGCACCCGATCTCGCCGTGCTCGGCAACGGGCCGCGCCTAGAACAGGTCGTCGTCAACCTGCTGCAGAACGCCCTCGACGCCGTGACCGGCCGCCCGGACCCGTCGATCGCCCTGGGGGTCGAGGCGAGCGAGGAGCGGATCGCGGTCGAGGTTGCCGACAACGGACCGGGGATCCCGGAAGCCGTGCGGGCGCAGGTGTTCGACCCGTTCTTCACCACGAAATCCGAAGGCCTCGGGCTCGGTCTGGCGATCTGCCGCGGCATCGTCGAGGAATGCGGCGGAACGCTCGGGCTGCGCTCGGGCGCCGACGGCACGACCTTCCGGATGGAGCTGACCCGCGCCCCCGCCCCGGCGGACGCGGCACAGGACAAGCGGAACGCAAAACCGGTCGGGAGCCTGGAGGCCATATGAGCAGCGAGCCGGACGGCGCGTCCGAGCGGATCGTCTTCATCGACGACGAGGAGGACGTGCGGCGCGCCAACCGCCAGAGCCTCGAACTCGATGGCTTCCAGGTCGAGACCTTCGAGGCGGGGGAACCCGCCCTCGCGGCGATCCGGGCCGAGCCACCGGGAGTGGTCGTCACCGACGTGCGCCTGCCGGGTCTCGACGGGCGCGCCCTGTTGGAGCGGATCCAGGCCGAGGACCCGGACCTGCCCGTGATCCTCATCACCGGGCACGGCGACATCTCGATGGCGGTCGCCGCGATGCGCTCGGGCGCCTACGATTTCCTCGCCAAGCCCTACCCGGCCGAAGCGCTGATGGGTTCGGTGCGTCGCGCCCTCGACCGCCGCCGGCTCGTTCTGGAGAACCGCAGGCTCGTCGCCCGGCTCGACGCGGCGATCGAGGAGGATCCCGCCTTCCTCGGCATCTCGCCGCAAATCGTGCGCCTGCGCCGCCTCGTTCGCGACGTGGCCGGCGCCGACGTCGACGTACTCGTGCTCGGGGAGACGGGCTCCGGCAAGGAGGTGGTGGCCAACGCCCTCCACCGATGGAGCCGGCGCGCCTCGAAGAACTTCGTCGCGATGAATTGCGGCGCGCTGCCCGACAGCGTGGTGGAGAGCGAACTCTTCGGCCACGAGGCCGGCGCCTTCACCGGGGCGCTCAAGCGCCGTGTCGGACGCATCGAGCACGCCCAGGGCGGCACGCTGTTCCTCGACGAGATCGAGAGCATGCCGCTGGCGCTTCAGGTGAAGCTGTTGCGGGTGCTGCAGGAGCGGGTGGTCGAGCCGCTGGGCACCAACGAGCGGCGGCCGATCGATATGCGGGTCGTCTCGGCCACGAAGGTCGATCTCGGCCAGGAGGCCGCTGCCGGCACGTTCCGCGACGACCTCTACCACCGGCTCAACGTCGTCACGGTCGTGATCCCGCCCCTGCGGGAGCGGCGCGAGGACATTCTGCTGCTGTTCCAGCACTTCCTGGCCCGCGCCGTCGCCCGGTTCGGCCGCGAGGCGCCGCCCGTGACGGCGGCGATGCGCGACCACCTCCTGCGCCATTCCTGGCCCGGCAACGTGCGCGAACTCGATCATTTCGCCGAACGCTGCGCGCTGGGCCTCTCCGGCCAAGCCGCCCCGGAGGCGGCGCCGACGGCGGTTCTCAGCCTGTCCGATCAGGTCGAGCGGTTCGAGCGCGGGCTGATCCGCGAGGAGCTGATCATGGCCGGCGGCGACGTGCGATTGGCCGCCGAGTCCCTCGGCGTTCCGCGCAAGACCCTCTACGACAAGATCGCCCGCTACGGCCTCGCGCCGACCGATTTCCGCTGAACGCGGCGAGACCTCACGCGACCGCGGCCCGCGGCGTCGGACACACACGGTCGCGGCCGGTCCGCTTGGCCTCGTAGAGCGCGCGGTCGGCCCGCTCGATCACGTCGCGGGCGGCTTCGCCCGGCCGGTACTGTGCGACGCCGGCCGAGATCGTGACCTGTGCCACGACATCGCCGGTGCCGCGCTTGACCAGCCGCTGACCCCGCAGCCGGGCGCAGATCTGCTGAGCGAGCGCGACGCCGGCACCGATGCCGGCCTCGCCGAGCACGATCGCGAATTCCTCGCCGCCGTAGCGCGCGGCGAGGTCGCGATCCGTCGTCTTCGCGCTGAGCAGCCGTCCGACGAGGCGCAGCACCTGATCGCCGAAGCGGTGGCCGTGCCGGTCGTTGAGACCCTTGAAGTGGTCGATGTCGAGCATGAGCAGCGAGAAGGTGCTGCCGGAATCGCTCCGGGTCCGGGCGATCGAGTCGCGCAGGAACCCGTCGAAGGCCTTGCGGTTGGCAAGCCCCGTCAGCGCATCGGTCGCCGCCGCGCGCTGCGTCTCGACGAGATCCCGGTGCAGCTTGGCGATGTGGGCGGCGGAGGCCGAGAGCTGGTCCTCCAGCAACTGGTTGCGGGTCTGCGCCTGCTCGGTCTCGCCGATCAGGGCGACGAGCGCCGTCATCAGCTCATCGGCGGTCGGACGCGCATTCAGGCGGCCGGACCAATGGGTCAGGGCATCACCATAGCCGGCGAGCGCCCTCCGGCTGCCTGCGACGCGCTCTGCCAGGGTACCGGCCGCCTCTGCCAGCCGCCCCGCTCCATCGAGCACGGAGGCCTCCGTCGCAGTCCCGGCGATGCAGGTGTCGTAGAGCGCGCTCGCCTGCTCCTCGCTCAGCGTCCCACCGGGGGCGAGACAGGGCGCGAGGCGTTCGCTCAGCGGCGGATTGGCGCCGGTGAAGAAGGTGTGCAGCAATTCATAGTTCCGCGGGGAGGGCGGCAGCGCATGCTGCCGCAGCGCCTCCCAAGCCCGTTGCGCGGGAGCCAGAGTGCGGTCGAGGTCCGGATCCGCCTGCTGCATCTGTCCCGGCATCAACGCCTCTAGCCCTCGGAGTCACGGCGGGAGGGATAGCCGGTTACTGTTAAATTTCAGTCTTTCGCATCGACGCGCCGGTTCGCTCTCCGCTTGAGACTGATGCCGATCCGTCCTCGACAGGTGCCACCCGCCGACCGTCCTCGCGCATCGGCTCAGGCTGCCACCCGCCCCGCGACAAGGGCCATGGCCTGCGCGGCGGGCAGCGGCCGGCCGAGCAGGAAGCCCTGCACCTCGGTGCAGCCCTTGCGCCGCACCCGCGCCAGCTGCTCCTCCGTCTCCACGCCCTCGGCGGTGATGGTCATGCCGAGGCGCTCGCCCAAGCCCACCACCGCGCGAACCACCGCCGCCGCTACGGGCTCATCGATGTCGCGGATGAAGGAGCGATCGATCTTGATCTTGTCGAAGGGGAACCGGCAGAGGTAGCTCAGGGACGAGTAGCCCGTGCCGAAATCGTCGAGCGCGATCCGCACGCCCATGGCACGCAGGCGGTGGAGAGAGCCGATCACGGCGTCCGAATCCTGCATCAGCACGCTTTCGGTGATCTCCAATTCGAGCCGCCCGGCCGGCAAGCCCGAGGCTGCGAGCGCGCGCATGACGCTCTGCTCCAGCCCGGACTTGCGGAACTGCACCGCCGAGACGTTGACGGCGACCCGCAGATCGCCCGGCCAGGAGGCCGCCTCGCGGCAGGCCGCGTGCAGCGCCCAGGCGCCGAGTTGGGTAATGAGGCCGCTCTCTTCCGCCAACGGGATGAAGGCCGCCGGCGAGATCGGCCCGCGCAGGGGATGATTCCAGCGCAGCAGTGCCTCGAAGCCCTGCGGCGCACCGTCCGCGAGGGCGAAGATCGGTTGGTAATGCAGCGCGAACCCGCCGGAACGGATCGACTCGCGCATGTCGATTTCCAGGAGGTTGCGGGTCGCGACCGCGAGAGCCATCCCGCTCTCGTACAAACGGAAGGTGTTGCGCCCGGAATCCTTGGCCCGGTAGAGTGCGATGTCGGCGTTCATGAACAGGGTATCGGCGCTGTCGCCGTGCTTCGGCCAGACCGCCACGCCGATGCTGACGCCGACGGTGGTGGCGCGGCCGCCGAGATCGACCGGCCGCCCGGCGGCCTGGATCAGCCGGCGGGCGACGGCGGCGATGCGGCGAGGTTTACCCCTGCTGGGCAGGATGATGGCGAACTCGTCCCCGCCGAGCCGAGCCACCACGTCGTCCTCGCGCAGAGCACCGCGGAGACGGCCCGCGACGACGCGGAGCAAGGCGTCGCCCGCGGGATGGCCGAAGGTGTCGTTGACCGCCTTGAAGCGGTCGAGGTCGCAGCACAGCACCGCCACCCAGCCGCCGTCCCGCCGGGCCCCCTCGATCTCGCGGCTCAAAGTTTCCTGGAACAGCCGGCGGTTGGGCAGCCCGGTCAACGCGTCGTGGCGGGCCATGTGCTCGATCAGCGCCTGGGCGCGCTTGCGCTCCGTCGCATCGGCGACGGTGCCCTCAAACCAGATCGGCCGACCCGCCGCGTCGCGCACGACCCAGGCGGTCTCGGCGACCCAGATGCGTTCTGCGCCGACGTGACGGCGCACCTCGGACACGAAGTCCTCGACATGGCCCTCCGTCTCCAGACATTCCAGGAAGGCGGCATGCCGGTCCGGCTCGACATACCAATCGTGGTTGAAGCCCTCGCCCGGCACGAGCCCGGCGTCATAGCCGTGCAGCCGGGCCAGCGCCCGGTTGGCCTGGACGATGCCGCCGTCGAGCCTGGCGCGGTAGACGCCGATCACCGCGTTCTGGAACAGAGACTGGTAGTCGGCCTCGGCCGAGCGCAGAGCCGCCTCGCCCTGTCGGCGCTCGGTCAGGTCGGTATAGGTGCAGACGAGGCCGCCGGAGGCCATCGGCGCGAGCCGCGTCTCCAGGATCGTCCCATTGGGCCGCGTGCCCTCGTAACCCTGAATCCCGGGCGGCGGTGTCCCCCGTTCTAGCCATTCCCGGGCTTCGGGCGGGGCATTACCGAACTCGCCGCGTTGCGCGAGGTGACGCCGGACCGCCTCGAAGGACGCGCCCTCGTGCAGAACCTCGTCCGACAGGTCGAGGAGGGCGCGGGCGCGCTGGTTGTGGACTTGGACCCGATCGTCCGGGCCGATCATCACGAGGCCTTGGTCCATCGCTTCGAGCGCGGCCCGCATCGCCTCGCCGGTCTCGCGCAAGCGCCGCTCGGAGCGGTCCATGTCGGTGACGTCGAGGCAGACGCCGAAGATCGAGACGAGGCGGCCCACGTCATCGTATTCGCCGATCCCGTAAACGGCCACCACCCGCATCTCGCCATCGGGACGAAGGAGGCGGGAGCGATGCTCGTATCCGCCCCCCAGGGTCCGGCTGCGGCCCGCGAGCGCCTCGTCCATGGCGGCCCGGACGCCTTCGCGCTCATCCGGGTGGTAGAAGCCAAGATGAGTATGGAGCGGCAGCGTCGCGCGTTCGGCGTTGCGCCCGAAGATGCGGGCGATCCCGTCCGACCACGCGATGGTGCGGGTGGCGGCATCGATCCGCCAATGGCCGAAGGCGGCGATCTGCTCGGCCATGGCGTGGGCCGCCTCGATCGCCCGCAGGCGCGCCTCCCATTCAACGAGATGCGCCTCCGCCCGGCGAAGCTCCGCAGCCTCCCGCGGCGCGTCCTGGACGGGTGCGGCAGCTCCACGGTCGCGGCGTGGCACGGGACGGGACGCGGACATCGCTTGGCTCCCCCGCAAGCGCTCGGCCGAGGCCGGCGCCCGAGGCTGGTGGGGTCAGCGAAGCTTCGCAGCTTGAAGTTAAAGGAGATTGGATACGTCGAGACAATTTCCGGAAGGCTTTTCGTTCTCGCGCTCCTCAGCGCGCGAACCGCGAATTGCCTTACCGGAGATCCGATGGCCGCCGGGCGACCATCGAACCACCATTCGCCGTGACGACGCGAATTCCGATGAGGCTTAGTGTCTCTCACGAAACTCCCGCCGCGCTGTCATCGCCAGAGCGAGAACGGTCAGAGACCGGGAGTTTTGTGAGGCACTCTTCGCGCGACCGCCGGCTCTACTCGATACCGAGCTTGTCCTTCAGCAGCGCGTTGACGGCGGCCGGATTAGCCTTGCCGCCGGTCGCCTTCATGGTCTGGCCGACGAACCAGCCGAGCAGGGTCGGCTTGGCCTTGGCCTGCTCGACCTTGTCGGGGTTGGCGGCGATGATCGCGTCCACCGCGGCCTCGATGGCGCCGGTATCGGTGACCTGCTTCATGCCGCGGGCCTCGACGATCGCGCGCGGGTCGCCGCCCTCGGACCAGACGATCTCGAACAGGTCCTTGGCGATCTTGCCCGAGATCACGCCGTCGCCGATCAGATCGACGATGGTGCCGAGCTGCTCGGCGGAGACGGGCGTGTCCTCGATGCTGCGCCCCTCCTTGTTGAGGCGGCCGAACAGCTCGTTGATGACCCAGTTCGCGGCGGCCTTGCCGTCGCGCCCGCGGGCCACCGCCTCGAAGTAATCGGCCGAGGCCCGCTCGGCGACGAGCACGCCGGCATCGTAGGCGCTGAGGCCGAAATCCTTGATGAAGCGCGCCTTCTTGGCGTCCGGCAGTTCCGGCAGGCCCGCGGCCAGCGCATCGACGTAGGCCTGATCGAATTCGAGCGGCAAGAGGTCGGGATCGGGGAAGTAGCGATAGTCGTGCGCCTCTTCCTTCGAGCGCATCGAGCGGGTCTCGCCCTTGGCCGGGTCGTAGAGGCGCGTCTCCTGATCGATCTTGCCGCCGTCCTCCAAGATCGCGATCTGGCGGCGCGCCTCGGTCTCGATGGCCTGACCGATGAAGCGGATCGAGTTGACGTTCTTGATCTCGCAACGCGTGCCGAGCGGCTCGCCGGGGCGGCGCACGGAGACGTTCACGTCGGCGCGAAGGCTCCCCTTCTCCATGTCGCCGTCGCAAGTGCCGAGATAGCGCAGGATCGTGCGCAGCTTGGTCACGTAGGCCCTGGCCTCCTCGGACGAGCGCAGATCGGGCCGGGAGACGATCTCCATCAGCGCCACGCCGGAGCGGTTGAGATCGACGAAGCTCTTGGTCGGATCCTGATCGTGAAGGGACTTGCCGGCATCCTGTTCGAGGTGCAGGCGCTCGATGCCCACCGTGATCGACTCACCCTCGGGCAGATCGACCAGCACCTCGCCCTCGCCAACGATCGGGTCCTTGTACTGCGAGATCTGGTAGCCCTGCGGCAGGTCCGGATAGAAGTAGTTCTTCCGGTCGAACACCGAGCGGAGGTTGATCTGGGCCTTGAGCCCGAGGCCTGTGCGCACGGCCTGGGCAACGCATTCCTCGTTGATGACCGGCAGCATGCCGGGCATGGCCGCATCGACCAGCGAGACGTGGTCGTTGGGCTCGCCGCCGAAGGCGGTCGAGGCGCCGGAGAACAGCTTGGAGCGGCTCGTGACCTGGGCGTGGATCTCCATGCCGATCACGACCTCCCAATCGTGGAGGCCGCCTTTGATGAGCTTCTTCGGATCGACGCGCTCGGTCATTCTCTTCGACTTCAGTGCCGGCGCCGCCGGATCGGCGCCTGTCCGAGTGTGTAGGGAGCCCGTGCCGGACGGGTCAAGCGGGCGGAGCAACCAGCACGGGGCAATCCCTCGAAGCCGCATCAGCGGTTTCGCGGCGCGAAGAGCGGGCTCGTCAGGTCGCCCGTCGCGATGAGCATCGAGCGGAGCGAGAGCCTGAGCCCGGGAAGGCGGGCGCGGGCGATCGAGGCCGGCAAAAACGCGGAGTGATCGCTTCAGGCGATGGCCCCGGCGGCGGCGGCCGGCCGCTGCGCGGCGAGCGTTACGGCCGGGCCGTTCACGAAGTCGGGGTCGTCGGCGATGATCGTCGTCTCGGTCAGCCCGTGATGGGCGAGCACCCGGATCAGATCGGGTCGCTCGATCCAGCGGGTCCGGCCCCGGTTGCCCCCCCAGAAGGTGGCGAGCCCGCGGTCGCGATAAGTCAGTTCGTGCAGGGTGAGGCGCAATCCCTCGTGCTCGACGGCGCGCGGCACGTGGCGGCGCAGACGCGGCTGCGAGGCGTAGTAATGCGTCCAGATGAACAACCGGTCGGAGCGCGCGGCGGCGAGCCGGATCAGTTCGAGCGGGTCGAGCATGTGATAGAGGATGCCGCAGGCGAAGATCAGGTCGTAGCGCGGCCCCGGAGCGGCGAGGTGCCGGCTGACGTCGCCGAGCAGGAAGGTCGAGCGGTTCAGGCCGGCGATGTTCTTGACGATGAGCGACTTGAGGAAGGCCTCCGAGTTCGAGGATGTCGTAGCCGTCGAAGCGCCCGTCGCGCCCGAGGATCTCGGCTGCCTGGCGCGGGCGCGGATCGGCCCGGAAGCCCGGAAGCCCGCCGCCCACCGGCAGATCGGGCACGAGTTCGCTGAGATCGCTCGCCCAGCGCCCGTCGAACAGGTCGTAGGCGTTGCGGTGGCTGGGTGTGGAGGTGAGGAAGACCCGCTTCATGCAAGCCCCAATATCGCGCCTGAAGCCGGCTTCAAATCACGGGCACGCCGCGCAGCTTGGCCTGATCGCCCGGCTCGACATGGATCACCACGACCGCCCCCTCGATCCCCGCTTCGATCACCCCCTCAAGCCGGTCGCAGATCGCGTGGGATTCGAACACGGTCATCTCGCCCGGCACGACGAGGTGGAAGTCGATGAAAGTGGCGCTGCCGGCATGGCGGGTGCGCACGTCGTGGGCCTCCAGGGCGCCCTCGCTGTGAGCCGAGATCAGGGCGCGGATGCGCGTGACCATCTCGGGCGAGGCCGCCTGATCCATCAGGCCGTTGACCGAATCGCGCACCATCGTCCAGCCCGACCAGAGGATGTTGAGAGCGACGAGGCCCGCCACCACGGGATCGAGCACCGGCGTTCCCGTGGCGAGGACGAAGCCGAGGCCGAGGAGCACGCCGCCCGACGTCACCACGTCGGCGAGGATGTGGCGGGCATCGGCCAACAGGGCGGGCGAGCGCAGCCGCCGGCCGCGCCGGAACAGCATCATCGCCCAGACCGCGTTGATGACCGTAGCGACGCCGTTGACGGCCAGACCGAGCGCGGGCGCGTCGAGGGGCTTCGGGTCGAGGATGCCGAAATACGCCTCGCGCAGGATCAACAGGGCGGCGACAATGACGAGCGCCCCCTCGATCACCGCGGAGAAATACTCCGCCTTGTGGTGGCCGTAGGGGTGATCCTCGTCGGCCGGCTGCGCGGCGACGCGCACGGCCAGGAACGCGCAGGCCGCGGCCACGACGTTGATGATGCTCTCCAGCGCATCGGAATAGAGCGCGAGGCTGCCGGTGAGCCAGTAGGCGGTGAATTTCAGCGCCGTGACGAGCACGCCCACGGCGGCGCTCGCCAGGGCGGCCTTTTCGGTTCCTGTCATGCAGCTCAAGGGGGCGGGGAGGGGACGGCTCCGCCCTTACGATCCGTGGCCCCGGAAGGCCACGGCAAAGGTTTTAGCTCGGGCTATCGCCGTCCCGATCGGGCGCCCGCGCCGATGCGGGCAGGCGGCCGCGGGCGACCTCCTTGGCACGGCTGCGTTCGGCTTTCTCGCGGGCGCGCTGCGCCCTGCGGGCATAGTTGCGGCTGATCCAGCCGAAGCTCGCCCGCGCCGACAGCTCGTCGAAGCGAGCGGCTTCCCGCTCCCAGTAGCGCAGGAGCTGCGCGTCGAGGGTCTCGTGCGGGGCGCGTCTGCCGGTTTCGGTCGTGGTTTCGGTCGTGGTTTCGGTCATGGCGCGAAGATTCCTGTGGCCGGCAGCACGGCTCACGCCTCCGGCGCGGGCGGCGTGTCGGTCTCCTCGACAACCAGCGCCTCCGCATCGCCCCGGAAACTGCCGGGTCCGACATCGCCGGTGGGATGGCCCGGCGTGCCGAAGGGCTCGCTCGGATAGGCTTCCTCGAAGCGGCGGCGGGCGTCGTCCGCGTTTTCGGCCTTGAGGGTGATCCTCGGCGTTTCCGGAAGCGGCCAGCGCGGGTCGGCGGGATCCCGTGGGCTCAAGGCAAACCATTTCATTGTGGGCAGCGTCCTGCATCGAATCGGGGCTTCAACGCGCGAACGGGCGCCTCGGCTGCACCACATTCAGGCCGGTCCACATTCTTTCAGGTAGTGCGCCGCTTCATCCCAATCGGCCGCGCCGGCCGCGAGGCCGACATACCCGTCGGGGCGCACCAGATGCAGGCGCCCCGGCTCGGGGTTCGTTCGCGGTGCGGGCTGAACCAGACCGGGGAAGCGGGCGGCGAGGGCCGTCCCACGCTCGGCATCCGCCGCGTAGAGGACGAAGCGCGGGTCGGTGCCCGCGCCCGGCGGTGGGCCGGCCGCATCCTCCGGCCGCCAGCGCCGGCCGGCGCCGGGCCCGACCGAGAGCGGAGAGGCGGGATAGCCGATCGCGATCTCGCTCATCGTCGCCGCCATCAGGCGCCGCACGGCGTGAAAGCCGAGGAGCCCATGCAGGGCGCGGTTGCGGACGGCCTGAGCGAGGGGATGGGTGAGCGTCGCCAGGGCGGTGAGCCGCCCGGCATTGCGCAGAACCATCTCGCCGACGGCGTTGCGCTCCGAACTGTAGCTGTCGAGGAGCCTCGGCACGGCGGCGCCGCGCCGGACCAGGGCGAGTTTCCAGGCGAGGTTCACCGCGTCGTGCAT